>NZ_BAABIQ010000039.1:0-182484 GCF_039542865.1 Olivibacter ginsenosidimutans | reverse complement strand
TTGAGTTACCAAGTCCTTTACTTGCTCCAACTATTACTATATTTCTCATTTTCTTAGTTGTCTATAATTGTCGTGTATGATTGGTCGGTCAACATTGCCTATAACTCTCAAATATACGCAATACTCTTCTATATGCAAGGATGTCAAGTGTCTTTCTGTTAACCTCTATAAATAGTTGTTTTTAAGTGCCTTGCTTTGGTGTTGTCAGATTTTATCTATTGCGTATTTTGTATAACTTTCTTAGATTTGCTTTGGTAGATAATACAAAATACGCAATATGGAAGTTGTCGATTTTTCTGGTTTTGATTTTCGGGACGGCAGGCACAGGGATGCCGCAGTCATTTGGATGGATTTCAAATACGACCGGGCAAAGATTGATTTAGTCAAATCGCTGAAAGGCAGGTGGAGCAGGTCTGAAAAGTGCTGGTATGTACCGGACAGCACCCATTTCCGCACACTGTTCGGGATGGAAACCCCACCGGTTGGCAAAGGGGTATTGTCCAAATTGTCACCGGTGAATGCTCGGGAGTTGCAAAGCATGAAAGAGGTGTTGCAGATGAAAGCCTACAGCCCATCCACCATAAAGACCTACATGGTCGAATTTGCACAGCTACTGTATATTTTGAAAGATGTGCCCGTTGATTCGCTGGGCTACGACCGTCTCCGAGCTTACATCCTTTATTGCATCAATACATTGAAGATTTCGGAAAGCCAGCTGCACAGCAGGCTCAACGCCATCAAATTCTATTTTGAACAGGTGCTCCATAAACCGGGTTTCTTTGCCGAAATCCCACGGCCGAAGAAGCCATCCACTTTGCCAAAAGTGCTGAGTCAAAAGGAAGTAAAACGGATATTCGACACGGTACGAAACCGAAAACATTTGCTGATGCTGCAACTGTGCTACGGAATGGGATTGCGAGTAAGTGAGGTTGTCAACCTGAAAGTGAGTGACATCGACGGCGGACGGATGCAGGTGCTCATCGAAGCGGGCAAAGGAAAGAAAGACCGGTACGTACCGCTACCGTCCGCGGTGCTGGATTCGCTGCGGGAATATTATAAAGCGTACCACCCTAAAACTTATCTTTTTGAAGGTCAGTACGGTGGGCGGTATTCCGTCCGCAGTGTCCAAGCGGTGTTTAAGAGTGCGATGAAAGCCGCAAAGGTAAACAAGCCGATAGGGATACACGGTTTGCGGCATAGCTACGCCACACATTTACTGGAATACGGCACGGACATGTCATTCATACAGCAGCTACTTGGTCACAATGACATCAAGACCACGATGCTTTATGCAAAGGTTGGCAATGCGCAACTGAATTCAATCAAAAGTCCATTGGACAGGATTTTGTAGCTACAGGTTTAAAGATTATCAAAATGGGATTAAAATACTTTAAAAGCAGAAAACGTTTTGATTTTTCCCCGCACCCGTTTGATGTAGGTAACATATTTGGTTTGAAGACGGGGTACGGCGACAACCATTTCCTGCTCAAAATCTACGGATTGGACAAGGCCGAGTTCGAAGCCTATTACACCCACCACCTTAACCATTTCATATCAACCGGGAAGGGCACCGAAAAGGACTTCCTTGCCCATGTGTGGCAAATTGTGCAGAAGCGGATTAGTCTTGCTCGCTTTAGTACGTGCCAATCAAGCTATTTACTTCTGGTTACAAATAGAAAACACACATCAATACGATATCGTGACAACCGTTATCCTAAGACCCTTGATACTTGGCAGTTGGTTTATGGCTTGGTGGGAATGGTATGAACTGCATCGACCACGATGGATGCCTAAAATGATTACCATACTTACTTTGGCCTACATGGTGGCTCAATTGCTGGGGCTTCCATGGGTGTCAGATTCAATTAATGATACTCTTTTTCATAAGATTGCTGACTATATACGCTTATTATTTGTCGCTTCAATGCTGTTTGTCATCTCTCAAGGGATTCTTAATCAAAAACGGAAAGAGTGGTCAGTCTTAGTTGCAATAGTATTGGTCTCCATAGGACTGTTTTCACAAGAAATAGCTACGCTACATATTTTCCCGGGTATCTGGTTTCCCTATGGAGTAGGAGTATCAAGTACGCAGTACGCTTATGCAGCTTTTGTATTACTGATGTATATTATACTAATTCAAAGGCATAGAAAAGCACTTTCATGATAATGAGACAATAAAACATTCCATTACTACCGATGAGGAATATTGCGGGCAAAGAACTATACGTAAAGAACTAGATCATTTGCTGGAATACACTGGTATTTCTTATCCTACATCAAGTAGCTTCTGCCCGATACGGTTGTATCTTTGTCGTAGAAAACAACATAACAATTAGGAGTTCTAATGGAAATAGGATTAAGTATGTTTGGTGATTTGGCCTATCATCAAGAAAGTAACACTTTTCAACCCGCACAGGAACGCATTCAACAATTATTAGAAGAAATAAAACTCGCTGATGAAGTAGGTTTAGATGTATTTGGCATTGGCGAACACCATCGGCCAGATTTCGCTGTATCTAGTCCGGAAATTATTTTGGCCGCAGCGGCGAGTATTACCAAACGGATTAAACTCACCAGCTCCGTTACAGTGCTCAGCTCTACCGATCCGGTTCGCACGTACCAGAATTTTGCTACAGCGGATCTGATCTCAAATGGCCGTACGGAAATTACCGTTGGAAGAGGTAGTTTCACAGAATCTTTTCCGCTCTTTGGCTATAATCTCAACGATTATAATGGCTTATTTGCCGAAAAACTTGATTTATTATTAGCGATCAATAAAGAACAGGTTATTGATTGGAAGGGCAGATTCCGTGCACCCTTAGTCCACCAAGAAGTATTACCACGAGCAATGAACAACCATTTGGATATCTGGGTTGCCGTAGGCGGAACACCACAATCGGTAATCCGTGCAGCACGTTTAGGCCTACCGCTGATTATTGCTATTATTGGAGGCATGCCCGCTCAATTTAGGCCCTTTTTTGAGCTCTATAAACAGGAGTATAAAAACGCTGGGCACGATTTAGCCAATATGCAGCTTGCAACCCACTCCCATGGCTTAATTGGAGAAAATGGACAAGCGCTTGCCAACCGCTATTTTCCTTTATATGCGCAACAGATGGACCGCATTGGTAAAGATAGAGGTTGGGCTCCTTATACAAAAGAACAATTCGGAGGAGGGCGTAGTAGAGAAGGCGCACTTTTCATTGGCGATCCCAACCAGATTGTCGATAAAATTCTTTATCATCAGGAGATGTTCGGGCTTACTCGCTTTCTCCTGCATGCGGATGTAGGTGCACCTCCACACGCCGATTTAATGAAAAGCATCGAGTTATTAGGAACAAAGGTAGCACCTGCCGTTAAAAAGGCCTTAGCGAATACGTAATCGACTTGTCTAACAGCAACATCATCGCCATACCATGTAACCGTCACACGATTCATTATTACCGTTTCTTAACACTAACTGCACCACATGATCGTCTGCCCCTTCATCGACATTATATTGCTTCCCATCTGCTGGTATGATAGCCAGTTTCCAGACACCGTCTGTAAATACTCCGCCCGTATTGCTTCCTAACGATTCAATGAAGTGTACACCGATCAGCAGATGCTTCCCGTCAGGCGAAAAGGTAGGATAACATTCTTCATCGCTACTTGTGGTCACCTGTACCTGATTGCTGCCATCGGCATTCATCATCCAGATATGGCCATCACTGGCATAGGCAATTTTAGAGCCATCTGGACTAGCGCGTGGTGCTCCCCATTTGGAAAGGTTGAGGGAAGCGATGGGATTGACGTAGTCCCAATCGGTATTGGTACGGTACAGCGTATTGCCTACCATACACAGAAAAGTATTGTCGGGCATCCATGCCAATATGTTCTGTTCAAATTTTTGTCCACCTACGTTGTCGATATGCCATTTGATGCTACCCTGCACGTTCATAATGACAATACCCTCGTCCCAAGTCGGTTCGGTTGCAAGCATCGAACCGTCGGGGGAGAACCGAGGAGAAGTATAGTCGCCCTCCGCAGGATGGTATTTGAACTGGCTGAGAACCCGACCATCGCTGACATTACTGATGGTGTACATTTCGGCATTATAATCGAGGTCGTTGGTATTGGCCGAGGTAACCACTTTTGAGCCATCCAGACTAACATCCCAGTCATGGCGATCGTAATCTGCTGCCAGCAGGGTACCCAATTGCTTCTCTTTCAAGTCGACAAACAATACCCCTTCCGTTGGAGCGGTATAATAAATACGCCCAGCGCCCCAAGAGCCCTTGGCACTAATCTCTCCATCATCCTTGCTACAGGACGTCAACGACAGCAATGCTGCAAGCGAAACGATGACATGTAAATGGTATATTTTCATCTGTTTATTTTGTTTTTAATTTTCTAATGCAGTCTTTGATGATTTGAGATAATCATTGCCCTGTGTGCTTAATAATTATCTCAATCATGTCGCGTTCATAACAACTCGTTTTATCGGTTACGATTATCCTGTTCAAAATTGAGGATGATCATTTGGTGATACAATACTCCCAAAGGAGTATTTTTTTCTATTCTCTCAAAATATGCTTAAAAATCGGTAACATTACTTCTAAGTTTCTCTGACACATGAAGTCGCTATTGATGATTCTTATTGCCTTTTTGATACCTATTCAGGCAATTAGGGCACAATCCTATCAGCACAAAGCAGATAGTTTACAGACACGCTTGGGTCATACCAGCAGCGATACAGCGCGTATTGTACTTATGGGTGATCTGGCCGTGATTTATGCGCGAATGAGCGATAAGAAACAAGCTTATCCATTAGCTTACAAGGCCTTACATATTGCTCAAAAACAAGCTTATCCTTACTATACTGCGGTAGCCCATTATCGACTAGCTAATGTGCATTTGCTTTCTTTTGCCGTAGATAGCGCAATTACGCATTACAATATTACCAGGCAACTCCTAGAAACAAACAGAGAGAAGGCATCTATACAACTGTACGCACACGCCACAGCCAATCTAGCACAAGCGTATTTGGACAAGGGATATGCCGAAAGGGGAACCGAATTACTCTTAACAGCCCTTCCCTTATTGGAAAAAATCGGGGATACAATTCCCTATGCAATCGGTTTGCACAACTTAGCAGCAGCATTCCTCACCTTAAAAGACTATAACAAAGCCCATACCTATCTATTGAAAGATATTGCACTCACGGAACATACAGAAGACGACCCTGGCAGTAAAGCACAATCTTATCTGAGTGGTACCTTACTGATGTACCACATGGATAGCACCGCCAGAGCAAAATACTTTCTAGATAAAGCTGAACAACAACTGATTATTTTAGGAAAAGATCGTCTATAGACAAGGTACTATAGCTACCAAGCCCTTTATTATACGTCGCTTAAACAGTTCAGAGCAGCAGAAGCCGCTGTTAACAATGCATTCGGCACATTGGCTCAATATCCCGATAGAGAAACGGAATACGATGCTTACGAAGCACGAAAAACAGTTGCCGCCGCTCAACGAAAGTTTAAGCAAGCGCGGACTTCGGCATATCGGATCGTAAAAATGGCCCAAAATGATTCGTTACCTGAATATATACTTCCAGCCCTAAAAGAAATCGCCGATTATTCCAAGGCCATTGGTGATCTATCAAAAGCCTATGCTTACGCCGAACGGTATACCCATTATAAGGATAGCCTTGATCGACAACAAACGGCCTTCAAAATGAATGAGCTGGAACTTCGCTATCAGTCGGCTCAGAAAGAACAGCAAATTCAGGAATTGCAGAGCAAATCGGATAAGCAAAAGCTAATGCTATGGGGAACTGCCCTCCTTCTTTTGCTCATTATCCTATTCTTTCTCTATCGTTTTCAACAAAAAAAAATACAGAATACACAGCAAGTCCAATCGATGGAGCAGCAGCGGCAGATTGAAGTAACGCAGGCTTTGCTTACGGGAGAAGAAACAGAAAGAAGTCGCCTTGCCCGTGACCTGCACGACGGCCTTGGCGGTATGTTAGCCGGTGTAAAGCTCCATCTTTCCCAAATTGCAGAGCAGCAACCACAACTTCACCGTGCCATTGACCAGCTGGGCGATTCGGTAAATGAACTACGACGTATCGCTAAAAATATGATACCTGAATCGCTGCTCCGTTCAGGCTTGGAAGTCGCACTCCGTGAACTTTGTGATTCCATCGTATCCATAGATTTAAGGGTTGTATTTCACGCATTTCAGATCCGAGATGACATCTCCTCAGGGACTCAGTTAACAATATATCGCATTGTACAGGAGCTGTTGGGTAATGCAGTTAAACATGCTGCTGCCAGCAAAATCATCGTGCAGTGTAGCCAAGCCGAAGATACCTTTTTTATTACTGTTGAAGACAATGGAAAAGGCTTCGATGCCAGTTGCCTTCATCAAGAAGGAATGGGATTTAAAAATATTCGTAGTCGAGTTGATTTTTTGAAGGGCAATATGCACATCGACTCTTCGACAGATGGTACCATTATTAATATTGAAGTAAATGTTGCATCATAAGCAGACGGTGAACATCGTCATTGTGGACGATCATCCCATCGTCATCGAAGGATTGAGAAATCTAATAGATGCAGAGCCTATGCTCCACGTAAAAGCTCATTTTACATCAGGCAGTGATTTTATGGCTTATTTAAATTTAAAAAACGATCGGGTGGATATCGTTTTATTAGACATTACCTTACCTGATGATAGCGGCATCCATTTTTGTAAAGAGATTAGCAAGTTCCATCCCGAAGTAAAAATATTAGCCATCAGCAATCTAAGTGAACGGAATACCATACGGCAGATGTTGCAAAGCGGAGCCAGTGGCTACCTATTAAAAACGGCCAGTGCAGCAGATATTGTCGCCTGCGTCAAATTAGCCCTACAGGGCGAAATTGCGTTAAGCAATGAAGTAAAACTCATCTTATCACGCCCTGATTTGGATACAACCGGAGTATTTCCCGAATTGACCAAGCGCGAAAGACAAATACTCCATTTATTGGCAAAAGGTAAGAAATCTGCTGAAATAGCAGCAGAATTGTTTATCAGTCCGCTTACCGTAAAAACTCATCGGGCTACACTTATGCAGAAATTTAACGTTAACAATATGGTCTCGCTGGTTAATCGGGCTAAGGAATATGGAATGGTGTGAAGGGAGATTTAAGGCGTAAGGTTTAAGGTAGAAGGCAATAGTCAAACCTTGATACTTGCCACTAATACACAATTCTTTGCTATCGGTTGTTAACGTCTCAGCTTAATGCTTGTTCTTGTAGTAGTGAACGGTTAAGATCTAACTCAATATTGATTGATGTACCTTCTTTTGCCGAGGAATGAATCTCCATTTTTCCTTTGAGGTAGGCTACACGGCTTTTTAGATTTTTAAGTCCCATACCCTCTTTATCAGACATCTTACCTAATTCAAACCCAATACCATCATCCTCTACCGTAATAAAGAAATTGCAACCGGCTTGACTACATTGTAATAAAATATGATGTGCCCCAGCATGCCGTACCGCATTGGAAAGCATTTCTTGTATCATACGATAAATCTGTATCTGTACCGACAAAGGAATAGCTGGATCGATATCATAAGACTGGAAATCAACGGTTAGACTTTCTGTATTATGAAATTCGCATAAGTCTCTTAAGGCGGTTTCCAACCCGAACTTTAACAAGGTTTCGGGCATCATATTCCGTGCAATACGTCGCAATTCATTAACAGAATCATCTAATTGAGTCAAAACGTTGTGCAATTCGCCTGTTTGCGGAGTCTTGCTATGACGGGTTATCCAGCTGGAAAGGTTGATTTTTATGCCTGCCAAAATTCCGCCTAAACCATCGTGTAAATCACGAGCTACCCTTTTGCGCTCACGTTCCTCTCCTGCCAAGATCGCGTTCGTGAGTACCAATTGTTGTTGCTGCTCCAGTTCCTTCAACTGTTGGCGATAATTAACCTCTTTTTGTAAAGCAAGGCTCTTATAATTTCGATAATAAATCCACGAAAAAACAACAACGATAAGCAGCAAAAAAGCAGAAACACCTAAAATCCAGCTAAATAACCGACTATTGCTAGCCGCCAGTGCCGTTTCTGCTTTTTCAGCTTGTAATCGTGCAATTTGCTTTTGATTTTCGGCTGTTTGGTATTTAGCTTCCAGATCGTTAATGTCTTGTTTAAAATCCAATAGATGTAAACTGTCGTTCAATTGTGTACTTTGCTTTTGGTAATGAAAGGCCGAATCCATCTGGCCCAATCCTGCGTAAGCTTCCGCAAGCCTCATAAAGACTTCTAACCGATTTTGATCCAGCGACATGTTTTCCTTATCAAGTGCCAATAACTGTAAATCATGCTTTGCTTCCCGATACCTGTGCACTGCCAGCAAACACCTCACTTTGTAGAATCTCAGTTCTTGGATAACGTATATTCGATTAGGTCCACTGGCTTTAGCTATTCCTTTTTCAAAGCTCACAATAGCATCATCATATTGCTTTTTTGCTTCAAATAGCATCCCTTCGGCCATATAAAAACCGGCATATAAGGGTGATTCGGGATAAGGCGCCAAAAGCTTACGATTTGCATTTAGCATTTCCTCCACTTTATCCAGCTTTTTTAACAGCATATAGTTTTCAGCGGCCCGATTATACGCGCCTGCCAATCGATAAGGGTCCTTCCCATTTTTGAGCATGGCGATTGCTTTATCTAAATAGTGCGCAGCCTTATCGTTTTGATCAATATTCATAAATGCAATCCCCAATCCAACATATTGGTAGCCGATGGATGCACTGTCACCAGCCTTTTCTGCTAAAGGAATTGCCTTATTAAGCACCAGTTTGATATATCCTTCATCATCATCTTTTCGTTGACGCAAAGCTGCTAAGCTAGCCCATATTTTCGATCGGATTGTATAGACATCCTTTCTATCAAAATGAGCCAATATACTGTCGGCACGCGTATAAGCAGCGAAGCTTTTAGCGGTATCGGACACATAATAATATTGTCCTTCTGTTACCGCAGTAACACCGCTCAAATAGCGATTTTTTACTGCCTGCCTCCGTCCTATTTCGAGGTATTTTATCGCTTTTGCTGTGTCATTTTGCATAATCCAATAGGTAGCCAGTTGGAGATTGGTCTGTGCCTTTAAACTATCGGTAATTCCGGGCTTGATTAATAATTGATTTAGACTGTCGGCATATCGTGGCGGGAATAAGGGCATCTGCGCCCTGGTTGGTAACGAAGCGATTAAAAGATACCATATTAAAAAAAGTATGCGCATGGTAGGGTTAAAGTAACTAATAATCCTGAAAATGCGCAAGTCTTTCGGTACTAACTGTACTTGGTTGTTGTTAATGATCGTTATTGGTTAGTAGTTATTGGTAATATCCTACCACTTATAGCTTACAGTATCAAGAAAGCGCTTCTTTCAAAATACTAAAAGACCTCAATTTTTTTTCTTGATCGTAAATATAAGAAGTTACCATTAATTCATCTATGCCATTGTTGGCAATAAAAACAGATAACTTTTGCTTTAAGCTTTCTTTGTCTCCAACGAACGTACAGGCGGTCATTTGATTTACAGCATATTGGATTTCAGGGTTCCAATAACGATTGAGGTTAGGCACCGGTGGCTGAAGCGGTTGGCGTTGATTGGTTAATATACCAATAAACATGCGATACAAACTGGTAGATAGCTGTTCGGCCTCCTCATCTGTTTCACCAGCAATAACATTTACGCAAGCCATGATATATGGATGCTGTAATTGTGCTGATGGGCGAAACTCCCGTTTATAGATCGCTACTGCAGCCTGAAACTGTGCCGGCGCAAAATGGGCTGCAAAAGCATAAGGAAGTCCCATTTTTGCTGCCAAATGCGCACTATCTGTACTAGATCCTAAAATCCATATGGGGATATCTAATCCTTCTCCGGGAAATGCGCGCACTTTACTATCCACATTTTCATCGGATAAATATTGCTGTAACTCCTGCACAGCAGAAGGAAACTGATACGCTGCATGCATATTATTTCGCCTTAGAGCCATGGCAGTCAGCTGATCAGTGCCGGGAGCTCTGCCCAAGCCCAAATCAATCCGATGCGGATAGAGTGATTCTAAGGTACCAAACTGTTCTGCTATCACTAGAGGCGAGTGATTGGGTAACATGATCCCGCCAGAACCTACCCGGATACTTTTGGTATGGCCCGCTACATGTCCAATAAGTACAGCAGTAGCGGAGCTGGCAATATGCTCCATGTTATGATGTTCGGCAAGCCAGACGCGCTTATACCCTAATTGTTCAATATGTTGTGCGGTTTCAACCGTTCTCTTAATAGCATCACCAGCATCGCTGTTTTGCACGATAACAGCCAATTCAAGGGCTGATAAAGGAATTTGCTTTGTCATACAAGACAAAGGTAAGTGTCCAATCTGCTAAACCTGCATAGCTGGTGTAAGCTGAAGGTCAAAAAAAGAAAGTTCTCCCCAGTGTATTGATGTTATGCCATAAACAAATTAAGCTTATATAGAAGCAAAGCCGTTACGATCTACACGTAACAATTTCGCTTTAAAGATGCGACCTTCGTTATTTTTTGTAATTTCAAATTCATTTCATCAATCATTTCTAAACGATCTGAAATATTTTCCGAAGTGAATCGTCTACATCAAAAATTAGCGCTATTTCTATTATGTTTAACCGAATCCTGTTTATTATTCCCATTTGGTTGTTGTTAGATAGTTATTTCTTCCAATCCCTAAAAACCGTTACCCAGTCACTTTCGCCAAGCACAAGACATACCATTCATTGGGCTTATTGGCTGTTTGATCTAATACTTATTTCAGTAGTACTTTTTCTCATCTTTATCAATCCAAAACTGTTACCGCAAAAGTATATTTTTGTCGTAGTCAGTTTGGTGCTGTTATCGCTGATTCCTAAGTTGCTGATTTTACCATTTTTATTAATCGAAGATTTAGCGCGCGCAGGAGACTATGTTTTACATTTCAAGAGTTATAAGCACTATCCTGATCGTCGGAAATTTGTCAGCCAACTGATCCTTGGCTTGAGCGCTATTCCTTTCTTATCCATCATATACGGCATATACCGAGGAAAATATAACTATAAGATTCATCGGCATACGGTTACCTATACCGATCTACCGGACGCTTTTGACGGCTTTACCATTACGCAGTTATCCGATATTCATTGCGGAAGCTTTACTGATCGCGATGCTGTACAGCACGGAATAGCGCTTGCCAATGCACAAAAAAGCGACCTGATGGTTTTCACAGGCGATTTGGTAAACAATGAAGCTGTTGAATTGGACGAATGGCAAATCCCTTTCTCCAAATTACGGGCTCCTTACGGCGTCTATTCCATTTTAGGCAATCACGATTACGGCGACTATACCGTTTGGCCCTCTCCGGAAGCAAAAAAAGCGAATCTCGATCGCCTCAAGCTTATGCAAAAAGAAATGGGATTTCGTTTATTACTAGACGAACATGTTCAATTGGAAAAAGGCGGGCAAATGTTAAATCTCGTGGGGGTTCAAAATTGGGGAAAAAGTTTTGCTCGCTACGGTGATTTAGACAAAGCAATGGCCACGGTAGCCAAAGACACCTTTACTATTTTACTTTCACACGATCCTTCCCATTGGGAAGCCCAGATATTACCACATGCGAAGCCTATTCATCTTACCTTATCAGGCCATACCCACGGCATGCAATTTGGCATCGAAATTCCAGGATTTCGATGGAGTGCTGTAAAATATCTTTATCACCAATGGGCAGGTCTTTATAAAAAAGGAAAGCAATTTATTAACGTTAATCGGGGATTTGGTTTTATCGGCTTTTCAGGGAGAGTTGGTATTTGGCCAGAAATAACCGTAATTACGCTGAAGAAAAAGGTCTAAGGAAGACCTATTTCTATGAGTATTTCATGTGATGAGCACCTTCTGATGCTTTTTCTATAAAATGCTAAAACGGTTTAACTTATTTTATTATTTTTGTTTGTAACCATTAAATAAAAAATGAGCTAACCTTTATCAGCATTAACATTCCGTCATGAATACTAAAAGAACAGCCTTATTTCTCCTTTTATGCAGTGCGGTCCCTTCGAGTTTTGCCCAACAGAAAAACGTAGCCGACTACGTCAACACCTTGCAGGGCACCAACTCGAAGCATGAACTGACAAGGGGTAATACCTACCCTACCACAGCGCTACCCTTTGGTATGCATACATGGACAGCCCAAACCGGCAAAAACGGTGATGGATGGAAATACCAATACTTCCAAAAGACCTTACGTGGGTTCCAACAAGCTCACCAATGTAGTTCTTGGACAAATGATTATGCCGTATTCTCCTTCTTTCCCACCCTAGATAGCCTACAAGTAAATGAAGACAAACGCGCTACCGGTTTTAGTCACGATCAGGAAATTGCTAAGCCCTATTATTACAGCGTGCATATGGACAATGCCATCCAAACAGAAATTGCGCCTACGGAAAGAGGGGCACATTTGCGCTTCACTTTTCCAAAAGGACACCAGGCATTTTTAGTCTTAGATGGTTATACCGGTTATAGTGATATACAAATCTTTCCAAAGGAGCGGAAGATCATAGGTTTTGTCCATAATGGAAGAGGGTTTAAAGAAGGTTATAAAAGCTTTTTCGTTGCACAGTTTGATCAACCCTTCCAAACTTATGGCACTTGGGAAAATCGGCAAAACACCACTCAGGCAGATGCCTTAACTGCTTCCGGTGATGGTAAGGGTGCCTATATCGCATTTAAAAGCGGAGCACGGGTTCAGGTAAAAGTTGCTTCGTCGTATATCAGTCAGGAACAAGCCTATTTAAACCTAGAGCGGGAATTGGGTACTGACAAAACGTTGGAAGCAACGAAGAATAAAGCACTAGCTACCTGGAATAAACAGTTAGGCCAAATCATGGTAGAAGGGGGAAGCGAGGAAGATAGGGCCACCTTTTATAGCTGTTTCTTTAGAGCCAGTTTATTTTCCCGCCAATACTTTGAATACGATAAAGATGGCAAACCCTATTATTTCAGTCCATATGATGGCAAAATACATGCAGGACATATGTTTACCGACACTGGCTTTTGGGATACCTTCAGGGCGCAGTTTCCATTAAATGCCTTACTGCATCCCACGATGCATGGACAGTATATGCAGGCCCTGTTAGCTGCTTACGAACAGTGTGGTTGGTTACCCTCTTGGTCATTCCCCAGCGAAGGTGGAAGTATGATCGGCAACCACGCTATTTCCCTACTGGCTGATGCCTGGGCTAAAGGTATCCGGACCTTCGATCCGGAGAAAGCGTTAGCTGCTTATCTGCATGAAGCCACCAATAAGGGTCCGTGGGGTCCTGCCAATGGACGCGATGGCTGGAAGGGATATTATCAGCTTGGTTATGTACCTTATACAGAAGTCCGCGAGGCAACAGCCAAAACGTTAGAATATGCATACGATGATTTTTGTGGTTATCAATTGGCCAAGATGACCAATCAACCCTTCTATGCCGAAGTATTCAAAAAGCAACTCTATAACTATAGAAATGTGTTTAATAAACAAACTGGTTTCATGGAAGGGCGGGATGAAAAAGGAAATTGGCGTCCTAATTTCGATCCCGCTGAGTGGGGAGGTCCATTTACCGAAGGTAACGCCTGGCATTGGGTATGGTCGGTTTTTCACGATCCCCAAGGTTTAATCGATCTTATCGGTGGAGACCGAGCCTTTGTAGCAAAATTAGACTCCGTATTTACAGCACCCAACAGGGTAAATGTAGGCAGTTATGGCGGTATGATTCATGAAATGACGGAGATGGTTATGGCGGATATGGGGCAATATGCCCATGGAAACCAACCGATCCAGCACATGGTTTACCTCTATAATTATGCTGGTGAACCTTGGAAAGCGCAATACCATGCCCGTAACGTCATGCAAAAACTTTATAACAGCACGGAAAATGGCTATCCGGGAGATGAAGATCAGGGACAAACGTCTTCCTGGTATGTTTTAAGCGCGCTTGGTTTTTACAGTGTTTGTCCTGGAACCGACCAATATGTATTGGGTAGCCCGATGTTCGAAAAGATCACGATAACCATGGAAAACGGCAAAAAATTTGTTATTGATGCCCAAAATAATAACGCCAAAAATGTTTATATCCAAGAAGCCCGCTTAAATGGCCAAACCTATTCTAAAAATTACATCACCTATGGTGATTTAATTAACGGTGGTCAATTAGCGCTCGAAATGGGCGATCAACCGAACAAAAAACGGGGTATTGCCTTAGGTGATAGACCTTACTCGATCAGCACGAGTGACGACAAATAATGAAATGTTGGTAACCACTATAAAAAGGTGTCTAAAATGTCGCGATCGCGACATTTTAGACACCTTTTTTGCATAATTAACATAACTTATCTTATGTCGCCTTTTTTAAGGTCACTGTAATCGTATAAACGGTTCCATCGTCAGTTGTCATTTCTTGTTTGAGCACCAAGTGCTGATCGTCTATTTTAACGACCTGTACCGTTGATGGACTTTCTCCTGTTTCCTGTGTTGTCAATTGCTTCGTAGCCTCATCGTAAGACCAAGTGCCCGTTACCCGTTCTTGCGGATTTTCTTCATTGCAACGGAGTTTACCATCGTTCAGCACAGTCTTACCATCTTTACGGAAAGTGGTGATGTCATCAAGGACACACGGATCGGAGAAATCCATCATATCTGTTTCTGCAGTACCATCGCCATTAAGGTCAATAGCCGGATTAATCGTCATGCTTTCCAGTACCCACTTTTTATCCACAAAACCGGTCTTCGCTGGCTCCCCATCTTCATTGTCTTTATCTTTTTTACAAGCCGCAAAAGCAATCAGGGAAATCATCATAATTAATGGGTACTTTTTCATTTTAATGTTCATTTTTTTCATTCTTTATGCTATTTATTGTTCATTAACGAGATCATACTTACTGATCAATTCATGTGCACAAAAATGGCTAGTCGGTAAGAGTTGTTCAACAAAAGTCGACCGACTAATATATTTAACTACGAAATCCTTTACTTATCGGACCGATTACGTTTATCTCCTTGTTTTTAAAGTTCATCGGTAAGCAATGGTTGTTTAACAACTATCTTATTTTAAAAAAAGGAGGGTATGCTACTTTGAAAAAAAGATCATCATATTCATTTAACAGCGAACATCATGATAACGTCCTTTTCTACCAGTATGCAGTTCATTATTGTGCTAGCCTATTTTATTATAGCTGCGCAAGGAATGTGTTATCATCTGGCTTTAGGAAATGCTTTAAGGCAAATCCCTTTAGATCATTTTTTAACGTTGAGGCAAACGATTGATCGATACCTTCGCAAACCGTTAAAGGCTTTATACTTAGGTACACCATTTTTGATTTTATTATGGATAGTGGTCAACTTTCATCAACACTCATGCTTAACAGCTTCGTGTTATAGCATTGCTTTGTTATGTCTATTCGCAGATTTATGGCTTATCGTTAAACGTAGCGAACCCATTAACCAACTGATTAATCAACTGCTTCATTTTCAGCAAGTGGAAGGAGGGCATAATTTGCAGGAGGTCTGGATAAAGACCATGTTACAACGGGGCTTATTTAATATCATTGGGTTTATCGCTATATTAATCAGTCTTCTTTTGGATTAAAAACGGAGGGCATGTCTGCCCTACCGTCCTAACAAACACATGAAAATTTTTATGTGTGAATTAGCTACTCGGGCTAAAAAATCGTCGCTGGCAATCGGCTTTATAATGCCGACCTATCGGTAATTCCTTACCACCTATTTCGACGGCATAACTATGGTAGCTGTCTACTTTATCCAAGGAAACAATAAACGAACGATGGATGCGTACAAATTTATCTTCCGGCAACAGGTCATCCAGTAAACTAATTTTCTGTTTAGAAATCAGCACTTTTTCTTTTAATACAACTTTAATATAGTCTTTGAGACTCTCGATCCAATAAATATCGTTCACGTTAACCTTCACCATCTTCCGATCCACCCTCAGGTAAAGGAAGTTTTCTGCCGATCGCCCTAGAGGCAACACTTCTTGCTGATGAATAACCGATTGTTGTAGCTTCAATTGGTCAAAAACTTTATCCATCGCTTTAAGGAATCGGTCAAAAGGAATCGGCTTTAAAAGATAATCCACCGCGTTTAATTCAAATCCTTCAACCGCATAATCATGAAAAGCAGTTGTGAAAATAACTTTAGGAGGATTTTTCAGGCTTCGCAATAGTTCTGTTCCAGTTAGGCCGGGCATTTTCACATCCAAAAAGAGAAGATCAATCTTGTTCCTTTGCAGCATCTGAAAGGCTTGAATGGCATTTACACATTTGGCCACCAATGTAATCTCTGGAAAATTTTCCAGATACTTTTCGATCACCTCAAGTGCAAAAGGTTCATCATCTACGATAAGGGTTTTTATTTTCATTCGAAATTTGTTTATTCCCTATTATATGCCGTTATAAGGCGTTCATCTACTTTCAGCGATTTAGCCACATCTACCTCCTCGCAATGACGTCATAAGGAACGCCTTAACCCATCATTTTCATGTCTCTAAAGTACCGAAATAAAAACCAAAACAAGTGCTTTCTCCATACGGCTTCAAGAACCATATATGAATAGCCTTCATCGATCATCAATTAACAGGATATTGTTGCTTAATGGCGTTTGTCGACGATCATTCACTTCAAAAACAATTTAAGCAAAACAATAAATTGTCCGTCTTCATCGGACACCTGTATTTTATACCGTTTCGGATACAAAATATCCAATCTTTTATAAATATTAGCCAAGCCAATATGGCCATATGGACTTGATGTTTGTTTTCCCTTGTTTTCGGGTTTACTATTGGCTATTTTAAATATATAATGTTGTTCATAAACTTCAGAAGATAGATGTATCCACGCCTCGTCGAGTTGCTTACTCACCCCATGTTTAAATGCATTTTCAACCAAAGGTAATAGCAGCAATGGCGCTATATAGGTTTGTTTATGATTGCCTTTCTTGTAGAAATTAATATCTAAATTCGTTTCAAACCGTATACGTTCTAACCTTAGGTACTGTTCAATCACACCGATTTCCCTTTCCAGGCAAATCATAGGAACATTGCATTCATACAAAATATAGCGAAGAATATCCGACAAGCTTGTAATGACATCAGGTGCTTCTGATGATTTGCTCATACTTAACGCATACAGATTATTCAAAGTATTGAACAAAAAATGCGGATGGATCTGCGCTTTCAACAAAGCCAATTGGATACCTTGGTGCTTATTACGGTAAACCAGATAAACGACACACATTAAAAGGAACAATAGCACCATCGCTATGAGCACCAATAGAATAAGTCGATTTTTCTCCTTCAGTTGCAACTGTTGTTGCGCAAGCGTCTTTTCTTTATTTGATAATTGATATTTCGCCTCCAACTCACGTACTACTTTTTGGGTAGAAGCATTTAATATAGAATCTTGTAAACGACTATGTTCTCGCTGCATCGCCAAGGCCTGCTGATAGTCTCCTACCTTTTCATAAACTTTTACCCCTAATTGATAGCTTTCCATCAGGTCGTTTTTAGTCATGTATTGCTTCGCTAAAGGGATCATTTTTTCAAAATATAATTTTGCCAAGGTATGATTACCCAGGTGATCATAGGTTGAAGCCAAGCCAGACAGCACGTACATGTCATAATCTGTATTAGGTAATTGCTTCAAGGCTTCGGCCGAAGTCTGGTAATACTTCAAGGCTTGTTGATATTGCCCCTCCTGATTGTAAAGATCACCGAGGTTGAGCTGAGCATGGATCGCCAGGTTGGTATTCTTCAATTCCTGAGCTAAATGAATAACCTCCTGTAAATGTATTTTTGCCTGAGCAGGCTGTTTATTCAATACTTCGCTGATGGATAGATTAATCAAGCTTTTGGCTATCAAATAGTTGTCCTTTTTTGATGTCGCCAGATCAAAAGCCTTTTTGGCATAATAAAGGCTATTCTTTTGGTCGCCTAGATCAATAAATATTGAAGCCAGATTAGTGAAATATTTGTAGCGATTCTTCGCTGCAGGATGTCCCTCAATTTGATGAATCGCTTTCAACAGATAAACAGAAGCCTGCTTTAAATCGCCCATCGCATGATAAGGCAACGAAATATTATTATAGGCATCCGCTATTTTTTCATCATTGCTTATCAATAGCGCAAACTTCAGTTGCACTCTTGCCATCTTCAATGCATCGTGGTAACGCAGCATGCTGTAGTAAAAACCCGCCAAGTCCGTGTAGCATCTGAGTTTACTTTCGTTATTCAGTTTTTCTTCAGCCAATTGTGTAGCGTTCAAAAGCAATTCTTCTACACCGGCGAATTTGCCCGACTGTATCAGATATTCTGCAGAATCAATACATTGCTGAAAATACAAATGGTCTTGCTGGTTTTGTGCCAGGATATCCTGACACGAACCCGTACAAACAATCAACAATAAAAGATAGATCTTAATGCACCGGCAATGAAGAACGACCATATTTCATGCTTTTAACTGGCTAATTGATTTAAGTTGATTTCCATAACAACAGCAAACACATCTTCTTCTTCATCGTAAATCCGTAGTTGATGCGCATTTGGATACATAATATGCAATCGCTTCTGAATATTCGCCAAGCCGATGCTATGTTTAGTATCCCCGCTTTTTCCTTTCGCTTTCACAGGCTTAGTATTCGCAATTTTAAAGGAAAGATAATTTTCGGTTACAATCATTTGTATATTCATCCAACCCGGATCAATCGCTTCCTGCACCCCATGCTTAAACGCATTTTCTACCAAAGGCAACAGCAACAGCGGAGCGATTTGCTGCGCTTCGATCTGACCGGTTAAATTTAAATTCACGTCCAGCTCCCGATCACTGCGCAACTTCTCCAATGCGATGTATTGCTCAATAATCTCCAATTCTTTACTCAATTTAACACATTCCGCATTACATTCATACAGAATATAGCGCAGGATTTGAGCAAGATTAATGACTGCATTAGGCGCTTGTGGTGAGCGATTCAATGTTAACGCATATAAACTATTTAAGGTATTGAATAAAAAGTGTGGCTGAATTTGACTCTTTAAAAAATTAAGTTCAGCCTCTACCGCAGCTTCCCTCCGTTCCCAATAAAGTTTAAATAATTTAATGGCCACTGCAAACCAAACAACCATATTGGTTTGCTCCAGCGCGTTCATAAAAGCGGGAAAGTGAAGGAGTTGTTGCCAGAAATTACCTTGCATCTTCTCCCAAGTAAACGACTGATTGAGCTTATTGAGGAATTGATACACATAGGGATCAGCATAGAAAATCTCTACTAAACGGAAGAGCAGTATAGCGACAAAAAAACAGAATAAGGAGGATAGGATAAAAGATACATATCTTTTTCTGAGTAAGGTTTTAGGGATCACCCAATAAGCTACGGTATAAAAATAGGCCAATTGGATAAGCCAGAAAAAAACACTGAAGTGTAGCGCCGACCAAAAACTTTTGATATAGATACTATAAAGAAAGGTCATTACCACTAAGGCAATGACCCAAAAAACGATGTGTTGAACGACGCGTTTATGAGCAAAAGTCTGAAACATGGCTACTAGCCCCATATTTCAAAGATAAACAATCATCTTATCCATTACATTAGCTAAAAAGGCTTTGTAGACAAACCGTTCAGTTTCATCGACACATAACCGGTCTGGCCAGCTCAGGTACCTTAAGGCATCATAACCATTAATCTATTGCTATGCGTACCATAAATGAACCCGTGATTTTTGCATCGCCTAAATAAGTTGCATCCCCTGTTTCTACATCTGTTGCTCCAGCATTGGCAATAACAAATTCGCCAATAAGCAGTTCTCCTCCATCACCCAAATAATTAAGTACCACTTTTCCGGCGCTAATTTTTACCCCTTCTTGATACACATGCTGATAAGCACGTCTAGGGCTTAGTCCTTCCGGTATCCACAAAAATTGATTGTCATCACTCCATGAATAAGAACCCTCACCGTTTCCATACCAATCAATCGAACCATGGTAAGCGTTGCCTTGATTTTTTGCTTGAAAAACAACGGTATAATGTCCGCTTTCCACTGTTGCATAGGCATTATCGTATTGGTAGGTTTTTCCACCTAACGTTATGGTCACACCAGTGGTGTTGACGACAACCTGAATCTTGGCCTGCAAGACCATGGGCGTATTCGTTAAGGTATAGACAAGGGTTACCGGATTAATTTTAGGATTTACATCGGAAGAGGCTGTATAAATGATGCTATTCTCTCCGGTAGCCGTCAAGGTACCCATTCCCTCAACCGATTCGTCACCTATCACAAAAGTATCAACCACATAATCCTGCGGAAGTTCATAGGGCTTTACCAATGGAATATCTGGAGCACCGGTGATAAAAATCTTTGCCAGATCGTTTATTCCTTTCAAGGGAATACAAACCAAAGGGGTAATTTTCACCGATTCATCTGGTAAGATAAGCGCCTTCGAAGGCGTTAAACGTACAATCCTAGCTAAGGCCCAATCGCTAAAATGATTGGTTTCTACGCTTATTGTTTTTTGCTCGCTATCAAATTGGCTACCGGATTTCAATTGCCAAACACCCTGTTCATCCTGAAAACAGATTCCCGTTAACCCAACCGCACTCAAACTGTCTTCTATGCCTTTGTAAGAAAAACTCAATGTAGCGGCTTTCTCCAACTCCAGATGTGGTGTTATATGGTAGTTCAATCCCATTGCTGCGTCAAACGTATTGGTAATTGCGGCAATACCCACAGTTGTTTCGGTGCTTAATGCACCCGCAGGAATGGTCACTGTTAGATGCCCATCCTTAGATACTAACGTTCCCCCCGCCGGGCCAATAATGGCCGTTTTTGGAGTTTCTAGCAGTTGACCAACAGTAGTTACTAAACCACTATTGCTTTGCTGATTCAGTTCTTGATCGGCAAGAGAATCGGCAGACTTTTTACAGGCAACGAAAGAGATTACACAAAAGACAATGGTCAAATACGTATAAAAAATACTTGCCGCCATCATGCCTTTCCATTTTGGTTGTATACATTTCATACCAACAAAGGTGATCACGCTTGGTATCTTTCTTCGCCATCGACCGCAAAAAACAGCCAATAGCCGATAGATGCTTTAGTTCGTCTCACCTATGCCGATAATCGACAAAAATCAACGCCAGTCGCAGCTTCTTTGTTGTTTATCGACCAACAAAGAAGCACTTCCATATATGAATAAAGTCCGTACAGGAGTATTGACTACCATTGGTCCAAAAAGTGGGCATTACACGTTATTTGAAAAAATAGTCCAAAGAACGTCTTCTTCGGGCTATTTTTAATTTCTAGCTTTTACCCTAATACGTATACACCACGAATTCTGCTAAGAACGTTAGGTCTTGTAAGCCTTCCAGCATCGTGATTTTGATATTTCTTAAGTACTGTGGTTCAATTTCATACGATTGATAAGCCTTGTTGGCAGGATCAAATGATAGATTATCCCCTAAGGTAAACCATGTTTTCCCATCAGTACTGCCTTCCAATTTAAACTTGGTAAATCCATTGGCATTATTCTGTCTGGGCGCCATGGCTATCTTCGTCACATAGGTTGATTTTAACATATCAATGCTTAACCAATGCGGATAGCTGCTACGCGTTCCTCCGCTATAACGCGAATGCCATATGGTATTTAGATCGCCGTCCAATACGGCTGAGGCTAAGCCAGTATTTTCCCCGCTTAGCTGCTCGGTAGAGGCTGTAGCTATCCAACCTTTCGTATCCGCGGCTCTTTCTTCCAATTTTGGTGCGACAATCAGCAACGTCTTCGCGGCTGGACTGATGGTATATCCCGAAGCATCGGTAATGCTTAAAGCCAATAAGTGATCTTTTTCAGGATCGAAGGTTTCGGGGTCATACGACAATGTAGCATAATCGGATGATACACTGCCTTTAGGAATGGTAAAATTCAACTGATCAATGGCATAGGCAGCAGACGGAAATTTCACATAAGCCGCCTCACCATTGGCTTGCCGGATGGTGTTGAGGCTATCAAAAGCATGCATATCTTCACTCATGGAAATATGAATATCTTCTGCAGGAAGCCCCAATGCCCCAAAACCAACGTTGAATTTCAGCGTTCGTTTTTCATAAGGAAACATCGTTAGCTGCTGCATATCATTATTTGCTTTCGCAATAAACACCATTGCTCCATCTTTATCGTTGCTTAGTTCTTCGTAAGGTTTCGATTTATCACAAGCCATAAACAACAAGCAAGCAATCCATATGAGGCTGAACCCATACGCTATATTTATTTTTATTTTCTTCATGACATTTCATCCTAATTAGTATCCTGGAAATTGAACGAGTTGCTTATTGCGATCCATTTCATCCTGGCCATAAGGTAAAAAGTAATAGCGCCTTTGCCAAGGAGCTCGCGTAAATGCGATGACACGCGTATGAAAAGCGGGATCAGATAGGCTTGTGCCAGCATCGATATCCATCCCATAAAAAGCTCCACCCTGATTCGATCCTTGCTTATTCGGAATTTTCCACCGCCGTACATCGAAATACCGATGTCCTTCAAAGCAAAGTTCCAATCGTCGTTCTAGGCGTATCTCTTTCCGCAATTCATCTTGATTTAAACCTTCAGGTAACGCAGAGATTCCTCCACGGGTACGGATCGCATTCAAATACTTCAAAACATCCGGATTTCCCGGATCTGATTCATTTAACGCTTCTGCATAGTTTAAATAGAGTTCACCCAGCCGAATCACCATTGTAGGCCGAGTTACATTTACCGAAGGACTTACACTGTAGGTTGGATGCAAATTTTTACGTGCAACATATCCAGTTTTCGGCCAGTCTCGTGGCGCTCCGCTTTTACCAGAGTTACCGGTATAAAAGAATTCAACGCGAGCATTATTCTCACCAGATTTAGGTACTGCAGGGTTTACAGAACCATTAAAGGTAACATCAACATAAAACCTAGGTTCGCGATTGGTGTACATCACATTTGTTCCGGCTACATAATAGGGTGTCGCGGTATTGGTGTATTGATCTTCCTGATAATTATTGCTTTCACTGATGGATTTACCGTCGGCCATTCTGAAATCATCCACCAATTGTTGCACTACCGCAAGACCATTATAGGCTGTACCTTGTGTTGCACGTGGGGCAACGCGTATCTCATATCCGGAAATATCATTCGCCGTACGCAACCATATACCTTCTGTTTTCCAGCCATCCCAAAATAGATTACGGCAAGACAGGAAGGCAGCACGAAAAGGATCGGCATCATTCACCCGATAAATCCCCTTTCCATTTGCTTCCGCTAATGTGATAGCCTCTTTTGCTTTGTCAGCTGCCAATTTCCATTTATTCGCATCATATGTTTGTGAAATCAGTTGCTTGCCATCTAAATTCCTAAAGTCAGCCATTTCACTATTGCCGTTGTATAGCGGACTGGCGCTGAATAACAGAATTTGCGATTCTACGGCCGTCGCAATGATTTTATTGATTCTACCGGTCTGCGTTTCATCAATTTCTGTTGTGCTTCCCACCGCATAGTTGTTTAAGGGTAAATCTTCTTTTGCTGCTGCGATTTCCGATAAAACAAAACTTACACATTCATCCCAAGAGCTTCTTGGAATTTGGTAATCATCTTCAGGTGTGCCAGAATTTAGAGGTAAAATCACTACTGGACCCACTTCTTTCATCAACATCCAATAATAAAAAGCGCGTAAGAACCGTGCCTCCCCCTTATATTGCTGAATCAGCTGTGCACCGTTCACCAATGCTTTTATTTCTTCATTATCATCAATCCGTTCCAAAAAAATCGATGCGAGACGTATTTTTTCATAGTAGTTATGAAACTTGCTGGGTGTAGTACTTGGATTTAATGCGCCGCTGTTAATGGCCGGATTGTTCCAATTGCTCACGTCGAGTTCGTCTGTCGTATTGGTAAATACATAAATAAAATTATCGGCATTCCAGATATCCGGAACCATGGCATACAACCCCGCCAACCATCGCTCTGTTTGTCCGCGATTAGCGAAAATTTCATCTACCGAAACAATATTATCCGGTTGTGTATCAAAGTAATTTTTCTGACAACCCATAGGAATAAGTGAAACCATCAGCACACCTATCAGGGAACATATGTTATAAAAATATTTTTTCATTTTTACTGATTATTGAAAGTTTGCCCTTAGACCAAAATTGTATGTCGTCATATTCGGATAAACGGCGCCTCTACCATCCCCCAACTCTGGATCCCAGAACTTCCATGGTGAAATAGTAAATAAGTTTGTTCCGTTGAGATACAACCGTAATTTCTTTATGGCCAGCTTGTCTAAAAATTTCTTATCCATAAAAGAATAGCCTATCTCTGCCTGTTTTAAGCGCAGGTAATCTGCTCGCTGTACCCAATGTGTACTAGTGTAGTAATTGGTGGTTGCATCTTGATTAGTCGATAATCGGGGATAAAAGGCGTCCTGACTGGGATTATCTGGTGTCCAACGATCCAACACCTGCTTGTACATATTGCCATAGGTAGCGCCTTGGGAAAAAGGCGTGGTGGCATAACCACCGGCATAATTAAAATCGACCATTCCTACCCCTTGGAAAAACAGACTCAGATCAAAACCCTTTATACCTCCTCCTAAGCTCAGCCCATATACAATACGCGGTGTAGGTCCATAGCCAATGGCCGTTTGGTCATTACTGTTGATGATACCATCGCCATTCAAGTCTTTGTAACGGATATCGCCCGGACGGACATCACCTGATTGTATAGCCGCATTGTCAATTTCATCCTGATCATTAAAATAGCCCATCGCAATATAACCAAAGCGCTGATCAATTGCCTGCCCGATCCGGTCGAGATAAGGATATCGCCATGGTGGCAAGCCATCAAACACAGCAATGTTTTTATTATAATTGAAGGTTCCGCGGAAAGAAAGGAATTTATCAGCTGTCCAGTTTTTATTATAATCCAAGGTAACATCAATCCCCTTGTTTCGGGTTTTTCCAATATTATTATACGGAATATTATCAACCGTATATCCCGAAGCATAGGGAATGACATAATTGGGAAGAAGTATTCCCTCCCTTCTTTCCCTGAACAACTCAACAATCAGTTGCAGTTCATCGTGCAGAAAGTTCAGTTCAACTCCTAAATTCTGCCGATAGGAGGTTTCCCATTTTACATTACCGCCTATTCGCGTTTCTTTATAACCGGTATAATTGATCGTTGATCCCGGCACACCAAAACTATAGCCATCACCATCACCAATTGTTGTTAAATAAAGAAAGCGGAGGTCTGGATTTTCATTGTTTAGACCAGCATTACCTGACAATCCGTAGGTGTAACGTAGTTTGAAATGTGACACCACATCTTTAAAGGGTTCAAAAAACTTTTCATTGGATACAATCCACCCTGCACCAAAAGAAGGGAAAAAACCATAGCGTTCACTGGGTACAAAATTGTCGGAGCCTGAATAAGAGAAATTAGCTTCGGCAAAATACTTTTCATCATAACCATAGGTCGCACGCCCAACCACATTCCGTTGGCGGTAAGGTATCGCTGCTTTATAGGAACTCACTCTGGAGGTAGCATCATTATAATCCGACTGGTTATAGAGCAGCATGCCGGAAACATCATGTGCTCCGAATTTTTGCGCATAATTTACCGCAGCTTCCGTATAAAAACGCCGGTCGCCATAACGGGTGAGCTCAAAACCAAGGGCATTGCTGCCGGGGGTAGAAATTTCTGTCAGTAAGTTTCCATTTTCATCTCGTCCTGTTGCCCAGTAAGTTTGCAAAGTCCGGCTTCTTTTGAGGTTATTATTTACGTTTACATCAAAGGCAAACATGGCGGTAGCGCTTAGTCCAGGCACCAACATACCCAGATCCTGATTAACCCGTAGATTAGAACGTACGGTATTATTATAGGTGTTGGTAACTCCCGATTGGGTTAAGGCCATATACGGACTCATCAAGGTCCCCTGTAACTGTGGCCATTGCCCATTGGAATATTGTGGTGGAATAATATGCGGGGCCGAGCTGGTAGCCAAATTAAAAATATTATTTACACCATAAGCCGGATTATTTAAGTTGGTAATATAGCCATTGACACCAAGGGCAAGTTTAGTTGTTTTAGTGACATCCACATCGACATTACTGGTAAAATTAAAGCGATTCAATTTTAGGGTAGAATTATAGGTTTGTACATCATCGGTTTTAAACAAACCCGTTTCTCCAAAGTAGCCGGCAGATATATAATAGGTTGCGCGCTCACTACCGCCATTGACATTCAAGGTTGCACGATTATTACTACCAAATTTATTAAACAGCACATCATACCAATCTACATTCGGATACAAATCTGGATCAGTACCATTGGCATGTTTATCAATTTCGTCCTGACTATATTGCGGTGTTCGCCCCCGCATCGTCATGCCTTCATTAAATAAGGTCATGAAGGTGGGACCATCTATAAATTCCGGTAGGTAGGTAAATTTGGTTATAGCCTGATCGAACTCTGCGTTGATACTTGGCTTTCCCGATTTTCCTTTTTTGGTATTAATCAAAATGACGCCATTCGCCCCTCTTGTGCCATAAACCGCTGTAGCTGTTGCATCTTTCAATACCGTGAAGCTTTCAATATCTTCTGGATCAATATTATTGATGGTTCGGTCGGGTACCCCATCTACCACCAGAAGGGGGCCACGTGGACTGGAGCCGAAAGTGCCAATACCCCGAACGAAAAGGTCGGCGCCGTCATTACCCGGTCCGCCACCACGTTGTGTAGCCACTATTCCGGCTAGACGTCCGGCAATAGCCGTCGTTAAATCACGTACAGGAGCTTTCAGATCGGTAGGTTTTATGGTAGATTGTGACCCTACAACACTTTGCTTCTTTTGGGTACCAAAACCAACAATAACAACCTCTTCCAAACCTGCAATATCTTCCGTTAAGGTTACATCAATCACCTGACGGCCATTAATTTCCATCTCCTTATCCAAATATCCCACATAACGAAAAATTAAAACAGCATTATCTGGCACATCCAGAATATATTTTCCATTAACATCGGTTACTGTACCGATAGTCGACTTATCTTTCACACGAACGCTTACGCCCTGAAGTACTTGACCTGCTGTATCGGTTACCGTACCCCGTACTTCAATACTTGCTTTGCCTATAACTTTCTTAGAAACGGTCTCTTCAACAATTGAGACCGTGTTTCCTCGAATCTTATAGGACAATCCATTGCGTGCAAGAATGTCAGACAGTACATGATCTAATTGCCCATTTTTCACGGAAAGGGTAATGGGTGCTTTTTTTTGCAAGAGGTCTTCGTTATAAAAAAAGTGGTATCCCGTCTGACCGCTAATTGTTTTGAGTACAGTTTCTAAAGACACGCCTTTTACGGAAAGATTAATTTGTTGTGCGTTGCTGGTGGCATAGGCACTGAAGTAGATAGCACATACAAGGATATAGGTTATTTTCAGAAACCTTGCAGTTAATTTAATGGCACGGCGATCCCCTGGGATATATAAGCATCCCATTTTGCCATTGCAAAAGTATTTCATAATTTTACTTCGTTAGGATTCGTATGTAAGCAGTATAATTCAACATGAGGGCAATTTGCCCTTATAAGGCCAATAGTGGTGGTACACTGTTGGTCTTTGTTTGGTTTCATTCCGTTTTCATATCATAAGCATCCGTCCTTTCATTTAGGTTTTCTATTTATTTTATCCCTTTACTCTAAGGATCTTCTTATCAATTTCAAAAGTCAATCCGCTGACATCTTTTAAAATCTGCAGTGCCTGTGCCAATGTAAAGCTCCGTGGTATCGTACCACCAAATTTATTTTCCGGCATACTTCCTTCATATACCACGTCAATATCATACCATAATGACATGTCGTTCAATACATCTACGATACGATCGTGCTGAAAATAGAAATTGCCTGCTTTCCATGCCAGCGCTTTCTCCAGATTGGCTTTCTTCAAAACAATACCTTCTTGGGTAGTTATGCCCATTTCCCCCGGAACGAGAATTTGTTGATGATGCCCTGTAGACAGCCTTATTTTTCCAGAGACAAGGCTCGTTGAACTTGATTCTTTACGATAAGCATTCACATTAAAATTCGTACCCAGTACCTGGATTTCCGTTTCATTTATATACACTTTAAAAGGATTTTGTTGGTTCGGGGCTATTTCAAAATAGGCCTCACCTACTAAATAAACATCCCGTTCAGTTCCATTTACCGGGAAGCGTAATTCGGACATTGCATTCAGCCAGACCTTTGAGCCGTCTGGTAGATTTACTTGATACGTTCCAGCTTTAGGTACCCGTAAAATATTATATAACCGTTCTTCCTTCGCTGGCGAATGTTGTTGGCCACTATAAACTATAGCACCTTGATTACCATGCACCTGTACACCATTTTTTTCAGTGTACGCTATCTTTCCGCTATCCAGCGCTATCTTTTTTCCATCGGAAAGAACCAACTCTGCACGGTTAGTACCTGGAAGCACATCATTTTTATAACCATATCGTTTATCGGCTATTATATCGTGATCGGTTGTGTACGTATTCATATACCACCAAGTCCATGTACCAATAACACAACAACAAATTACGGCAGCAACAAAACTGTACCATTTGTTACCTCCTTTTTTATGTGTCCGTTTTTGCCGCTTTTCTACGATTTTACGCCACGCTTGCCCCTTGGTTTTTTCCAATTGGGTAATATAATCCAATTGCTTTTGTACCGTTACATCATTTTTATAAACGTTCAGTATACGTAATCTTGTTTCCTCGTCTAATAGATTATTCAATTCAGCCAATTCAGACGCAGAAAGCTCGTCGTGCAAGAGCTTATTAATTAATTTTGCGATATAAAATGGCTTTTCTTCCATTTAGATTTTCTTCTATTTGTATCTGTAAGAAACCTAAAGGAGGAAAAAGGGTGGAATTTTTTTAAGAAAAATTTTAAAATTTATGAAAAATAAAAGGAATCAAAAGAGAAACTAATTGAGGACTTAATTTTTCTTTAAGCAAGGATAAAGCCCGTTGTTTTTGGCTCTTTACGGTATTAATAGATAGGTTTAATTCTTGTGCTATTTCTGCGTTTTTCAAACCTTCGAGATAGCCCTTTTTAAAAATTAATGCACATCCTTTCGGTAACTCTTCTATTGCCTTGTAAATATGGTACATGACCTCCGCGTGGATGATCTGCTCCATGATCTCTTGATTTTTCGGTTCTTCTGCTCGAAGGAAACGTTCTTCAAACTTATTAACGACTTTTAGATGCCTTAATTTATTATAACAAGCAAATTTAACAGATGAATATAAGAAACTTCTGAGGGCTAGGTCTTCTTTCGGTAAATCGTCTTGCTGTTCCCAAACGGTCACAAACACATCTTGAACAATATCTTGTGCAGCTTCATCATCATCAAGAATTCTGGAAGCAAAATCACAAAGGCGTACATAATACGTATTGAACAACTGCTCCGTAGTGGTCACATATTTTCCCTTTTGCGAAAATGGTATCATCATTTTTTCGGTTCTTTAATCATATTTATTGATTAAAAATTGACCGGGTTGCGGCCTAAATTAAATTTGCCTACAGCTTAATGTATTTATAACTGGAATTAGAACATTGTTATTGTAATGGCAATATTACAAACATTAGCAGCACATATCCAAGGGCTTGCTCAAAGCAAACGGTTGCGTAATTTTATAAACGAGGGAAAAACCGATTGATTAGCACATGCAAGGTTGTGGTACAACAAATTTTATTGGTAGAGAAATCTTAGCCCATAAAACAAAGAAGGTAAGACTACGCTTCCGTGGTCCTCCTCTTCAAAGCGTCTATATTGCCAATGCAATCCTGAAGGATGAAGCTTATCAAGCAACTTTGGTAACGGAAGAACTCCTTTTCTTTCCACGTCCTCATCATTGCTTTTTCCTGCACTAGCAATAAAAATAGTTACGTTTGCATATTTAGGCTGATTAATCAAGTCTTTCGCTTCTTTTAACAACTTGAAATTATCCCACCACAGGCTGGGATCGATAACGAGGTAGTCAGAAAATAGTGGTGTATGCTTAAGAAATATGTTTATAGTGGTTAATCCTCCAAAAGAATGTCCTATCAATATCCGCCGCTCAGCGGTACGAAACTGATGGTCGATCATGGGTAACAGTTCTTTTTCCAGAAAGGCAACGAAGCGTTCACCACCACCACTGTTTGCTAAAGTAGCTTGTCCTCGTGTACTCATCGCTGGAGTAGGTGTCAAATCTCGCGTACGATCAGTATTCTCAACCCCTACAATGATGGCATCCTGCTTTCGACTTCGACCACCACGATACAATGCGGTCTGTACACCGGTGACCGTTAAAAAATTCAAATCGGCATCCAATACATAAATTACAGGATAACGTTCCTTGCTATTAAGGCTATCATCATACGCTTTTGGTAAATGAACCCAAACGGCACGCTCTTCCTGTAACACCTGGGAAGCAACTTTATACCTTTTTCCAACAATCCATAGACTATCATTTTCCTTTGCCTGTGCGTTTGCTAACAAGAAAAAAAGCATCGCCAATGCCGTTATTATATCATTCATTTGTTAATGGGTTTAAATGCAGGCCGCCAACCGATTCAATAAAAATTAATTCCATTGAGTTCCCCTTCGGCCGGATTTATTATTTACACAAAAATAGATTATTCACGACATGACGTGATAAATTTTAGTCAAAAAGTTGGGAAAAGCTGACTTTTAAAGTTGTTAACAATATTCCAAAAGTGAAAAAGGGCTATATCTTTAAGATGATAGCCCTTCCAATAGCATAAGAATTAAGGTTATTTAGGATCATTCAGCAAAAGACGCCATTGCCTCAATCGCCATACAAGCGCTAGCTTGAGCGGTCAATTGTGCCTCACCAACAGGTGGTTCATTCCACGCAGGACCAAATAGTAAGGTTTGCGGATAACACCCCTTCGTCCATATACTAATCGCATTGTTCTTAAAGAAAATCTCAAACTTCGTCCGATACGCACTGTTTAAATCCTGCTCTTGCAACAACATTAAAAAGTAGCGCATAAAAATACCTTTGAACAAAGCGTTATCGCCCGTGCCCTCGTTTCGCAGGATATTATTGCTCTGATCAATACATTTAGTTAACGTATAGTTCGCTATCTTCTGTGCATCGTTCAGGTAGGCTTTATCGCCAGTAATACGATATAACTCAACGGCTGTACCCAAAAATGTTCCTTGGTTATAGGTCAAAGCTACAGTACTAACCATGTTCGTTTCTCCATTGATATTGTCGTATACCGCTCCTGTAGCACGTTCAAAAAGCGTGTTTTTTTGCCATTCATATATTTTTTCTGACCATGTTTTATAACTTTCGTCCTTTGTAAGGTTATATAAACGAGCAGCTAAAATACTAGCCGGGCCGTTCGAACAGGCATTTTTGCTATACAACATATCTTTTTTCCAAGCCACACCACCTTCGGCATAATCCGTATTCCATCCCCCTGAAATATCCGTCCATAGCTCTTTAACGGTATTGAGGTATTTATCATCGTTCGTTACTTGATATAAGCGCAACATAGTAAGGGCATTCCACTCCATATCATCGTAAAAAACATTGTAGTACGTATTGCCGTTTTTCACTTTAACACCTTCATACCATTTGCTAAAATAATCTTTATACTTATCATCCTTAGTACGAACGTAAGCATCAATCAGCACATCCATAGCATGTGCATTAGGCCAATATTGGAACCCTACATCAGTACCATTGCTACCATAGTTAAAATAGCCATCGGCATTCCAGAACTGATTGATCAGGGCATCTGTACTTTTATTGGCCGCATCGTTCCAGTCGATCACTGGATCTTCGCCATAGGTGTATTCATCATCAATTTTATTACAAGCACAGAAAACCGTGCTGGCAATAAATAATATTAAAAGCTTCTTCATGCGCTATGTTTTTATCTCTTGATAAGTGCGTATCTGACGATAAGGATACCACGCCAGATACACACTTAAAGCATCATTGAATCAATTAATTTGCGGTAATAGTATGTGTGTACGCAGCATCCCCTTTCATTAATAAGGAGATGGTAGTTGATTTTCCGTCAAACTTATCCATAAACTTCCATTTATCATCCCATTGCGTTACATTAGGCAATACGCGAACATAATAGTAAGAAGGGTCAGAACCATCCGTTGGAGCACTATCGGTAGTATTTAAGGTACCAATTTGCTTTGTTTCTGCTGTACCGTTACTTACCGTTTCGATCTGAAATTTATAGCGTTGATCTTTCCCCCAGCTTTCCTGTTTAAAAGTAATCTTTCCGGTACCGGTCCATACACCTTTTCCATGGTAATCTAAATTCCAGATGACTTCATTGGAAGGACAGAACCACAAGCCGACGCTTTTCACTTCCATATAACTGATCGTAGAAACGTTAAAATCGAGCGATATCCGGTAAATTCCAGTTTTATCTACAGTGATTTCATCATTACCCGTCGACTCCCTTAATGTTGTTCCATTTGGTGAATAGAATATACGTGGTGTTCCGCTGGTACGATCTACAAAATGATACGTTTTTCCACCTTCCAATTTAGTATAAATCTCAAACTCACCCGAAGCCGTTAATTTAAATGGCAATGAAGTAGCTAAGTCCGTTCCTGTTTCAGAACCTTCGCCAGTAATAAACACCTCATCTGGAATATCAGTAAAGCCATTTAGACTCGTAATCGTTAAGGTTCTCGACTCCTCCGCCAATACACGGTTGACACCTCTTGAAGCACCCACTGTCCAAATCAAATCACCTGTACTGCCAGGTTCTATTCCAGCCAAAGCAGCTATTTTATTTAACACTTTATGCGTGATGGTAGCCCCATTAGAAAATCCATTGTTATCCGAAACCACCGTATAAAGAGGCTTAGAAAAATCGCCTCCTACCTTGTCAAAAAGCACCTCATATAAAGCTGCGCCACTATCTTCCACCTTTACGGCTTCCCATTCAAAATAAAGCGATGCCGACGCAGAACTTACTAATTTAATCGCCTTGTTATCAGCAGGTTCATACAAGGTTTTAACTGCTGTTACTTTGGCATCCTCATAATTCATATCATCCGTTTTACAGGCATGTAGACTGATAATTGCTAAAAAGAAAAGCCCTATATAGTTTATTGTTGTCTTCATTTTATTTTCAATTAAAAATAATTCTCCATTAATTTGCATAGCCTGGATTGTTTGGCGCTAAATTTCCGTTTTTATCTAGCTCAGCACGCGGAACAGACCACAAGTAATCCCGGCTCTCATCGAACCTCCGGTTATCAAGCTGAATATAGCTGCTGTTACTATTTGCGAATTTGGCACCATGGACATATCCATTCAAGTATTGTGTACCGGCTTTCCAACGAACGATATCGTAGTAACGCAGCCCTTCTAAAGCCAGTTCGCTACGACGCTCATTCCGAATAGTTTCGCGCATAGCTTCTGTTGATAAAGAAGTTGGGTATTCCAATGCGGCATCGGTCTTAAAACCTGCTCGCTCACGAATCGCCCGAATGGTCTGACTCCAAACGGAGGCATCCATTTCACCCAATTCAAACTTCGCTTCTGCATACATGAGCAACACATCGGCGTAGCGGAACATGATGATGTTTAAACCGGCATCAAAAGTTAAGGTAGCCGTGATATCATAGTATTTTTTGATATAATATCCGGTAGATGTTTGGTTACTGCTTGCTCCTGCATATACATCGGCTTTCTCTGTGTCTGTGCCTCCGGTGCCGGGTTTGATGTAAATCGTTGCTTCATGGCCATCAAAATGTGTCCATTTTCCTCCATGGAATACAATGGTAGCCGCCATACGGGGATCGCGATTCACGTACGGATTATCCTCGTTGTAATCGGGATCTTCGTCAATGGTCTTTCCATTTAACATCAGGTAACTATCCACCAGTTCTTGCACAGGCGCATAGGCATTTAACCGAGCACCGGCAGAAAGCGGTGCCGCATCATACAGCTTGCCCCACATTTTGAGTGATGGCACATAAGCATAGTCCAAAATCACCTCTTCGTTATATTCATGTGCAGCCGTGAACAAGTCGGCGTAATTTAGATATAAACCATAGCTTCCATAGGTAGCTTGATCATTAATCAGCCGACCGGTATAATCCACTACCTTTTGCCAATTACTTTCATAAAGGTAAGCTCTGGCCTGAAAAGCCACTGCCGCCCCTTTCGTAATACGGCCGTTATCATCGGCAACTAAACCATCCCGGCTGGGTAAAGCATCTATAATCGCGTCTAATTCGCTATGTATAAATTCCAGCACAGTTGCTTTTGGCGTGCGTGAAATGGTTTTCGCTTCTTCCAAGGTAATGTCTTGTGTGAAGAAAGGTACCGCCCCATAATAATTCGCCAAACGGAAATAAAGGAAAGCCCGCACAAAACGAACTTCAGCTATCCGTTGAGCTTTTAGCGAAGGGTCCACATTTGGAACCTGATCGATGTTAGCCAAAAATACGTTGCATGTTTTAATACCTCCATATGCCGTTTCCCACTCGCTGGCAAACAAACCAAGCGATGGATCGGCTGTACCATTCCGGATACTCCGTTGGTCGGTATTGGAACGGCCTTCGAAAACATTATCGCTCAACGCTTCATCATTCCACATTTTGTCTGCCGAATACATTTGATTGTAGGCCATGTTCACCATCTGTTCAGCATTGTCAAAAGATTCCCAAAAGTTTGCTTCTGTATACCTATCTGTAGGAGGTGTATACATCTTATTACAGCTTGTTGCCATAGAAAACACTACGGAAAGCCCCACCAGATATATATATTTTACTATCTTCTTCATTTGTTTGATCGTTAAAATGATACATCAATTCCAAAACCGTAATACTTCAAGGTAGGGTAGTTCCGTGCACTATTCGCACTACCGCTCATATTGGCATCGAGTTCCGACGATTCCGGATCGATCCAAGAGTTTTTAGAGAAGGTAAGCAGGTTTTGTGCATTGACAAATGCCCGAATGTTCTTTAGACCCAACTTTTGGCTCAAGACCGTCGGTATGGTATAGCCTAATTGGATGTTCTTTAACCGAATGTAACTCCCACTGAATTTGAATAAATCGGATCCCATCTGGTAATTATTCGTTTGCGAGGTTGAGCCGATTGCGGTGAGCCGAGGCCAGCGGGCATCGGTATTGGTCGGTGTCCAGTAATCCAACTGATGTTGGTAAATTACGTACGAATAGTTTTCATGGAAAGGTTCTACAATTTCTCCACGTACGAGCATATCGCGTTCGCCCACTCCTTGCCAGAGCATACTTAAATCAAATCCCTTATACCGTACATCATACGTAAATCCGAAGGTATAACGTGGAAATGCATTCCCCAATACAAAACGATCTTTCGAATCAATGACACCGTCATTGTTGCGATCCACATACTTCACATCTCCCGGACGCAAGTCAGATGCATTAATTCCCACAGGTAAGGCTGACGTTTCAATTTCTTCCATGCTCTGGAAATAACCTGCAGTTTTGTAACCATAATATGCTTGGTACGGCAATCCTACGCGAAGAATCCGACTCATGCGATCGGCAGTATAAATGCTTTCGCCCCCTTCCACAAAGGTCATTTTGTTACGGGTATCGCCCATATTGGCGCCGAAAGTATGATCGAACGCACCAGTTTTCAGATGATAGTTTATGGTTAACTCCCAACCTTGGTTCTTCATTGATCCGGCGTTGATTTTCCCTGGTTTTGTACCATATACTGTTGGCACCACCGGATCCATCAAAATTTCCGTTGTTTTACTCTGAAAATAATCAAAGGATGCATTAAGCGCCCCATCTAAGAAGCTTGCATCAATACCAATATTAGCCGTGTGTACTACCTCCCATTGTAAATTAGGGCTACCAATAGTAAATCCAGCACCCGACACACTTCCATTATTAAAGCCATAGGTATTTGGATAAGATGTATATGTCGTAAAATAGAGATAGTCATCAATATTCTGATTTCCTAAGACGCCATATGATGCCCGCACTTTTAGATCGCCGACTTTATCGCGATATCCTTCCATAAAACTTTCTTCAGACGCACGCCAACCTAAAGAGCCTGATGGAAAGAATCCCCATCGATGTTCTTTTGGAAACCTCGACGAACCATCATAACGGAAGCTAAATTCGGCCATGTACTTATTATCGTAGGTATAATTACCTCGACCAAAAACAGAGTTGATGCTTCGTTCCGTTGTTCCTGATGGCGTGGTATAACTATCGCTTGTTGTAATTTCTGTTTCTGAAATTGGCGTTCCCAAAACTGGATCGGTAAACTTCATCTTCACCTCGTTTCGATGACTGGTCCAAGATTCATTCGAAGCACCTAACACACCAGACACGTCATGCTTTCCGAACGTTTTGTTATAATCTAACAATAATTGGTAGTTCAATAATGAAGCTTTCTCGTTGAAATCTTCTGTATTACGGGTTGAATTAACAAATACTTGAGGTGACTCTGCTTCTGGTGAGGCATATAATGGTACCTGTATGCGGCGTATGAAGCGATGGTCTGAACGCAAATCCGCACCGAAAACCCCCCGTAATTTGAGGCCATCCATGATTTTATAATCCAGACCCAAGTTGATATTAATATAGTCGTTATCAGAGTTTTGATACCCTCCTTCATTTAATTCTGCCAGTGGGTTCTGATCGGTCAAAGCATCGTTAATTAGGTATCTGCCATTTGCGGCCTGCATTTTATAGTAATAATACGTAGGAATACGAGTGGAATTGATGATGGCATTACTAGCGGTGCTAGCTCTTCCATTATTGCGTGAATAAGCCACAATAGAAGTTAATTTAAAACGCTTATATTCGGTAGTAATGTTAGAACGGAGATTAAACCGGTCTATACCAAAACCATCACCCACAAAATTACTTCGCTGGTTAAAATAACCTCCTGAAAATAAATAGGTAGTGGTTTCACTTCCACCTGCTACGCTCAAACTGTAATTCTGCTGCGGAGCTGTCTTCAATATCTGATCAAAATACCAAGACTCTTCATTTTGGTGTTCATACAAATCACGAATTTGCGCTGGTGTATACTGCGGTGCTTGCCCTACATTGGTTAATGCTACGTTTTTTAAAGTGGCATTTTGGTAACCCGTTACTGGTCTAAACAGTACATCGGCATCTTGGGCACCAAATTGCATTCCTAAATTCACAGTGAGTGGCTGATTTTTGCTTCCTTTCTTGGTAGTAACTAAAATGACGCCGTTAGCTGCACGAGATCCGTAAATGGCTGCGGAACCAGCATCTTTTAAAACAGAAATCGATTCAATATCGGCCGGGTTCAATTTATTCAAGCTACCGGCTTCTACAATCAAACCATCGATTACGACTAACGGTGTATTGTCGCCAATAGTAGAAAGACCCCGAACATTCAGATTCATCTCATTGTTATTCGGATCCATACTCCGCTGTTGGATGGCCAAACTGGGTGCGGCACCCTGCAAGGCTTGGGTTACGTTGGCTACTGGGCGATTTTCGATTTGCTTGGCCCGTACCTGATCGACAGAAGTCACCAACTTTTTACGCGTCGTGGTACCATAACCCACTACTACCACCTCTTCCAGGTTAGCCACATCATCGCGCAGTATAATGCGCCAAACCGACTCATTTGCCACTGCTTTTTCTTCTGAAACGTAGCCAATAGCGGTAAAGAGCACTACCGTTTGGCTGTTTGGCACACTCAGGGTAAAATTACCCTTGGCATCTGTTGTCGTTCCCACATTGGCGTCTTTTATGCGCACCGACACACCCGGAATGGGTGCTCCCTGCTCATCCACCACTGAACCGGTAATGGTTTGTTGTTGTGTGAGTGTCGTTGCAGCTTGCTTCTCGATCAATACCACATTATCCTTGATACTGTACTTGAATGGCTTGTTGCGCAAGGCCATATCCAGCACCTCGGTAAAGGGCTTATTGGCGACGTCTAAGTCTAATTTTTGATATGCTTTGAAATCATCCGGCGAGTATAAAAACTCGTATCCGGTTTGTTTCATAATGGTTTTAAATACCTCCGTCAGGCCTACACCCCGGAGATTGACGGTTATCCGCTGCGCGTAAGTAATCTTCGCGCTGGCTTGCAAAACCGTAAAAAGTAATATGAACACGGTTAGCTTCATAATCATCGCTATTTTAAACAGGGCATTAAATTTCAGCCCATAGCAATATATCCTGCATTTTCTATACATTTGTTTACAAAGATTTTAAAACTGGTGTGATGAATTAGTTTTAATTGTCTATTTACCTAGTAAAGCTTCTTTACTAGGGGAACCGGGAATGTTGGCGCATTTCCGGTTTTTTCATGGTGTACGTTTCAACTCATATGCATTTGTTTAGTTTATTGATGTGTTAGTTAGTTATATTTAATATGGACATGTTTTCCATTTACAGCGTAAGAAAAACCACCTAACTGCCCCAAGTAATTTAAGATTTCCCGAAAATCGCGCTTTTTAGAAAACCTTCCTGCCACGCGCTTTTGGGGCAAATCGTCCTCTATTCCAATTTGCAGATCATACCAACGCGCCAACAAGTGTGTTACTTCTTCCAAAGGCTGATCGAATACAAAAAAACCATCCTTCCAAGCTGTTGCCAGATCTAAATCGGCTCTGATCTTCTCCATCGGACGGTTCTCTTGATTACTGATCACCTGATCACCCGGCTGTAGTTGGATGCGTTGATTTTGATAAGACACTGCCACCCGTCCTTCTACCAACGTCGTTTTTACTTCACCTTCATCAGCATAGGCAGACACATTAAACTGTGTACCGGTCACACTGATTTCGCTCTCCTTACATTGCACGAAGAACGGCTTGTTCTTATCGGCCGCTACATCAAAATACGCTTCGCCATTCAATATGACCCGTCGTTCATGGTTTCCAAAGCGAACGGGATAACGCAGCGTAGAAGCGGTATTTAACCATACTTTTGTACCATCAGGTAAAATGAGCTTAAACTGTTTTCCTTTAGGTATAGTCAATTCGTTATATAGCTGCGTATCATCTGTACCCAAGGCTTCTTCATTCAGCTGATAAACCAATTCATTGTCTTCCTGGTGAGCGATGGTTACGCCACCGATATCGCTAATGGTCTGACCGGCTGTTGCCGACTCCAAATTAATGGTTTGGCCACTGGCTAGCTTCAAGGTAAGTTTTTCTACAACAGGTGTTATGGCTGTAAGTTGTGCTCGCTTAGATTCGTCAGGTCGGTAGGAAAAGTAAAAAAGCGCTATTCCCACAACACAAAAGCTAACAATAACAGCGTATTTTAACCAACTAAAGCGACGAGATTTAACAGGAATCTCCGGTATGGAGAAAAGCTGATCGTCAAGGTGCTCCTTCATCCGCACCTCTAGACGCGTACGCTCCGCATCATTAATCGATTCGGTATATTCCCCTTCCGTATCAAATGCTGCATAATAACGTTCTACAAAAAGTATCTCTTCTGGAGTCGCCTCGCCTGCTAGATACTTCTTAAAGATACGTTTGTACTCTTCTTTACTCAGTTGCATTTATTATTGGTTTGCTATAGGATAAGATACGTGAAAGGGGAAATAGCCCGTGGCTTTTTTCATTTTCTTCTAATAAAACAGTTAATCACCTGTTTTTCAGGAAGAAAAAAAAATAAAAGAAGGTTTATTTTAACACCTTTTGTCTTGACACAAAAGGTGACAAAAAGTCAAGGCTGCATGATCTTCGCTAAAAAATTGGCACCACCCGCAATGAAGTGGAGCCGTTCGTTTCACTTCACTTCCTCACTTCATTTCCTGTCCATCCCATCACCAATTTTTCTTAACGCTTATCTCATGAGGCCGTTCAGCTACCGCACAGGCCCATGGAGTTTGTGCTATTAGCACCATGCATGCTATCTTTGCAAGCCATGCACAATCCGTTCCAAAGTACGAAAATGGCCTAGGTCTGTGGAGGCAGCCATCGGCAGTCGGCATGCCCTAGCATCATGTTTTGCGAAGCATGCAGTTAAGTAGCAAAAGAGGAAACGAAGGGTTGGCCAGTGTAATGGGGTGGCTCCTTTTGTGGCTGGGCATGCCGGCAACGAATGGCAACGGAACAGGCCAGCCAGGCATTTTGTGGTACTTTTTTGCGGAAAAAGTACCGGATAACTCCGTGCGGTTCCGCACGGAAAGCCTTTGCGCGAAGGGCAATCGAATCAAAGTTGATTAATAAAAAGTTCCTTTGAACATATGTTAATAGTTTATCAGAAATAAACTATTAAAAACAAGACAAACACAACCACAATATAGGTATCATAAACATCGCAGCGCGAATTTTATGACTAATCTTTCCTAATTGGTTGCGTACGGTTTTAGGTGAAAGGTTTAACTTTTCAGCTATTTGCATAGCGGAGAAATTTTCAAGATACCGCATCCTGAAAATGAGTTGCTGTTGTGAAGTTAGGTTTGCTATCAATGCCTCATAGGCCAATTTTAGTTCTTGATACAATAAAGCTGCATCTGCGCTCTCTGATAAGCCCTTGAGGTGATCGAGTAACTCGGGTACCAAACGGTATTTACTTTCCCTTTCTAATAAACGTACTACCCGATTTCTAGTAGCGATAAATAAATAACTTTGAAGGTCTTTAATTCCTTGTTTACCCCCATGATGCCATAACTGCGTGAAGACGTCTTGGGTTACATCTTCGGCTAGGCTCACATTGTTCAGTCGTTTATAAGCACTATTGAAAACAAACGTCCAATACTTCTTATACAGCACATCGAACGCAAAACGATTTCCATCGCTTAATTGTTTTAGCAATAAGCAATCGCTATCCCGTTCTTGTTGATAAACAGTTGGCATAAATGTGGTTAAGCGCTTTGCAGGCAATGTTAAGGATAAATTTGAGAATTTGCAATAGCTTAACTTGGCCGTTATATAAATTTAACATATGATATACAAAACTCAGCAACCATAGGTTCAAATGAGTATTAAAAATGCCTCTAGAAAAAATTATTTATATTTATCCACTACCATCAAACAATAGCATACACATGCAAAGAGAAGAGCAAATAACAGCCGCATATTTTGATTTACTAGACCAACATTTGGATGATTTATTAACCGGAAAAGCAATGCAGATGTTTGAATTGAACCAAATAGCTGATCGGTTATCCGTACCCCATAAGCAGTTAATCCAGCTGATGAAAAAGCAATATGGGCAGCATCCGTGTTTTTTCTACGATCAAAAAATTTTAGACAAATCGAAGCAACTTTTGCGCGATTCTGACTGGCCAGTAGCTAAAATAGCACTTCGGTTAACGTACGATCCTTCTAACTTTTCCAAATTTTTCAAAAAATATACCCAACAAACGCCAGGCCAATTTAGGCGGCAGGCGTACCTCGAGAAAAGCAAAAAAGAGAAAAGTTCACCATAGAACCAACATCGATAATAAACAACTTTGTGCTCATAGTAATCAAAACAAAAAAATTATGGCACGAAATGATCTGAAAGACAAAGTTGTTCTTATTGCGGGCGGAGCGAAAAACCTAGGCGGTTTATTGAGTATAGACCTAGCAACAAAAGGTGCTAAGCTAGCCATTCATTACAATAGTGAGCAAACCCAGGCAGCAGCCGAAAAAACCCTAGCGGCCATTCAGGCCAATGGCGGAGAGGCATTTTTATTCCAAGCCGATCTGACCCAAGTAGCTGAAATCAAGCGTTTCTTTGATGAAACCAAAGCGCGTTACGGAGGCGTTGATATTGCCATCAATACGGTAGGTAAAGTGTTAAAAAAACCTTTTGTAGATACGACCGAAGCAGAATATGATAGTATGTTCGATATCAATTCCAAAATTGCTTATTTCTTCATTCAAGAAGCAGGAAAGCAATTAAACGATAACGGAAAAATCTGTACCATTGTTACTTCCCTATTGGCAGCCTTTACGGGCTATTATTCTACCTATGCAGGAGCCAAAGCACCGGTTGAAGATTTCACCCGGGCTGCTTCAAAGGAATTTGGACAGCGTGGCATATCGGTAACTGCCGTAGCACCCGGCCCGATGGATACTCCTTTCTTTTATGGACAGGAAAGTGACGATGCAGTAGCTTACCATAAATCGGCTTCCGATTTAGGTGGATTAACCAAAATTGAGGATATAGCACCTCTAGTGGAATTTTTAGTGACCGATGGCTGGTGGATCACTGGGCAAACCATTTTTGCCAATGGGGGTTATACTACACGGTAAAAAACCACAATGGTTCAGTGTAAACATTTCATTATGCTGAACCACTTTTTATGGTTTCACAAAACGAATTACGGCAGGTGTCTCCATTTTATATCCAAATGGATCCTCGGCTTCTATATGTAGCTGATGAATACCTGATGGCGTATTTATCGGCAATAGTTGCTGCCATATATGCGGAGAAAATCTTTTTCTCAAAGGAATCAAGCGGCTACCTGTGGTTGGATATGTTTTGGAACGATTCTGTTCAATAATATGTAAAACATAGGGGTCAATGCGCCGTACTTTTTCCATCTGCAACCAATCTCCTCCGTCTATTTTCATGCGCACCCGGGTGCTATCGCCTCCAGCGTAGATGTTACTAATCACCGTATCGCCATTCATCGTTACACTTGCTTGATCAGATGCATCCAATCCGATTCCCTTATACTGTAATGTATACCCTTTTTTATTAAAATCAACCGTGAAATAGTTTCGTGGACTCCCATCCTGCATCAATGCATGTGGAATGCCCTGCCAGTCTTTTTCGCCCGTCCACCAAGTTCCCGAAGGCGCTCCGACCACGATTTCCTGTATGCGACCATGGTCTAAAAAATGCCGACTGATGGTATGCATATGGGCAGATAAAATCAAAACCTTGCTGTGCGCCTTCAAAATATCCAATACCGCATCCTTATTTCTGGTAAATACCATGGGGATATGCTGGCAAATCACCACCTGCCGGTCTTTGGGTACATATTTCAAGTCATTCGCCAGAAAACGCAGCTGCACTTCGTTTAAACGCCCTTCGTATGAACGTTTACCGGTTGCATATACATTATTGAATACAATAAAATGGATATTCCCATAGTTAAAAGCGTAGGTAGATGCACCAAAATTTTCGTTAAAAATATCGTCCTTATAAATGGCCTGTTCTACATTCCGATCATGGTTTCCAGCCACTGCCCACGAATGGACCGGTAACGTGTTCAACATATTTTTCATGGTAGACATATGCTGTAAATTATCGTTCAGCAAGTCTCCCAACACCATATGGAATGCCATATCCTGACGGCCCAACAATTCTTTAAACAGCGTTTTATTGGCATAGGCAATCTCAGCCGTATCACCCACTTGAATATCGCCAATGGCTCCTATGCGAAATGATGGAGATTGCTTTTCCCGAACCAACGGAAACAGGATTTGTTCAGTAGCTGTAGGCATTTCACCTTCCTGAAAATAGAAAAAAGCGGTGTTATTTACTTTTTCTCCTTTTTTAAAGGACGTGTATCCTGTTGGTATGATAGGGAATACCGACATACCCGGTGCTGCCGGTATGGCATAATTACCCCGTTTATCGGTTTGCACGACCGTATCGCCATTAGAAATCAAGATATGTGATAGGCCCCGTTCTCCTTTATCATACAGCCCGTTTTGGTTGCGATCCAAAAAAACAGATCCGTGTACGAGGATATCCGATTGTGCCCAAAGGCAACCAGGTATACTCAACCAACCTAATAAGATAAATATTCTTTTATCCATTTCTGTTATGAAAAGAGGGGCTCAAAAAGCCCCTCTATACTACCTAAATTGACTAATTATTTTGCAGGCACATCGTATTTATACAACGAAACTGCTCCCGCCTCATTTACAAATGCAGCATATCCAACGCCATCAGGAGAAAAATCCAAATACACATCAGCCACGCCCAGTTGAGATGCTTCCAACACTTTGGGTGTCGTCCAGTCTTTTGTTTCACTATCCAGTGAAACCACTTCCGGATACATTTGCTCATTTCTATACAAGACAAAAGGAACCCCCGTTGGCGATACAGCCAGAGATAGATAACGGGTAGTGTTCAAGTCAAATGGAAGCACGTTACCCACCTGGCTCCATGTTTTCGTTTCTGCATCGTATTTCTTCACACGAGGGTTATACGTGCCATTGGTAGCGGCGTCGTCCGCAGCGATTACATAGATGTTACCGTTATGATCAATATCCATATCGAAATCGCGGAAACTTAAATTTTCTGCACCTGGTTCGAGCACCATATCGGCAATGGTTTCCCAGATATTATTTTGATATTTGTAAATAGAATAGGTTTGCGTGCCACCGTAGTTAAACACGCCGAAATAAAGCGCGTTCCCTACTGTCTTGCTCGCTTTCCAAGACGCACTGAGACTGCTTGGACGGCCAGGAATCTCGTTGTTGTTAGACCAAGAACTTCCGTTAAGATAAGAAATACCTAACGCCCTTCTTGGTAATATTCCCTTGCGCTCTTCGATGGTATTGAATACCACCGGTTGTTGATCGACCGGATTGATACCCACTTCTATGTACGATACTTTTCCATCCGTTAACCCTTTACTACCAACCAAAGACCAAGCATTATTCTGTAACTGCTTTACGCTTCCTGCTTGTGAAATATCTGCTGTATAATCCAAATATGCAGCGTAGGTTTTACCATCTTTGTCGAAAGCAATATCCAGATAGCTTCCTACCTGACCATCGGAAACACCCTGATCGGAGCCCACAAAACTCCAACTATTGTCTTCGAATTTGACCATAAATGCCTTTTCGTCGGCACTTTCCTCCCGGTTGCCCTTGTATAACACATAGGGTATACCATCAACCGGATTCACTTTCATCACGATGTTGTTCGTTTCATCCGAAGAATAGGTCGATAATTTTGTCCAAACGTAATCGGCCGCGTTCACTACGGTGACGGTATAACGCGCATTGGTTTGCCCCTCGGTTACGATATAATCTACCGGTGTACTGAAATCCTGCACGCTATTTCCGGATTGTTGAATCTCGCCATTGACTGTTACGGTTGTGTTTGGAGAAGCAGTAAACTGCGCCACCAATTCAGACCGATCAATCTCTTTCGGCAAAGCAATGGTAATCGCTGTTCCTGTAACCGCAGAAACTTCGTAATCTTGAACAATGACACCTTCATTGTCGGCTTCATAAAAACCAAAACTGAGCAATTTCGGATCGGCTTTGGTTACTTCATCGTCGTTACTCTTGCTGCACGATGTGGCTAATATGCCTATAAAAGCCATTAGCAAATAGTTTTTAAATACAAATTGTTTCATACTTTTTTTGCTTAATTAATTGTTTGGTTCATCCTATTTATTTTCTGTATTATTTTCTTGCTCTTCACCTGATTTCTGTGGATATAAAATGGCATGAAAGGGCGTTGTTTCCAACATATACGCTGTGAGCATTTGAGCCATGTCAGCGGCCGAAACAGCTTCTGCGAGTTCCGTGTACCTGTTCACAAAATTCCAATCGGTATCATGGTTAAAAATACTGTTACGGATATATCCGGTCCAGAAAGCATCCCGTTGTTTATCAGCTTCCATTTCTTTCAGCAGATTTTTTTTCACATCGGCCAACTCATTTTCAAACGTCGCTGGCTGTGCAGCCATTTCCGTTAAAATGTGCTGTATACTTTTCAATAAAGTTGTTACATCCGTAGGCTTGCTATTGAAGCTGATGGTAATGCGGGTAAGTGGTGTTGGATAGGGCGTAGCACTACCGGATACACCAACGCTATACACCATGCCCATTTCTTCACGTAGCTTTTTCAACAACTTCATACGCAACACGGCTGTTAACATCTCCAGTTTCATATTCAATGGGTTGTAACTTCCCAAGAATTGATCTTGCTGGAAAATCAAGGATACGGTTGCTTTAGGCGAATCACCATTGTAGCGCACCAGTGAATCCGGTTCAGATTTCGGACGGACATAGCGATATGTAGTATCCGAATGCCCCGAAGGTAATCCGCCTAAATATTGCAAAACCAGTTTCTTTACGGTTTCATTTGCCGGATCGGCCGTTACAATAAAGGTAAATCCGGTTGCTGTACCAAAAGCCCGACTAAAGATGGGAAGCATACGATCTGATTGAAGCTGATTTTGAAGTAAGGTGTCTGTTAAGGGTTGGGTGGTGTAATTCCGACCATTGACCAATGCATTCAAATCTCTTCTGAACAAACTGCTCGGTGTTTGATTGGTGTTTCTGGCATTTTCAACTGCCTTTTGCTTCATGAGCGAAAAGACAGAATCATCAACCTGAGGTGCGGTCCATTTCAAATAAATCAATTCGAACAGGGTTTTCATATCTGCTAAATCAGCACTGCCGGCTATCCCTGTCCGGGTTTTATCAATTAAAAACCGTACAGAAGCTGAATTCCCGGTCAAGAATTGCGACAACGATTCCCTGGAAAAACCTCCTGCACCACTCAATGCTATCACGTTGGTAGCGAACAAGCCACTCACATAATCACTTTCTTTAAAGGTATATAGCCCCCCTTTTCGGAAACCGGAAACGGTAACTTTTCCGTCGTTCTGCAAAGGTTTCCGAAAAATAACGGTAGCGCCGTTGGATAAAGTCATCTGCATGGCTTGTAATGGGGTCATTTGAACCGTATCAGTCAAACTGCCCGATTGAGGTGCTGCATCTAGAAGCCGATCGATATGTTGCGTATGCTTTTCATAAGCTTGAATAGGTGCCTGTTTCACTCGATCAAACAGTTGCTTGATTTCGTTGTTAGCAGGCATTGAATCGGCTACTTGCTGATAGCCTGTCAAAAGATATTGTGCATTATCCAACTGATACGCCTGCCTGAATGCACGGAACAAAGCCAACGAATCGATACCGCTACTGCACGATTGAAACCAATTGTTTTCGACTTTTGTCGAAATGAGTGGTTGATCGCGGTAAAAATCGGCATAGATATCGTCCATAATCGATGCCGAAGGTATGAGCCGATCAGGTTTCATTTTTTGCCGCAGTGCCAAGGCATAACTCTTTTTCACGGTTTCAATCTCGTTCTGGGTAAAGCCATAACGACGCATTTGTTCCAGCTGTTCTGCAAATACGCGTATGGAAGCCACGGGCTTTTCTGGATTAATTTCCACGGTAGCCATGATGACATCTTTCGTATTTAAGAATCTGGAACGCTGCAAACTGGCACGTACATAGGGTGGACGAGCAAATGCCAGATCAGAAAAACGTCTTTTAATCAGCATCTGTACCAAACTTCTGGTTAAATAGCTCCGATAGTCGTCTTTACGTTTAACAGGTGGAGGAGAATCAGCCAACTGCAACAAACTGAGTTCTATTTTTTGTTCATGACTGTTAAATACCCGTTTAAAACCAGGTGCTTTATAATCCGAAATACTATAATCAGGCACTACGGGTTTCTTCATTGTGGGTTTATAGTCAAATTTTTCATGCAGCAGTTTGATGATCAACTGCGGATCAACATCGCCTACAACAGCCACCGCCATCAGTGATGGATGGTACCACTGTTGATAATAAGCTTGCAAGGCTTCGCGTTTAAAATGACGGATAATAGCGGTATCACCTATGGTCTTCCGCTCTGCAAAACGCGAATGGTTCAATAATATCGAAAGAAACGCCTCTTGGGCTTCTTCACTGGGGCCTCTTCTGGCCAGCCATTCCGATAAGACCACTCCACGCTCCTTTTCTATTTCGGCACTATCTAAACGCATCCCATGAGCCCAGTCAGCCAAGATGGTCATCGTTTTGGATACCATCGCCGAATCTTTCGAAGGGAGCTGCAGTTTGTAAACGGTTTCGTTATAGGATGTATGGGCATTGAGGTCTTTACCGAATTTGGCCCCTTTATTTTCCAAAAATTTCACCATACCATCCTTTGGAAAATGTGTAGTGCCATTAAAGGCCATATGCTCTAAAAAATGGGCAAGTCCACGCTGACTGTCAGCTTCCACATTGGATCCGCTCTTCAGAAACAAGCGATAGACCGCTTCTCCCTTTGGAAAATGGTTGGGATAAATATAATACGTCAGGCCATTTTCCAGTTTCCCTTTAATCAACTGCTTGTCATAAGGGCTTTGTGCCAGCGAAACTTGGGCAAAAAGCAGTAATGCCAACCACAAACACGTTACATAAATCGTTCTAACCACCACTTCTATTTTACTTTTGTAATAACAAATTTCTTTTGCAATCCATCCGGCCCGGGCAGTCCCATCGTAATACCTAGGTTATTGCTGACCAGTTCGATGGTCAGGGTATTATCCTTATCCGGATCAAAATGCTCACTGGGCAACCATCGGATACGAATGGGTACGTCATAAATACCCGGTAGAAAAACCAATGAATTCCCCTTGGTAATTCGCTCAAAATCAACTCCCTCTTTTAGCCCATCTCCAATAGTCAGTTGATAGGTCACTTCCAGATTTTGAGTCAAAGGGGCTGAACTTAAATAGATGCTGTACGACTTCACGTCAAGTGCTTGGTAATTGACCGTTGCCGAAGAGGCCTCATTATTCATGATATGAATAAACGGTTGATCATAAGGTCTTAACTCCTGTTTACCGCATGATGATAATATCGTTGTCACAACTACTGCACAGATCAGGTAAACGTTATATTGCTTTATCATATCTTATTCTAATTATTGACAGTAGGATTTCCGATCATATTTAAGTTGGCATCCAATTCTTTCTGTGAGATGGGGAGCACAAAACGATCATTCGGATAGCTGATGAACGGAACCGTAGACGTAGTGGTGGCATCCCGCTGTAAATCTTCCTTTCGTCGGGTGATGTCAAAGAAACGGTGGCCTTCAAAGGCAAGTTCTTTCATCCGTTCTGCCGCGATGACATGGTTCAATAGGTCTTTGTTCGAAGTGACTGTAATATCATCGACCGATGTATTAAATGCCCGCGCTTCCAGTTGTTTGATATCGGCCACAGCCTCGCCGAATTGTCCTTTATTCCAATAAGCCTCAGCCCTATTGAGGTACAGTTCAGACACCCGCAAAACCAAGGGGTTATAATGTTGCCTATCGGCATCAACAGCTGTCTGATCGGCATCGAATTTCCGGGTAACAAAAGCACTGCCATCGGTTTCGCTACCTTGATCATTCAAACGTTGCATCAAAATGCTGAACCGAATATCAGTTGGGTCAAAAAACAGTTTGAGCAATGTATCTGTCGGTTGGCCGGCGGGTTTTACGAGCTTACCACTCTCTCCTTTAAAATTGTAGAAATCAAGAAGTGCTGATGATTTATCCAGACCATTTAGACGAAATATCGTTTCCTTCCCGGCATCGTTCAGCGTAAAGAACATATGGGTATAATCATCTCCCCTAGCCAGCGGAATGGCTGCGATGACTGCCGAAGCAGATTGAATGCAGTTGTCCCAATCACCTTTATACAGATAAACCCGCGATAACAAAGCCTGAACAGCTTCATTTGATACGTAAAAGCGCTTATTGCTTCCTTGATGTAAATCGTTTCCTCCTGCGGTATACAATTGCTTGGCCGCTAATAAATCGTTGATGATGAAATCGTAAACCTCTTTGACCGATTTTCTACTTACATTGTCATCCGGTCCGGGTGTTTGCTGTAAAATGGGAACTCCCAGATGGCTGGCATCAGCTGTATAGTTATACGGTTGAGCATATACTCTACATAAATCAAAGTGGCATAAGGCGCGCAGGAATAAAGCTTCTGCACGATAGGTTTGCAACTCCTGTTTATACTGTGGAAATTTTACCTCCAGGTTGGGCAGGTAAAACAAGATATTATTAATGTTAGATAAGGCCACATAAATTTCTTCCCAGATTTTGCCGACCATACCGGTTTCGTCGTCCGCTGATGCATTGAAATTATATACATCACGCTGGGTTTCACTTGCACTGGAAAGGTTCAATAACAGTTCATCACTGGCAATTTCCGGGTATAAATAAAAATGACTGGAATAATAAGCATATGTTGTTGAATATGCCCCTGCCATAGCTGCCCGTATGCCATCCATATCCGAAAAAAGAACTGGAATGGTAGTACGGCCTACCGGTTCTACCTCCAAGAACTTGTTACAGCTCGTTAAAGTACACAGCAGCAATACAGCATAAAATTTTACTTTTATCATCGATTTCTTCATCTTTTACTTTCTAAATTTTTACCGATAAACCTAATGACACCGTCGTTTCCATCGGATAGCCACTGATAGCTTGTTTATATGAATTTTGACCAGCCTGATCATAAGGTGTCCAAAGACCAATATTGTCGATCAATAAATTCACGCTTGCATCGCCCAGTCCAGTACGTCTCAATAATTTCGGATTCAACCGGTAAGACACCGATACATTCTTTAACCTGAAATAGGTTGTGTTATACAAATACCTTGTTGAATTACGCGTTGAATTGGCATTACTCTGTTGCCAGAGTGGTTTGGGAGATGATGCCAGATCTCCGGGATTTTGCCAGCGATCCAATTGGTTAACCGACTGGTTTGTCTCCATCAAATGCAAGCCATCTGATGAGACATTCCGCCCGAAGGAAGTGAATGAATACCCTCCGATACGATAAACAGCCAATACATTAAGTGACCAGTTACCGTATTGAAAGGTATTGGCTAGACCCCCTGTAAATAAAGGAGATGCAGATTTATAGGGTACCCGGTTCGCCAAATCGTAGGTCCGGGTCAGATTTCCATTCACGTCATACCAAAGAGGTGCCCCATCCCGCGGATCTACGCCCGCCCACTTTACCAGATAAAACGTATTTAAATCTTCACCTTCCATCCATATCTGGGTATCGCGCGTTTTGGAGATACCATTGTAAATCTCCAACAGTTTATTGCTGTTGTGTGAGATATTGGCATCGGTTGTCCACAGAAATTTTCCATGCCGTACATTGGTAGACTGAAAAGAGAATTCAATGCCCCGATTTTGGGTCTTACCCACATTGCGCATCACCCGTTGATCTCCTGTTGTGCGCGACACGTCTAGATCCGACAACAAGTCTACTGTCTTTTTATTATACACCTCCAACTCCGCATCGAAGCGATCGTTCAGGTTTACGCGCACACCAAAGTTTGCCATATAGGATCGTTCCCAACTCAATTTTCGGTTCCATACCGATTGCATCACCGTGCCGCTTGTGCCTAAGTAATTGCTGGATGTTCCATAAGTATATACCCCCATGGATTGCAGATCGCCCAATCTGGAATTACCATTTGTACCAAATGAAGCTTTCCACTTAAACACCTTGATGAGGTTGCTGGAGAAAAAAGGCTCGTTATGCATGTTCCATGAGGCCCCTGCCGACCAAAAGTTACCCCAACGTGTATCAGCGCCAAAATCAGAATTACCATCGCTACGCCAATTAAGTGCCAAGTAATACCGGCTATCATAATTATAATTCGCTTGAGCGAAAAAAGAAGATCGCCTTACCCTGGAAGAACTACTCGTGGCATTATCACGCACAGCCGCATAACTTACTTCCTTGATGTGGTCGTTTGCAAAACCAGAGCCGTAAGCTGCCAAGCTCTTATTATCCTGTGAACTGATTTCCATACCCGCGACACCACCAACAGCGTGCTTACCAAAATGCCTATTAAAATTTAAGCGTTCTATGGCCGACCAAATGAGAAAGTTGGCATGCCTCCGTTCAGCCTCGCCAAGCGGATTTCCCGTATAGATATCCATCCCCGACCAGTTGGTTCGGGCATGATAAACATCGCCATGCAGACTTTGAAAATCAGCTCCTACCTGACTGGTCAGCTTGAGACCTTCGAGCACATCGTATTGTAGAATTAGGTTATTCACGGAAGCAAAAGCACGTTGCATATCATCATTCTGATCACGCTCTGCAACCGAATTAAAGAACTTATACGAATGGACACTTGGCACAAAATTTCCATCTTCATCTTGCGTCTTTTCAACGATATCGTACCAAAGCCGGTAACTACCATCTGTATTATAAGGAGACATGATAGGCAGCAATTCATAATAGTCATTACCGGGATTAAATAATTGATTGACATTATAAGAAGCCCCCATAGTCAACGTCATCTTCAATTTTTTTGCCAACGACATGTCCAGGTTTGCCCGAAGCGAGAACCGCTGTTGATCATTGCCTTTAATGGTGGATTGATTCTTGAAATATTCGCCCGAAATGTAATAATCTACCTTGTCCGTACCGCCAGAAACATTCAAATTGTTCTGCAGATACGTGCCGGTACCGTAATATACATCATCCCATTGGGTACTCGTTGTGCTGTATGGGTTATTGGGTAAATCCTGATAAGGAAAATACGTTAAATCGTTATTCCCCGGCACATTAAGATAGGCTTCTTTTGCCAAAGCTAGATACTGATCGGCATCAAGCACTTTAAAACGTGTACCCTCATTAATCTTTGCCAAGCCATAGCGCACGGAAACTCCCAATTTGGGATCACCTTTCCGTCCTTTTTTAGTGGTAATCAAAATAACACCATTGGCACCATCTGCACCATATAGAGAAGCCATGGTAGCGTCTTTCAAAACAGTAATACTTTCAATATCGTCCGGATTGAGGTATGAAAGCGGACTGATGGATGTGCTCATACCCGGGATCATATTGGTACGATCACCCGTAAAAACCCGAATACCATCTACAATCCACAAGGGCTCATTTGAGGCCGACATGGAAGCGGTTCCACGTACCCGCAAATTAAACCGTGGACGCGTACTTGTTGCTGCATCTGTGTTGTAATCAATTTGCAGGCCGGGTACCAAGCCCTCCAACAGGTTGTCGACACGCTGAGCAGGCAGATTTTTAAATTGCTCACCACCAATCTGATAAGCACTACCTACCAGGTCCGACCTTTTCTGTTGTAGACCATAGCCACTTAAGATAACCGCTTCATCCAATTGATTAATTGCCGGTTTTAACTGCACCAGTAGAACCAACTTCGTACCTACCTCTATTTCGCGCGTTTCTTTACCCAAATAGGAAAATACCAGAATAGGTGACGTGACCGTTTCAGGAATTTGGATGACATATTTCCCATCGTTGCCGGTACGTACCGCTACCTGCTTTTGTCCTTTCAAATAAATGGTGGTACCCGCTAGTGGCTGGCCTTCCTCATCGATGACGCGTCCAGTTACTTCCCGAAATTGCTGCGCGGCTTTACCGGCTCCCTTCGAACTTGCTTCTCTGTTTCGAATAATAATAACCTCATCATCCACCTCATAGGTTAATTTGAGCGGCAGTAGTAGTTCGTTCAATACTTCCTTTAATGTTTTCTCACGGGCTTCCAAGTGCTGAACCGTCTTTCCAGATACATCCATCTTTTTATATAAGAATGTAAAGCCACTCAGCTTTTCCAATTGGTCAAAGACCTGTTCGAGCGACACACCGTTTTCGATGATACTTACCTTTATTTCTTGGTTGATCTGCGGAAAGCTTTTGGCATGAATTTGTAATAAAGCCATCAATGTCAGGGCGAACAATCCCCATCTTCGTTTTCTAAGTTGATTAAAATACCTCACGGTTCTCATAAATTGTATTGCTTATTTTCTTAAAGCGAATGGTTACTTCTCACTAATACCTGTTTTCCATGTACCTGAAACGATACATCGCCAAGCTTTTCAAACTTTCTAAACACATCATTAGCATCGGAATACATCTTCATTTTACCACTGACCAATATTTTACTGGTCTGCGCTTCCTCAAATTCAATTGCTAGATTATAATGCCTGGCAATCCGCCGCATTACGCTTTCCAATGTATGATTATCGAAATCCAGCCAGCCGTTTTGCCAAACAATGGCACTTTCACTATCGATTTTATTCACAAAGGTTCTACCAGCCTTCCGGTCAAATACACTTTGTTCATTAGGAGATAGTATACGACTATCTTCATTCGGTACATATACCGCAACCTTTCCTGTAATCAAGGTCGTACGAATCTGTGCATCATCCTGATAAGCCTCTATATTAAATGTCGTGCCCAATACTTCTACCTGAACTTCATCGGCTTCAACAATAAAACGGCGCTTTGCCTGCGGCATGACTTCAAAATACGCTTCGCCAGATAGTTTTACCCGCCGTTCATTAGGCGTAAACGCAGTGGGAAAAGACAAGGATGACCCCGCATTTAAATGTACCCGCGTACCATCAGATAAGACAACCTGATAGGTGTGTTGGTAAGGTACAGTGAGTATATTCAATGCACCCGCATCTATGCCGGTATGGTCTTCCATGATTAATGTCCCGGCATTGTTTTGCGCTATAACTCCATTTTTGCGGATTTGTGTTAGCGTATCTAGCTTGATTTCTTCTCCGGAAGCCAGTTTGAGTATAGGCTCATGTACACCCTGTTGACGTGCGATGAGGATCCGCTCATCAGAACTGCGCAACAAAAAAGGGACAAAAAGGGCTCCACTGACCAAGAGCAACACGATACTTGCTGCAATCAGCCATGTACGCCGTTGCCAAAAAGGAGTTTTAGGAGCTATTAACTTCGTAGCATTCGAAAATGCTTGATTGGCATCGAATGATTGCAACAACGATAGCTCCTTTTCTATTTGAACCTTATCATCCAACTCATGCAACAATTGTGCGAGTTCTGGATCTGCCTGAAGCGCTTTTTCAATCTGCGCGGCTTCATGAGGCGATAATTTATTTAAGCGATATAAAAAAAGGTATTCCGCCGTAATAAACGGATTTCTTTCATCCATATATGGTTATTTTAGTGCTATTACAGATAAGTATAAAAAAAGGATTAGTGAGATTTCATTTTTTTTAGAAATGACGTATACCGATCGCGCCGCTATTAAAAAACGCTTACGGAGAAAATTTGCTATTGTAATTTGTGGAGTAGAAGAAACAGCAAGGGGTATAAATCTTTGAGTGCTGTCCGCAACTGTTTCTTGGCATTGTTTTTATGCACCTTCACGGTATTGATACTGAGCGATAAAAGCTCAGCAATTTCTGGATTACTCTTTTGCTCTAAATAAGCCAGCTTGAATACTGCTGCAGTCTTGTTGGGAAGCGCGTCGATTGCTTGTAGAATCCGTCCGTACAGTTCTGTTCGGACAATGTGATGAAATAAATCGTTTTCCTCGCTTTCGGCAGCAGCACTGAGTTTTTGAGTAATTTTATCGCGGATTATAGACGTATTCACCTCATTCAAACATCGGTTCTTGACACTTTTATAAAGATAGTGTTTCAAATGTGCCTCGTCATCAAACTGAACTTTCTCTTGCCATAGTTTAACAAGGATTCCTTGCACAATATCTTCAGATAGTGCATGGTTACCTAAATAGCCATATGCGAAATGACATAACAGCTGATAATAATTCTTATAAATGGATTCCCACTTATCTCTATCATGGGGGAATCTGTAGGTAAAGGCCGACATCGTTTCACTTCAGGGTATTGCGGGCATGCAATCAACAAACCTAAAGCAAAAATAATTAAAATTATCTGATTATTAAAACGTTCACCATATGCCTCAGAGCAAACGTATCTAATTTTCGAGGGTGTTGATTAAAGAGTCATTATCCCATCCTGCAATAAGCCTTTTACCTTTGATACTTCTATTCCTAGTAGTTTCATTTTTCATGAGGTTAAGTTCATTTTCTAAAAATTCAAGGATTGATTTTGCGGTTTCGTGTTGGGCAATTTGCTTTACACGTGTTAGTGGCTGGTTTATTTGTTCCTTGTAATTGTCTATCTATTGTGCTATTCACTTATTTCGTTATTTATAATTTTTGCAATTCCGCTTTACGTGTTTTCCGTCCGATTAGATATGTCACACCGTAAATAATTAACAAATAAGGTGAATAAAATACAAATGACATTATTGCTTTTAATGGCCATCCTATTCCCATAATGCTTGTCTCAAGACTTTTTACTTTGTCAAGATTCTCCGGTAAAACTTTTCTATAAAATTCAGTTTCATTCATTCCGTCAATGTCATATCCATAATGTTTAAGCAAAAGCAAGTCCGAAGTGTAAGCCCACCAAGCAAAAATTGTTAACAATGCTGTTAGAAACACACCAATTGTCAAGTATGAAACGAACTTATATTTAATCTTTGTCCGATTAATGAAACGAATTAAAAGAATTGGGCTTATTAAAAGTCCAACAAGTAATGTTAAGGTTATTGTAGTTACTAAAAATTCCATAGTTCAGATTATGATTGTCGTCAAAACTTGCCACTAACGGTTTGCAGGTTTGAGAAATTGCGAAATTACTTGCAGAACCTATGTCGCACCGCACCAATTTATAAAAAGAAGTGAAAGAAGCGAAAGCACTTCGCTCGCAATTTTTTAAACCTATTGTTACCTTTAGTTGCATTTTTTTCTTGCGATATTTAAGTTTTTCCAGTTCAGTCGGCAAGTATAGAAATTTCTTTCGGGCTTTGTATGGACTTTGTATGTTACCAATTTAATTTTCCTTTTTTCCAAAGTACAAGTGCTATGACGTTAATAAATATACCAAGAAATATAACTATTAAACCAAGTTGTTTTTGAAACCCATTACGAATAAAATATGCTTTTCCGTCTTTGTCAATGAACTGAACATATCGATTGATTCCACTGTTTTTGGTGTCGTTGGTTTCATAGTAATAAATGTCAATACTATCTTGAATTTTTAAATCATCAATGGTTAAGTTGTTTGGTTCGTGATTAGGTTCATAAATTTCAAACAAATAAGGATAAGTTTCAATTTTTAAATACCGAAATTCACCTTTATTTCTTATTGGTAGGTCTTGAAATGTTCTGTCAAGATATTCTATTGTACCTTTTGATTTTAAATAATCTTCTTTCTTCTTAGAATTATTGAAAAGTGAAAAAACAGCAAGTCCCAAAATAAATAAGGAACTAATAAAGATTCGACGGACGGTAATATAAATCGGCATCTTCTTCTTTCAAATTTTTTAAACTTTTAAATAATAATTCGGTTCTTTTAGTTTTTTGTGTTATTAGGTGCCGAATTCTACATCCAAAGTTGATTTTTGAATTTCGGTCATTGGTACACGCAGTCGAGTAGCAATTACAGGTAACGGCTCGGGGCTTGGCGAGGGCGGGGATTTTCAGCCGAAAATCCTCAACCGAAGCCGAAAAACCAAATATAAAGAAAATGTTTCAATAGAAACGTTTTCGCCCCGCTCTTCAAACCCTTGTTATGTGCTGGGCTTTCGTCCACAGTTTTTGTCAAAAGAGCCGTCGACAATGGTCTGTCAACGGCTCTTTAATTTTTACTCTGTTGTCCGAATGATTAACAAGTTCGGCATTGAAGTTACTGTCACTCGTGAATCAATTTGGAAGCCGAGATTTTGTAACCAGTCGCCACAGAGTTTGATTTCTGGGACGTCTTTCTGACTGTATTTGTTAAACCTTGTCTTTGGTTGGATTTTCAGGCTACGCACATCAGGTCTCCTGATTGTTTGTCTCTTGTTGTTTCGCATAACTTTTTGATTTTTAAAAAGGGGCCTGACGGTGCTGCGAAACAACAAGAGAACTTGTAGGTTACGGGACTTACACCCGCTCTCCGCCAGGCTTTATCTTTGATTTCTAAATTTGATGAATTAAACATTGAATTTCTCTTAATTGTTTCGCACTTCAAAGATAGAAATTTTATGGAAACCTACAGCGATACTATTTTATAAATTATTTTTGGGAGTAAGTTGAGCTTTGTGTATGATGTTTTTTTATGTCGGCAATAATTAAGGAAGAAAGCGCTTCGATTTTTCCCCGCAACAACCATTTTGAAACAGCCATTTTTACGCCTTCCAACCATATGTAAAATACTGATTGTCAAATGTACCATCTTCATAAAGATCAACCATGGCGTAACCATTTTTTGTTGCATAGCGATCGCCTTTCCACCAATTGCCGCTTACGGCACCATTGCTGATATAGGATACGCCTTGGTATTTGACTTCATCGGTTAGGTGGATATGTCCGCTCAAAGCCAATTTTACTTGCGGATGTTGGGTAAATAAAGTTACTACCCGTTCGGCATCATTTAATATCGATCCTCCGCCGAGATCATAACCGGTATCGGTTTTTCCGAGATGGCCAACTACCAAGGGAGCAGCAGACAAAATGGGTGCATGCGATAAAATAACGGTATGTTTATCCCGATTTGCCGCCAAATCCTGTCCCAACCATTCAAACTGGGCATCATCTAGCTGGCAGGCATACCACTTACCATCATTCGTACGCGGTTGGATGCTATCTAACACCACAAAATGCCATCCCGCTTGATCAAAACTGCGGTAGGGTTTATTTAAGCGCATCATGTCTAAGGCATAGTTCTTTCCATATAGCGGATCGCTTTTCTGACCAGCCCCCCAACAGTCGTGGTTGCCAATCGCATATTCTAGGGGCAAGCTGTTCTCGCCCGTCATCAACTGGTGCCAAAGCTTCCATTGCGTTTCCACACGGTCTTTCGGTTGTTTGAGGGCATCCATAATACAATCGCCGGTATTGATAATGAGTGCCGGTTTTTCGGTATGCGACTGCACATGATGTAAGCAGGAAGCTAGCCATTTAGGCGCATCCAATTCTGGCTGCATATGCACATCCGTTAAATGAGCAAAACGTAAGGAATGTTTAGCGGTCTTGATTATATCATTTGCTTGGTCCAACGTATCGGCAAAAGCCGAATTGCCCAAAACTAAACCGGAAAGCGTACCGATACCTAAACGCTTTATTAATGATCTGCGATTCATTTGCTCTTTTATTTAAGTCTTCTTAAATGGAAGATTAACTTGATTCATCCAAGAACAAATGTAGACCTGCGATATATATTGAAAGTTAAGTTTGTGTTGTGAAATTTTGTTTATTCATCACCTATTTCCTGAAAACAACAACATGAGTGCCGGAATACCGGAAGCATCGTAGCAAGAAACAGGAGCATCGGGTACTTTTGTATAATCCTTTCCGGTAAGATGCTGCCTATTTTTATTTCTCCATCCGTGCGAAACTGTCTGTTCTATCCAGTCTGAAAACTGTGTCTGCCCGCAATCATACACAAGCATCGCCATATATTGGGCAAAAATAGCCGTATATATCCCCTGCTCTTCGCCCCTTCTATAAGGAAAGAGATACAATGGAGGCTCACATAGGGTATTCATGGCGTAATTTGCCGCTGCAACAGCGTTATCCAAGTACGATTGTTCGCCGGTAAGCTTATACAAGAGGCAAGAAGCACCTATAAATGTTCCCTGATTGTACATGGAAGCAGACCAGGCTACGCCATCACCATGACGGCTATCGGCTACATTTCCCGTCTTTTTATTGAAAAGGTGTTCCACACCCCATGCATAAATCTCTTGGGCGTTTTGAAGATAGGTATCCCGACTGTGCCATCTTGGATAACGAGGATCCCCATTAAAACCTATTTTATCGTCTGTTTGATGCTGCTTATCCGACGGGTCTATGTTGTTGTAAAGTGTAAGCGCTGCAATTACCGTAGGAAAATTGATGCATGCCATCTTGCCATTATCGCGATTTTCCGGCGGATTTGCGTTGTTCCAGTTCCAGAACATGCCGCCATGTTCTTCATCATAAGACCCCCTGTCTTTCAAAAGATAGGACCCATGCCAAACCCTACAAAAACTCTCATCTGCCTTTTTCAGGTATTCAGGGTTTTTAAAAATGCCGTATGCGCGTGAGAAAGAGACGGTCCACCACATGATATCATCATATATAAACCATCCATTATGGGGGTCCTGATTATGCCAGTCAAAATGAACATAATGATTACCTGCTCCCTGATATATTTGGTCTACAAGTGTCTTATACTTTGACTGCTTAGCTTTATCTCGTTCTGCTGAAGCTTTTTTATACGCATTCATCGCCATATCCCAATACATGGCCTGGGTCCATATCGCACCGACCTGAGCCTTTGTATCGGCACCATTCGCTATAGCTGTATTTACTTTATAGATGTGCGTTTGGGGGTCGAACAGGTACTTGTTAAAGGCATCGTAGGCTGTCCAAACATCCGAATTAGATATTCCGGCTGACAAGTTAGATCTGTCAATACGCGACTGGTTATTAAGAGATTCGTGATGGTAAGCATTTACATGCAATCCAACGAACAAGCTTATAGCTGTGATAAACATTTTCATATTACTTCTTTTATTATCTTGAATGGAACTATCCTCTACTTGAATGTACAGACCCGCTCAAACCATGTTCAAAAAACACCCAAAATGTTCGGTTTTAATAAAAAACCAATGCGCAACATACTGGTATGTTGTTTGTAGTCGATTAAACTCTCGCCATTACCCTGAAACCACTGCAACATCAGGTATTGATTTTCATCCTTAAATGGCCGCCAATTGAGCTGCACCTGCATAGATCCTTTATTGTTCCAACCTTTACCTTTCTTCAGTATGATATCGGCACTCCATATATCAGGCTTGATGATGTAAGAGCTAGACAGTTCACCGAGTCCCACGTAGGTTAGCAAATCCGGATTGTCATCTTTATAAGCCATCGGTAGCCAAAAACGGAGTCCTAGCGTCAGGCGCTCTGTCCACTGCGATCGTAAGCTAACTGCGAAAAAGTTCCAACTGCGCGAATAGATAGAATCACGACCATTAGATTCATGTTCCAAGAAAGCAGAGAGGTAACTTAAGCGATGTCCTTTGAGAAAAAATGGCCTTACTAAGGCAAAACCGGGATTGAAATTAATTTCATCGAACGGTTTGGAGCTCTTGTAGATATCCCAAAAAGCCTTTTGGGTATACATCAGATAAGGAAAAACCCCACCCGGCAGGGGTGTTCTCCTCAAGCGCTGCTTGAAGCTTATCTGGTATTTCACATCTGAATTATCCCTAGAAGGTTTTTTGTTGAGCGGTATCCCGCTGATAAAATAATTATCCCGATGCATGGAAAAACCTGGCTGATCGATCATCAGCTCACTCGCTTGAAAATCTGCGTCTTTCTCAATGATCTGCGCGTTGGATGTTCTTATCAAGCCTAAGAGCACAAGGTTTAGAATCAACATGAATTTACGCATGACCAAACATAACAATTAATATGTTGGTTACAAAACCCTATTTTTTCAAATAGAAAAGGTCCCCGGATACAAACAAATGTATTCCAGGGACCTTACAAAGATTCAAGAAAAGTTACTCCCGCTATGGAAGTATAAGCTCGATTGTCTTACTATAATTTACTTGGTTATTTACTTTCGCAGCAACCCGTACATAAACGCGGTTTCCGTTTGCTTGGATTTTGTATAGATTGTTTACAAAATTCGCATCCTTCGTTAAGTCAAATGTAAAAGTCCCTTGAGAAGCCGCCCCTAAAGAATTCTTAGCAGCATAGTTAGAACTATTGATATCAACACCTGGTGCGAAATTCCACATAACCGAAACCTCTGTCAAATTAAAATTCTCATCCGTTTTATGGATTTCATAATCGACTTCAAGACGATTATTCTCATCCGCATGAGCGTGTATGTCAATCCGACTAAAAGGCACTGCATGTAAGTCTAACTGTGTTTGTCCGTCAATTGTTACATATCCTTCACAACCATTAACGAAAGGGCCGTTAATCACCACTTTATAGTCGCCGTTAAACACCGTGCTATTTTCGTATGTACCATCTTGTTTTGCCCTAAAGTCTACGGATTTTGTTGCATTGGTTTGTTGTTCAATTAAATTGACTAACACCCCCGCATTACCTTGTACTGGCAGCGGAATCGGTTCATGTGTTTCCTCATCATAGACAGTACCGTGTATTCCACCATCTGGCGCTCCGTAGTTGTCAATATCGTTTTTACAAGCACCGAATAAGGAAATAAAAATTCCGAACGCAAATATTAAGCATTTATTAGTTTTCATAACCTGGATTTTGAATAAGTTTGGGATTAGTACTAATGTCCGTATTATTTAAACGGATGTAATAATTTTTTTCTAAAAACGAACGCAACTGTTTAGGAGGTACACCCGTTGTAAATGTGTATTTACCATCGCTCACATTATACCAAGGGTATAGTGCAGTACCTCTAAAGTTGGTTAAACCACCTTGCTTAACATCCAAATGAGCAATATGCCAACGCTTCATATCCCAATAACGCTGTTTTTCAAAAGCAAGCTCAACACGGCGTTCATGGCGTACTTTTTCGAGCGAAATCTCATTTAATAATTTAATCCCTGCTCTTTCCCGTATCGCATTAACCGCATCAAGGGCTTCACCATCTTTCCCTCCAATTTCCATACAGGCCTCAGCCAAATTAAGGTAAATCTCACCTAGGCGAAAAACCACCCAAGGGGTTTCTGATTTGCCCATATCCATATTGGTTTGGGTTTCATCAAAGAATTTTCGTTCATAGAATCCGGTTTTGGATGCATCTCCGATATCTGCTCCCCCATCTTTGCCTGAAGCTGAGTACTTCTTCCCATCAACCATCACACTGTTATCCTTATCCGGTTGATTATAGGCCTGATAACGGGTTCCGTCCGCTCCTATAATTCCACGCAACCATTCCACTTTAGAATCTTTCAACGGACTTCCCGGCACGTACACCGAACCGAATAAACGTGGATCTTTTCCGTCAAACAGCTCATAGGGATCATCATACCTTATGGGTGTCACCCCGTCATCTTCAAACAGTTTTAATTTTCCATCTGTACCATCTGTATACTCAAATTCCTCTACCATTTCCAAGGTTGGAGCCATTCCGCAGCCCCATCCTCCTCCACGGTATGAAAAAGGTGCATTCATTTTATCCCAGCTGTGTGCTTTCCCACCTGATAGGCTGTATTGTTTTTGAAAAATATATTCACCATTATTCCCGTTCACAGCCTTTGAAAACAAATCATAGAAATTCTGTGCTTTATCGGCATTTTCATCATATAGGTGATACACATTTAAAGCAAAAATCTCTTTCGATGCATTATATGATTCAGTGAAATAGTGCGTTGCCTCACTGGAAGGAATACCTACCAAACCGTTGATCTGAACAGATCCGTATTTGGCAATAGACCCGGCATAAAGTGCTGCTCTAGACAATAAAGCGAGGGCTGCACCTTTTGTTGCTCTGTACTGTTCACTGCCTGACCTCGTTACTGGTAAAAAGTCAGCAATTGCTTTACATTCATTAATGATAAAATCATAACATTCCTGCTCGGTATTACGAGGCACCTGAAGCACGGTAAAATCGCTCGGATTGAACTCCTGTGGCTCTACCAATAACGGAACGCCGCCATAGCGCTTTACAGAGGAAAAATACTCCATTGCTCTTACAAAACGTACTTCCGCATTATATGCTTGCTTTTGCTCGTCGTTAACTGCATCTGTATTCTCCAGGTTCAACAAAAATTCATTGGCTCTTCTTATATGCACATATCTGTCTGAAAATTTATCTTCAAACAAATAATCTCCATAAGTATAAACGGTATTAGCATTGCTAAAAGCAGGATCTTTTTGATAAGATCCTTGTGCTTCGTCAGATAAGGCAGTTGGGTTCAGGTTATTTTCCTTACCGGTATACCAATCGTCAAATTCATCTAAACGCAGTCCGCCATCGTAGAGATTGACTAGTACAGCGTCAATAGCCTTTGAGTTTTTCCAAATCTGATCGTTTGTTATAAACCCACTGGTGTCTTCACGATCTAAATAATCCTTGCAGCTACTCAGTCCTGCAGTGCATAAAGCCAGCAACAAGAATCCCTTATATATTTTTGATATCTGTTTCATTTTATTAACATTTAAAAACTTACATTAACACCGAAGTTCATGGTTTTCATCTGAGGATAATAACGCAGGCTACTATTGTCTGCCTCCGGATCGATATACTGCATTAATCCGTCCTTATTTGTAAAAGTCAACAAGTTATTACAGTTTAGGTAAACCCTCAACCGTTCTATTCCTTTATCTGCAAGCCATTTACCGGGCAGTGTGTAGCCAATCTCTATGGTCTTCAGCCTTAAGTAATCAGCTTTGTGCAAAGACCAGGTGTTATTGGATCGGTTATCTCCAAAACCGCTCACGCGTGCAGCAGGCATTGTCCCTGGAATCCATTCGCTGTTCGGGTCGGTAGGATCTGCCCGATGCCACCGGTCCATCATAAAAGCAAAACCATTTCCCAAGCCTTGCTGAATGAACGGATCCAGCACATCTCCAGAAAGGTAAATATCATGTCCGGCAGCCCCCTGGAAAAACAAGGTCATGTCAAAACCCTTAAATTGCGCACCAATATTTAACCCATAATACATGCGTGGTGTAGAACCATGGCCAATTGGCTGCACATCATTATCATCGATAATGCCATCATGATTCACGTCCTCAAACTTTAAATCACCTGGCAATAGTGATTTATTGCCATTATTATCCTGTATCGGCGAATTCAGAATATCCTCATACGAAGTAAATTGTCCTATTGCCTTTTTTCCCCACCGGATATCTTTATAACGATCATTGCTGTTATTTCTCCAGTTATCATATTGGTTGGTAGATGCTGTTCTTTCTACATAATCATTTTTTATACGGGTAGTAGAAAAATTGGCCGACACATTGTACTTGAATTCACCTACTGCTCCCCGATGCCCCAAACTTAGTTCGAAACCTGTATTAATATCAGAATTCAGATTTTCCTGCGGCATAGACTGTCCGAATGTTGTTGGTAAAGATCCTTGCCGAGTCGCGGGTAGGCCGGACCGATTTCTTCTGAACCAATCGAATTCAGCTGTGAGCAATCCGTTTTTATAAGATGTTTCGAATCCAAAATTCATGATTTTTGATTCATACCAACTTAACCAGGGGTTAGCCATTCCGCGGGAAGCCAATCCAAGTGTCAGACCTTGGTTTCCGAAAACATACCCACCGCTGTAGTTGTAACCATCCAGGTACTGATAAGCATCAAAATCCCCTTCATCACCCACTTTGGCGTAGGAGCCTCTTAATTTGAAATTATCGAAATCAGGTAGAGACTCTTTGAAGAAATTCTCCTCGGAAATACGCCAACCTAGCGATAATCCAGGAAAAAAGCCCCAACGATTATCAGAACGGAACTTATAAGAGCCATCATATCGGAAGCTCAACTCTGCCAAATACTTGCCTGCGTAAGCGTAATTAAATCTACCTACCAAACCGGCATGGGCTGTTTCTGCAGAAACCCCACTTGTATTTTGGTTAACTTTGTCACCATAATCAATATCATCAATTAACCCAATAGTATACTGTCGCCCACCAAGAATTGAAGTTTTCCGGTCATTATACATTTCCCAAAGCAACATTCCGCCCACATCATGTTTACCTCCAAAGGTATGGTTGTAGTTTAACGAGTACTGCTGTGTAGGCATGTAATAGTTTTCCATTTTGGATTCTAAACTACCTAGGCTACGTATAACTTTTTCATTGTATGAATCGGCGGCAGCATCATAAGTGTATTCAGAAAGTTCTTTCTTCCATGTTTTCCATTCACTATTCTTATAATCGTAGGCAAGCATAGCTTTTGCGCTTAAACCTTCTACCCAAGGAAGTTGCCAATTCAGGGTCACAGAACTATTAAATTCCCTTCGCAAGCGTCTTTCATAACCGGCATTATCTATATAAGAAGTGTGTACCGGATTAGGCTTATCTCCAACTGCTTGCCAATAATCCGGATTATTATTAGCAAAAACATCAAAAGTAGGAACAGCCATCTGCGCCTGTCTAAACAATTCATCACCTTCTGCCGGCTTGTTTCTATCTTGAAAGATGCCCCCTAGCTTCAGGTCTACAGAAAAGCCCTTTGCAACCTGCATGCTGATATTCGATCGCACATTGTATCTGCTGAATTTCCAATCGCCCGATCTTAAAATCCCACCTTGGTTCAAATAACCGAATGAATTGAAGTATGAAACTTTCTCATTCCCACCAGAAACGCTTACATCGTGAGACATTTGAGGTGCTGTTCCGCGCACCATCTCGTTCCACCAATCCGTTCCGCCACCGTTTTTATAGCTAGCCAATTGTTCATCAGTAAAAGCGGGGGTTGCTGTTGGATTTACATTTAGAATAGCCTCATTATATAAAGAAGCGTACTCGTAAGCATTCATCATCTTAGGGTAACGGGTAACCTTTTGTATTCCGGCAAAGCCGTTGTAATCAATCTTTGGCTTCGATTCGGCGCCTTTTTTTGTTGTCACTAATAATACACCATTTGCGCCCTTAAATCCATATACAGCGGCAGCGGCATCTTTCAAAATAGATATAGACTCAATGTCGTTTGAGTTAATCTGTGCAAAATCGCGCTGCACCCCATCTACGATTACGAGCATATTGCCATATCCACGAATATCAACGGATGCGCCATCATCCCCAGGGGCACCTGAACGTTGCACAGCTCTCAGACCAGGAAGACGACCGGCCAACATGTTGGTCACGTTCGGTGTTTTAACTGTATTTAGCTCTTTGGATTGAATAGAAGCTACAGACCCCGTAACTGATGCCTTCTTTTGCTGCCCATATCCTACAATTACTATTTCATCTAGTTGTTCTGTACTTTCTTCCAAGGTTATCTTAACGGCCTGTTGATTATTTAGGGGGTAATCAACCGTCTTATAACCGGTGTAAGAGATCGTTAAGGTAGCCGAACCCGGAACGCGCAGAGAAAAATCGCCATTCGCGTTCGTGGACACACCAACGCCAGCAACATTTTTCTGAACAATAGAAGCTCCGATTATGGGTAAACCTTGTTGGTCTACAACCTGCCCTTTCACCGTTATTAAGGATGCTTCCTGCGCCTTAGCGGCAATAAATAAAACGAGCATGCAGCACATGAACAGCACTGCTTTTGGCATAAAATGGCACAAAGGAGGCCACATACCAGCATTTTTTTGCTTATAACAAATTTTCATTTTCGTACGATTTTTGGTTAATGTCTTTTTCTAGACAATTTGATTAGCATTTGATTTTACATAGAGAATTAAAGGTTATATGAACTATTTAGTTTCAAAAAAATTCCCGCCTTGCGGATACAAGTTTTTTGATCTTATCACACTTTTCATTCAGCGCTCTAGCTCTAATTGTATCTGTTCTAAAGTCTTTCCTTTTGTCTCTGGCATAAACCGCCAAATAAACACAAAAGATAGACCCATCATAAGGGCGTAGAAAACAAATGAATACATACCGCCGTTTACATTCCCCTCAACAATGATGGGGAACAACCAAGAAATAATGGCTGCCATGATCCAGTGTGTAAAGCTTCCGAGCGAACTTCCCTTCGAACGTACTTGGTTTGGAAAAATCTCGGAAATGAATACCCAAATCACTGCACCTTGGGAAAACGCAAAAAATGCGATAAAACCAATTAAATAAATTAGAATCAGCATATTGCCCGCCAATTTCTGGCTAAACGTATAGGCCACTAAACCCAAGAAAAAAACCATCCCCAAGCTTCCGATGAGTAAAAGCTTCTTCCTGCCAAATCTATCTATAACAAACATGGCCAAACAGGTAAACAATAGATTGGCTCCGCCGATAAAAACAGGTTGTAAATAAGCCAATGATTTAGAAAATCCCGCCATCTCAAAAATCCTCGGCGCATAATACAATATCGCATTGATACCACTCAGTTGGTTAAACATGGCCAGAAGAACGGCATATAGGATTGGTTTAACATATTTCTTTTGGAACAGGGGTTCCTGATGACGAACAGCAACATGTTCGGCTGATGATAAGACCTTATCACATGCATCAACATCTCCTAGTTTGAAAAAAATCCGTTGTGCTTCTGACACTTTTCCGTTGATTGCCAACCATCGCGGACTTTCCGGAACGATGTTGAGCAATACGAAAAAGGCCAATGCAGGAATCACCATAATACCTAACATCCAACGCCAGGCTTCGTCGCCCAGGCCTACAAAAGCAAAGTTAGTGAGATATGCCACAAAAATCCCCAATACAATCATCAGCTGAAAAGAGCTCGTTAATCGGCCTCGGATCCTTGCTGGTGCAATTTCAGCAATATATATAGGTCCAACCACAGAAGAAACTCCTACTGCCAAGCCTCCCAAAAAACGGAATCCTACAAACCATAACCATATGTGTGCTGTGGCGCAACCAACGGCCGACAATAAATATGCAACAGCTACCACCAATAACACACGTTTTCTACCATACTTTTGAGCTGGTTTGCTTGCTACCAAAGAGCCCATGACAGTACCTATCAAACTTGCAGAAACGGTAAATCCTTGCCAAAATGAGCTAAGTGCCCACAATTCCTGTATCGTTTTTTCAGCACCGGAAATCACTGCCGTTTCAAACCCGAAAAGAAAGCCTCCTAAAGAAGCAATTAATGCATATTTGACGGCTAATTGATAATTTGTTTTACCCTCCATAAGATTCGGTTCTATGCGTTAGCTTGAAATAAGATGATGCTCCAGAAAGCGCAGCACATTCCCCCATTTGTGCCAGCTTAATCGGAACATGAACACGATTATCAGATAATAATTCCAAACATGTTGGAAGAAAATAAGCATGTCCCAGCGTGATATTTCCTCCTATAATAATTATCTGTGGATTCAGGTTAATGACGTATTGCATAATGAAATCCTTTAGCCATACGCTTAATTGCCTCATTGCATTTTTAGCCGGGGGTGAATCTGATAATTGAATTTCAGAAACAACCTGTTGAACATCATTCGCTTTTTTGCCTCCTACCGATCGATAATGTTTCAAAACACCCCTTGTAGAGATATAATCTTCCGAAATCCCGGATAGAAAGGGTGATGATCCAAAATTCAAATCTACGGTTACATTATTTTCGTGAAAACCTGTTCCCAGACCAGTACCTAAAGTCATCCCGAATACCCGATTATATGTTTTTCCAGCACCGAAGAGTACCTCTCCCCGCACAAATGCTAGTGCATCGTTGATAAACAAAATATGATTTTCCGGAATGCGGAATCGTTCGGCGAAAATTTGTCGAATAGATATACCATACAGGTTTTCATACTTATTCATGCCCTTTATAAGGGATATACCATTGGCATAATCAAAGGGGCCAGGCATAGAAAACGCTAAGTAAATTTCATCGGCGGAATGCTCACGTTTAGAAAGCACTGCAGCTATAGCATCCAGCCAAACGTCTAAAATTTCACTGGCCGAACCCTCCGCATTAACAGTACTTCTCACAATACTTTCTATTTTTACCGTACAGGTTCTGGGGCACACAAGTGCAGCAGTAATGTGCGATCCACCCACGTCGACACCAATAATTGTCACTTTTTCTTGCATGGCATTCGGTTACGGCAACAAATCCGCATTAGTGGGACGCGCAGGGTCGTACACCGCTACAGCAACCTTAGAATCGGCACAACCATAATACAAAAACCATTTATTTTTGAAGAAGACCAAACCTTCAATAAAGACCGTACCATCTACGTATTGGCCACTTTTTTCGAAAGCTTCCATTGGCCGTAAGAAGGGTACATCCAACCGCGCCACTACTTTCGTCGGGTCTTCACTCGAAAAAAGCACTTGCCCTGCACTATAAGTCCCTTTATTGAATCGGGGATCCCCCGATTTAGGACTGTTTTTGCCATTATACAGTAATACGATACCTTTATCAGTTAGCACTGCGGGCGGCCCGCATTCGGTTAAACTACTATCAAAATATCCTGGTCTTGGACGGATAAAGGCTTGTAACTGACCCGATTGATCTACTACAGGCTCCCAATCTATCAAGTTATCTGAGGTAGCACCAAACACGCCCGATTCGCCCCAATACATCCAATACTTACCATTTATCTTCGTAATTACCTGCTTGCCATCGTTTAAAGTTGTCAGAATGGAGGCCGATTTATGCGATTTGTTCAATATCAAATCAGCATGCTTGGCTTTGGCAAAAATGGGCCCATGCTTCGTCCAATGCTCAAGATCGCGCGATGTTGCCACTCCTAATCGAGGTACTTTTCTGTTCCATTGTGTATAAAACATTACGTATAAACCATCTTCCGTTACAGCCACACGTGGATCCTCTGTACCTCCGGGCCATTCAAACTCCTTTTGGTTATCGTCACCAGGATAAAAAACGGGTTTGCTTTGTCGCTTAAAATGCAGACCATCCTTACTGGACGCATAACCCAATCGGGATGTCCGATGACCAATACCTACTCCGGATTTATCTTCGGCACGGTACAATACCACAATTTTACCATCTTTAACGGCAGCCGCTGGGTTAAAAGTGTCATTGTTTTCCCAAGCCACCATTTCCCCTGTCATGGGATCTTTAAACTGCGTATGTGTTAAAGGCGATATAACCGGGTTTACACCGTCTGGCCTAACAAAGCCACCAAAAGCCCAATCCGGCAATACATTCTGCTTGCCCTGCCCCATTACAGCCAAATTCCAAAAGAGGAAACAGCTTACAATAAAAAAGTACTTCTTGTTCATTCGTTTAATTCTTAGTTCCCATTTCTTTTGCCCCACCTACTTTATCACCGTAATTAAAAATCAGCAAGAAAACCGGTTTTGCAAAAAACATAAAAAAAGGTTAGCCTCTCAATCTAGTTCACAAACATAACTTTAAAAAACCAGTTTAGCAAGCTAAAAAACAAATTATTTTCTTCGTATGGTTGACTGTCTAACGATTAATCTGGATGGAATAATTTTTTTTGTATAAACAACTCTATTGCTGCCACGCAAAATACGTTTTTGCAGTGTCTGAAAAATAGCCTTGCTTAAATCTTCCAAGGGTTGTTCGATTGTGGTAATAGCCGGATCAAACAATCTAAATAAATCATTCTCATCAAAAACAGCCACACCTATATCCTCTGGAATATGTTTTTGCAAATCGCGCAATGTTTCCAATCCGGCTACACAAAGGTAATTTGTAGCAAAGAAAAGTGCATCTACTTGCTGATGTTCTTGCAGAAACTGCTTTATTTCATTCTTATAATCACTTCTATTTGAGCAATAATTCACACTCAAAACGACCTCATTTCCATTATTTTGATCAATGGCTTGCTTATATCCGTTAAGCCGTTCCACCATTTGGCTCTGACTGGAATCAAGTGTAACAAAACCAATGTTTTTAAATCCCTCTTCAACCAAGTGCATACAGGCTGCATAGGTAATTTCCTGATTATTTGTCCCGATATAATCTACTTGTACCCCATCCAACATCCGGTCAAATACCACCACGGGTTTACCCTCTCGCATCACTTCCTCAACGGCTTCTTCCATACCTACAGGAGGCACAATGATATATCCATCAACCTGAGTCTCACGAAACAATTTCAAAATATCGATTGCCTCCTGTGTATTACCCAGCGTACTGCTATATACCACGCGATACCCCATGGATTTTGCCCGTTCTTCAATTTTTAAAGCAATGGGACCAAAAAAAGAGTCGCCGATATTTTCTACAATCAAACCAATACTGTTCGATTTACCTGTGGCCAAACTCCGAGCCAGGTAATGAGGCTTGAACCCGATTTCTTCCACATAACCCAACACCCGCTTTTCCAACTCTTTACTTATCCGCCTTTCCTCTGCCTTACCATTGATAATAAACGATACGGTTGATTTTGCAATCTGAAAGTGCTTGGCAATATCATATATAGAAATCTTTTTTACTCCCATAACCGGCAATTGGTAAACGGCTCAAACTTAGGAAAAAATCCGTTCCTCTTAAAACGAACTTACCCACATCTTTCCTTTTCCAAATTCCTTTGGTGTTTCTGATGCTTCTACAACCAGGGTACCACCTCTTGCTATTTCATCGTGCTTAAGCCACACACGATCCAACGACTTACCATTTAATTGTATACCTTTTATATAGGGTCGTCTATCGCCAAAATTTTTCACCCTTATAACGAATGGCTTACCGTTATTTTTTAGCACTATTTCCGGAAATAGCGGAACGTTTAAATAATATATAGGTTCTCCTACACAGGCAGGCTGCAAGCCAATGGCCGTAAGCACAAACCAGCCAGACATGGCTCCAGCATCGTCGTCCATGGTACGGATGTAGGCTTTGGGTTCGTTTTTATAAATGCGGTCTATAAATGCACCGGTTCCCCTGCTATTATCGTTAAAGTAATATTGAATAACCGTATCCAAAGCCAAATGATGGGTGAGCCATTGATACTTCCAAGGTTTATCACTTGCATAGTATAATAGCTGCGATTGCATATCCGGCTCGTTGGCCCGGTTAAAGTAATGGTTATCAAAAAAACCATCCAACTGCTCGGTAAAAGCCGCTTTCCCTCCGGCCAGATCAACGAGCCCCTTCATATCGAAAGGCACTGCCCAACGATATTGGCGAATGGTTCCTTGGTACATCCCACGGGCCGACATCCGATCGACATCTCCTTTCGACAAATCTTTAAACTCTCGGTTCCAAACGGTTTGATACTCGGCAGCACGTTGCATGAGTGAATCACTCCGCTGTTTGTCTTTCAACACATCAAAAATATGTGATAAAGCCCATAAGTCGTAGGCTGATTCGAGCGCACGGTCGGGTTTACTAAAATTAAACCGCGTAGCCTCTAACAATAGCGAGTCTTTTATGGCTTCGAAATTGACCGCGTAACCTTTCCGATAAGCGTCTAACAAAACCACCTCGGCATGTTCCGTACGCACGGTATTGCTCGGCTCGGTTTGACCGGCAAAATCATGCTTACCATGCGCATACAAACCTGCAAGGGATTGGACGATATCGCCATAAATAGCTGGATAGGCCAGACTAAGCAAAGGTAATTGTGTTTTGTAGTTATCCCACACGGCCCATCCATGGTATCGTTTCCCATTGGCCTGATCAGTTTTGCCATCTACACCTCTGAAAGTACCGTCCGGTTCGCTGATCAGATAAGGCGATTGTAGGGTACGATACAGTAACGAATAGAAAAGCTGTGTTCTTTCCTTTTCTCCTTTCACGACTATCTGTCCCAGCAATTGATTCCAATCGGTGGCGCTCGACTGTTTGGCTGATGCTATTCCTTTCTGCTTCGGTGTAGCTTTTACTGCATAGCTGGCCCCTACGGTAGAGGTACCTACATACACTTCTAAATCCTCCACTTCATCTGCTGGAAAGACCAGTACTTCATGTTTACTTAATGGAGTGAGCTTGACAGGGCTAGAAAAGGCCAAATGGTAAAACCATTGATAAACACCAGCGTGGCAGACGGTCTTTCCCTTGATCCAGCCACTCAGTGTTTGATCTTCCAGCTGATGATATTCATCTACAAACGTACGATTAATGCAATAACCTAAATCTATGCGGATACCCTTCTTTCCTTTGGGGAAATGATAGTGATGTACTCCTCCTTGTTGGTTTACCGCAAAACTGGCCTGTATGCCATTGGTAAAAGAAACCGCATAATAGCCCGGCTCTGCTTGGTCGGCAACTTTCATCAATGGTTTCTCATCATCGGTATCACCCAAAAAGGGCTTTACTAAGAGCAGACCACCACTTCCCTGGCAACCTACCCCCTCGAAGCGATTATGTGTAAAACCCAAAAATTCTTTTGCGAAATACTCATAACCCATGTGTGTGGTAGGATTGGTTTGTGGACCAATACTCAACATACTGAACGGATACGATGCAGCGGGCGATAGTTGTCCGTGATCACCGGATGAGCCGAGAAAAACATTGACCAGGGGTTGTTTATCCAGACCAGCCTGTTGTGCTAGCGCGCAACCGCCCATTAATAAGGCCAAACAAATACTTATGCCACGGAGCAGGTTATAATGGTCAATTTTCATTCGAATAATTTGTTTATTCATTACTTGTACGTTTTTAAAGGCATTCATGCTGCCTTCGGCGGTTTTAATGGCAATGAAGCTTGCATACATTCATCATGCCTTTTGTTTATGGCAATTTATGCAGGTTTCATTACTTAAATTATTTAAATCGTTTTAGCTAATTTAAATCACCAAATGCTTTGCAGTTTAAAAAGAATCATACATGATGGGCAAAAACAAATTTGGTTTCTGGCAAATGTACAAATGTAAATTGATTTTCTGCACCATTCTATGGAGATTTCAGTAGGAAAGATGAGGATAACCCATTTTATTTTATTGCAAATTTCATAATGCTTCCTGCTGCATGCATTATGAAATTTACAATTGTCATTTACCAAGCGTTATGAAATTATTAAAAATTCAAAAATAAGGTATTTTTTTTACCATTTTTCTTGCAAAAAAAAGCAAATAGCTGGTATTTTTGGTATTGTAAAATGGAAAATATGGATATACCTTTACATCGATTATCTGTTTTTACTGCCGATCTGTCTTGCATCACCGGCAAAAGCATGCGATCATGCCAGCGCTACATGCAGCAGATTCGGGACATGTTCAATTTAGGGAAGCAGCAGCCCGTAACAGTATACCACTTTGCTGAATACCTGGATATACCGGTATCCAAAATCGCTGCTTTTTTGAATATATCCCGACAACGGTAGCACGGATAGCTGAGCAATGGGATTGCTCCGTGTAAAACACATTTTTCTGTTCCCATGGCCACGACCTTTCTTGGGTCGTGGTTTTTTATGCGGCTATCTAGCGCTTGTTTTCCTCTAAAAGTATTTACCTTCAACCTATCGGTATTCACCATTGGCCTAAAAGTAATTACCGAGAGGTTTTTACTCATTACTTCTTACGCAAAAGCAATTAACTTGAATGCAAAGGCAATCACTTTTACCTGGTAGGTAACTACCTTTAACGTTAAAGTAATGAGCGAAACGCCGGAAGTAACCACCTTGAGGTTTGAAGTAACTGCCTTTCAGTTCAAAGTAAACACCATCAGGATGAAAGTAATTACTTTGTACTTGATAGTAATTACCTAGAGGATGAGCATGATTACCTTGTACTCGAAAGTAATCACCTTGTGCGTGAAAGCAATCACCTTTACCGTAGAAGTAATCACTTATGCAACAAAGGTAATCACCTTTGCTTTAAAAGTAACCACCTTCAAGTTCATGGTGTTTACCTGAGACACTGGAGTAATCATCTTTGCATTAAAACCAATTACCTTGAACTTGCAGGTAAACACCTTGAGGTTAAAGGTAATTACCATTGAGCCGAAGGCAATCACCATGATGCTCATGGTAACCACCCTCCACCTCAAAGTAACCAGAAAAACCGAAAATTCAATGTACCATTTTGACACTTAATCGGACAAAAGCGCCAAATTCGGACAAAAGCGCCAAAAACGCCAAATTCGGACACGACATTTCGCAAGTATACTAACCTTTGTACTGTACATCAATGGATGGTGTGCCAAGTAAATAAAAAGGTTTTTATGTACACGAAAAGAAAACATCCCAGGCGGCCACCTTAAATAAGGGTTTTAGGAAACAGCTCTTATAGCAACTTTATGCTTTATGCTTTATGCTTTATGCTTTATGCTTTATGCTTTATTAATTTTTAATTTTAATTTTTTATATCATGCAAAACAGATACGCAAATACCAGTTTTAATAAAATGAGTGATGACGCTTTCGCTACTTTAGGCGTAACCGTTATCACGGCTATGACAGCGAACCCCAATTTCGAAACACCCTCACCGGCCTTAGCCGATGTGCAGGTTTTGGTGGATGATTTCCGCGATAAACTAGCCGTTACCAGAAAAGGAAGTCCATTTAATACCAGCGAGAAAAACCACAGTAGGCAATTGCTGGAGACCGAACTCAAAAAATTGGCATTCTATGTCAATACCGTAGCCAATGGTGCCTTACACATTGTACTGAGCTCGGGTTTTCCCGTAAAACAGTTGCGAACTGCGCTGGATATTCCAGCCATTCCCGAACGTCTGCGCCTAATGGACACTTCGCAAAGCGGTCAGCTCCGCTTCGATTTCAACGCAGTGAAAAGCGCTTGGGAATATGAATATTGTTATGCAACTGAAACAGACGAGCAGAATGAACCGATTTGGACCGATGTTTTCACCACTACCCGATCGCGTAATAATATCCTTGCTCCTTTGCAACCCGGCAGCATATGCCACGCTAAGGTACGCGCACGCAATGGCAAAGGCCTGAGCGATTGGAGTGCCCCGGTGAGTTTAATGGTTAGGTAGATATTACCTCTAGCTTACAAGAGTTGTCCGCAGTACGCGGGCAACTTGTTAAGCTCTTTTTACATGATGAGCTGTGTTTTTCCAATTTTTGCTATTCCTCCTTGATATGGGTAATTTTCATCCATAGTTTATAATTAATTTTTTTGCTTCCAAACCTGTAAATCGCTATGTTGTCGAATTGTCTCAAAATCACGATCGGCATGCACTATTGTTATAGCATGAAAAATGGCATAATATGCAATCAAGCAATCATTACTTTTACGGATGGTTACGCCCTTTCTGCATTCCAATAATTCAGCTTGAGGGGTATCGTTTTTATTCAGGAAATCAATCCATACAGAGGTATCGAAAAGTAAAGGTGTGCTCATAGGCTACGCATCTGGTCTAGGTCTCCCTCCCAAGTACCCTGTTTTCTTAATGATAAGATGTGCTTGCGCTGCATTGATATAATATATTGCTTTAAAGCTTCATGTACCACATCTTTTTTTGTTCTTAACTTGCTTATTTGAAGCGCCTGTTTAATAAGATTTTCGTCTAATTCAATGTTAGTTCTCATAGGTTAAAGTTTATGTGTAAAGATACTAAAATCTATACACATAATATATTGTTCCTTTTTCTTAGGCCTAGCTCGCTCTGGCTCGACAAATTAGGATAACGTTATTCAATCAAGACCCGCCTTGTTTCCCAGTTAGTACATTTGTTTTAGTCCTTTTATATTGCTAGTTTTGTATATCAAAGAAATTTCAAACCATATTGTACAATGCGCGGTACAACTATTCGAGAAAAGTTATATGATTACATTCGTTTTGCGGACGAAAAGAAGGTAAAAGCGATTTATGCCATAGTTGCCGATGAAATAGCCGTAAAGTCCAATCCATGGGACGATCCTGCATTCATGGCTGAGCTTGACCGACGGGTCACCGAGTATGAGCAGGGCGAAAAAATGTCAACCTGGGAGGAAGTGAAGGCTAAAGCCAAAGCTTTAAAAAAATAATGGCTTATTCCGTCATCCTACACCCTGAAGCCGAAAAGGAATATCTTGCTTCATTTCTTTGGTATGAAGAGCGATCTGAAGGCTTGGGAGATCGTTTCGCTCAAGTAATCGATAAGAAAATACAATCTATTCTTCAAAATCCGTTACACTATCCTGAAAAGAGAAAAAAGTACCGTGAAGCGCTAACGGACGTATTCCCTTTCCTTATCGTTTATAAAATATATCAAAAAGATGAGGTGATTTTTATCGCCTCTATATTCCATACAAGCCGAAGACCTGGTAAAAAATACCGAAAGTAAATTGTTTTATCCTCCGTCTTTTTCTCAATGAGCTTTTCAACAAAGGACTTTGAGCCACCGTTAAACAATCTATATTCTAATGAAAATAATGTTTATATTTGACGTGCGAACAATACTAAAAAGTCATTATTATGACAACAATCATGTTTAACAATATGCCTGGCAGAGAGCAGGTGCAAGTCCTGCACATTTCCAGACTTTTTGGGTGTTCGCAGCACTGTCAGGCTACTTATTTTAATTTTTCAAAAAGTTATGCGAACGCCCAAGAAAAAGAAAGTAAGCAGACAACCCAAGGTTAGAAGCTTAAAAATCCAACCCGTTATCAAATTTAATCGCTTTAGCCAAACCACTGTTCCTATTATTAGGCTTAGCGGGCTTTGGCTCGACAAATTAGGATTTAGTCCCGATCAACGAGTTAGAGTTACAACGATGAATAAATTGCTTATCATTAGTTTGGATGAAGATTAAGATTAAAAGCCGCCGGTTCTGATAGGATTGGCGGTTTTTTCGTGATAATCTCAATTACTTCGCAATTATGGCATTTTATGGCGCAATCCAAATTAACGTTCAATAAAAAGATTTGTTCAGCAGAACTGAACAAACCTTTTTATTGAACAAATTACCTATTCAGACAAGACTACCGACCTAACGCTTTTCTACGCTCTATTTCAGCTTGCAGACTCTGAAACCATTCCTGATACACCTTTGGTTCATAGATCATCTGCTCTTTATTGTCTTTATTCACCTGTCCCCAATAACCATTGCGGCTGGACTCGGCTCCTTCATACATGGTAATCTTTACCTCAGTTAGATTATCGTTAACTCCTTCTATATAGAACATCGCTTTAGAGGTATTGGCATCTTTTGCAGTGCCTAGCCAAAACCGTTGAGAAGCAGCGTTTTTATTTTCAATACGTTTGCTGGCATTGATAAGACCGGTTTCTTTATCTGCACGATCTATGATGTAGCTTTCGGATTGGAGCAGACTAATTACGGATTTAAAAACAAGTTCTTGGTCCGACTCAAATTGTTTGGTGGTCATCATCTTCACTTCGGCGGGCGATTTGGTAACCATCTTGGTAGCACAGGATGTTAACAGTACTACATTACATACGAGTAAAAGTATTCGTTTCATATTTATATATGTTGAAAGGTTAATAAGCGGTTGATACTACGGAGTAATCTTCTACTATATCATTTTCATCGAAGGTGATGATGAGATCAAAAGACTTACTGGTGCTGCTTTGACTGGCACGCTGTCCGGAGAAAAAGTCGGTCGAGCCTGCTTTATGTTCCACAGACATCCGGTTATAACTCCAAACTTCTTTATTTGATTTATTTTTGGATACCAGATTAGGGGCACCAAAGAGTTTAAGGATTTCATCCTGCGAAGTCTGTCCTTTTTTTAACTGGCTTTTCACCACACCTATTGTGAGATTGCTTTTCTGCGCATTGCCTTCGGTGCCATATTTATAGCTCTTGCAGGCACACAAGGAAAGAATCAAGAGACTTGATAGTAATAGTTTTTTCATTCTAATAATTTGTTTTTTAATCATAATGAAGCTTGCATGAGCGGTGTTTTATTTTTTTATAGCTCATACAGGTTTCATCTGTTTTTATGTTTTGCCAAAAGTATTTAATCCATAAGAGCGAGCATTACGGAAACCCGTAAGGCAAGCATTTTTCCTATGTGTAACTTTAGGCCAAAGTAAAAAACAATTGATGTAGCCTATGTGCACAGTTTCATGCATAGCTATGCACGTTCACTGCATTGGAAAACGTATCTTTGTATGTATACCAAATAAAACCATATGGCCACCAATAAACACGCAATTATCCGTTATGAAGCATTGGATCGGTGCTTTTCCAATAAGGGACGACAATTTTTCATCGATGATCTAATCGCTTATGTATCGGCAGCCATCGAAGAATATAGTGGATCGAAGGCTTCCATATCACGCAGACAGATCTTCAAAGACATGGATTTCATGCGCAGTGAAGCCGGATTTCGTGCACCGATCGAATCTTACAAAGAAGGGAAAAAGACCTACTACCGTTATTCAGACAGAAGCTATTCGCTTGCTATGCAACAGATCAACCCAGTCGAAGCCGATCTTCTGAAAACGACATTGGATATGCTTGGGAGATTTAAAGGGTTGCCACAGTTTGACTTTGTCCAAGAGCTGGCCTTGAAATTAAAAAAGAGTTTTCAATTGGAGGATTTAGGTGATTGCATTTTTTTTGATCAGAACGAGTATCTTAAAAACCTTCATCTCCTAGGCGATCTGTTAAAAATTATCCAGCATAAACAGGTACTGCACGTACGGTATCAGTCATTCAACCAGGATCGGGAAGAAAGTTTTCTGCTTCATCCTTATTTCCTAAAGCAATACAACAAACGTTGGTTTTTATTCGGCCAACGGGAAGATTTTGAAAACTGGAGTAGCCTGGCCTTAGACCGCATCATTGATTTCTCCGTTCAGCATGACGAAGTCTATAAACCAGCATATATTCATCCGGATGAATATTTTGAAGATCTGATTGGCGTCAGTAAACCCATCGAATTAACCGCTCAACTTGTTCGGATCAAAATCAATAAGAGCCTTTGGCCTTATATCGACTCTAAACCGCTACACCCCTCTCAAAAGATCTTAGAAAAAAAGGAAGACCACACGATAATACAGCTGGACGTGATTCCAAACTACGAATTTTATGCGCAGATACTAAGTTTTGGGCCAGCTGTAGAGGTAATTGATCCAGAGAGTGTCCGATTCACGATGAAGGAAAAGTTGGTTGCTATGTTGGGGAATTATTCTTAGTTATTTGCACCCTCAAAAATCGTATCTCGCGCTATTGCGGAAACAATCGGATTTTATCCAATAGAAAAAACTTGAAGAATTTCCTGAAGTATAGTTGGAGTAAGTAATACGCCGTCATCTGCTTCAATATACGCTTCCAATAATCTGGCTTGAGGGGTATCCTTTCTATTCAAGAAGTCGATCCATACCGATGTATCGAAAAGCAGGGGTACGCTCATAAACTACGCAATTGATCAAGGTTTCCCTCCCATGTACCCTTTTCTCTTAGCGATAAAATATTCTTTCGTTTCATGGAAGCGATATATTGTTTTAACGCTTCATGTACCACATCCTTTTTCGTTTTCAGTTTACTGATTTGAAGAGCTGTCTGAATGAGATGTTCGTCTAATTCTATATTTGTCCGAATACTTATAATTTTTGCAATGTGTAAAGATAAATAAAATCTATACACATTGCATATATCATCGGCTATTTGTGCTCATACGAAAAGATAAGCCCTTACGGAAAACCGTAAAACCTGCCCATTTACCTCCACTATCTTAGCGGGCAACAACAACGATGTTACTATGCACATCCACTGCATAGAAGCCTTTCATCTTTGTACAAGTAATTATTAAATCAATCATCAAAAAAAAGAAAAAACATGAAAGCAAAGTTTACCACTATGATGATCATTTTCACCCTGATCACCTTATCAACAAACGCTCAAGATAAACGTAAAGGTTACATAGGTATCAGCATTGGTCCTTCATTCCCCATGGGCGAATTCAAGAATGAAGGATTAGCCAATACCGGACTTAACCTTTCATTGATTAATTTCGGTTACTTATTCAGTGAGCATGTAGGCATCGCCGCTAACTGGTATGGGGGTGCGCACAATATTGATGTCAGCTACCTGGGTTTATCCGATGGCATGTGGTATTATGGCGGCTTGCTCGCCGGCCCTCTATTTACCACCCCAATCAGTGAAAAAGTAGACCTTGACTCCCGGTTACAGATCGGTTATTCCGTAGCCAACATGAAATTGGAAGGATATAAAATCGATGGGACAGGTTTTGCCTACAATGTGGGTATTGGCATACGCACGCATCTAGCAGAAAAGTGGTCTTTATCCTTCAATGTAGATATGCTTAGCGCCAATAATAAGGGAGATTATATGGACAGAAAGATACAGACCATCCAGCCTACCGTGGGTTTGAGTTACCGCTTGAGGTAACGTTTACCGATTTAAACAGATCAACCAAAATGATTACCTTTATACCATTAAAAATGTACCGTTAAACAAGACGGTGCATTTTTTACCATCCCTATGGGAGGAGGCTTTTTAATTTTGACTTTTAATTTAAACCATGATCACCGGAGAACTTAGATCCCAAATCGATAAAATATGGAACGACTTCTGGACAGGAGGTATTTCCAACCCCTTAACTGTCATTGAACAATTTACCTATTTGATTTTCCTCAAACAGCTGGATGACCGACAAAAGCTGATCGATAAAGAGAAAACCGTTCTAGGGAAATCAAATAAGAAAGACATTTATAACCCGGAGCAAAATAAACTCCGTTGGTCGTATTTTAAGGAATTAGACCCGGAAAATATGATGGAAATTTTCCGTGTGCCACAGACCGACTTGGATAACCTGACCGCCTTTGATTTTATGCGTACACTGGGCGCTACCGGTGGAAAATTTTCGCAATATATGCGGGGTGCTACTTTTATGATTGAAAGTGCAAATCTTTTAGATAGGGTAGTGCAGCAAATCGATAAACTTCCTTTGCAAAATCGCGATACCAAGGGTGATTTGTACGAATACATGCTCAGTAAAATTGCAGAGGCTGGAACCAACGGGCAGTTCCGCACGCCAAGGCATATTATCCGCATGATGGTCGAGCTAATGCAGCCGCAGCAGGATGATTTGATCTGTGATCCGGCCATGGGAACAGCCGGGTTCCTTGTCAGCACCGCTGAATACATTCACGAGCAGCACGAGGACTGGCTTTTAGATAAAAGATTTCGTGACCATTTTTATGGTGAAATGTTCAACGGGATGGAGATTGACCCTTCCATGTTACGCATTGCTTCCATGAACCTGCAATTGCATGGCATTGAAAACCCGGTATTATTTTCGGGATCTTCTTTGGCAGAACGCAACACCATTGCCAGCAAATATTCGTTGATATTGGCTAACCCGCCATTTAAAGGGGCGTTGGATTACAACGAAGTGGAGAGCTCCTTACTTCAAACCACCAAGACCAAGAAGACTGAATTGCTATTTTTAAGCTTAATCCTGCGGATGCTGACCTTAGGAGGCCGAGCTGCGGTCATTGTACCGGATGGTGTATTGTTCGGGTCATCGGGCGCACATAAAGCGATTCGCCAAGAGCTGGTAGATAATCAGCAATTGCAGGCGGTGATATCCATGCCCTCTGGAGTGTTTAAACCCTATGCCGGGGTGAGCACGGCGATATTGATCTTTACCAAAACCAACTCTGGTGGTACCGATAAGGTATGGTATTACGATATGAAAGCTGATGGTTACAGCCTGGACGACAAGCGCAGTGTGATTGCAGCGAACGATATTCCGGATATTATCACTCGATATAAAAACATCGGTGCGGAAACCAGCCGTGCACGCACGGAACAATCTTTTTTCGTACCCGCGGATGAAATCCGGACAAATGGGTATGACCTCAGCATTAACCGCTACAAGGAGGTAGTATATGAAGAAGTGGCTTATGAGAAACCGCTAGTTATCTTGGAACAGATTGCACAGATTGATAGTGAACGCCAAGCATTGTTGAACGAATTAAAGGAGCTGTTGTAATATGTGGGAGAAGGTTAAGTTAGGGGTAATTTGTGATATACTTGGAGGGTATGCTTTTCAAAGTGAACAATATACGAATAATGAAATTCCTTTAGTTCGAATTTCTAATATCACCGAGAGCTCTATAGTTATCGATTATCAATACACAATTACAGAAAGTCCGAAGTATTCTGCGTACGAAATAAAGAAGGGGGACATCTTAGTTGCTCTCTCCGGTGCAACCACTGGAAAATTTGGAATGTTTACTGATTCTCAAAAAGCCTATTTAAACCAACGCGTGGGGTTAATCAGAGCTAAAGCAAATATCTGTCAGGCATACATATTTAATTACTTAAATTTAATTAAAGACGATATTCTAAGAAAAGCAGGCGGTGCAGCTCAGCCTAATATAAGTACGAAAGAGTTAGCAAATTTCGAAATTCCTGTTCCCCCACAGCCTATCCAAGAAAAAATAGCTGCTATTTTAGATAAGGCCGATGAGTTCCGTAGAAAAGACCAAGAACTGCAAAGGAAATACGATGAACTTGCGCAAGCAATCTTTATCGACATGTTCGGCGACCCAGTGAAGAATGAAAAGGGTTGGGAGGTGAGGAAGTTGGGGGAAATTTGTAGAAAGATTACGGATGGTACTCACCATTCGCCAAAAAACACAAATGAAGGCTATAAATATGTTACAGCAAAACATATTAAAAATTGCAAGTTAGATTTTAATTCAAATCCAACATATGTTTCCGAAACAGATCATAAAGAGATTTTTGAAAGGTGCAACCCTGAATTTCAAGATGTGTTATATATTAAGGACGGGGCAACAACTGGTATGGCAGCCGTAAACACATTGACAGAAGAATTTAGTATGTTGTCGAGTCTTGCATTATTTAAGCTCAATAAGAGTTTTATAAATCACGATTACCTGACATATTATCTGAACGCAGACTTTGTGAAAGAGAATTTAATTAGAGAATTTATGGCTGGAGCTGCGATAAAAAGATTTACACTTCAAAAAATAAAAAACTTTAATATTTTACTTCCCCCTCTTCATCTCCAACAAGCCTTTGCCAAAAAAATCGAACTCATCAATGAGCTGAAAGAAAAGGCTAATTCAACGAAATCGGAAGAATTATTTCAATCCTTATTACAGCGAGCGTTTAAAGGTGATTTGGTTAACGCTACCGAACTTGGACAAACGTCGGACTAAAAATAAATCTGTAATGACAATGAACCAAAACAAAATTCAGCTTTATACGTATCCCAGCGAAAAAAGTCGCTCTGATGCTTTTTTTAAAAATTACCATGTTAACAAGTTGGTTGACATTAAGAAAGATAGAGACAGACAGACTCTAAAGGCCAAAAAGGAACGATTATGCCGCTTCTGCGGCAAAAGCTATCCAGAAACAATTTTTACTAAGAAAGCGCATAGCATTTCTCATTTTTTGGGAAACAATTTCCTACTCAATGATTTTGAATGTGACAAATGTAATTTACAATTCGCTAAATATGAGACATACCTTGGTGAATATCTTAAGGTTTACAGAATTCTCAACGGCACAAAGGGTAAACATGCAATACCCAAGATTAAGTCAAGTGACGGGAGTCAGCATGTCTCTCGTAACGATGAAGGAGTGATTAACTTTACCGGCAAAGATTTAAAAGTGAATGGAGATGAAATTTATTGTCAAATCAAAACTTCATATAAACCTATTTTCATGTACAAGGCGCTGGTAAAAATGGCCCTATCTATAATGAATGATGACGATATCCCATATTACAAAGAATTTATTCAAAACTTTTTACTTCATGAAGAGAACAATGAAGAATTATCTTCTATGGCGAAAATAGGCATATATTCTGTTGGAAGAGCTAATAGGGTCGACAGTCTGAAATACATGTTATTCCAAAAAAAGCTGGACACGAATATACCCTTTCATCTTTTTTCGTTGTATTATGAGGATTTTATTTTTGTAATACCTCTTCCATTACACCTATACGATTTTAAGAAGGGGTATTATGAGCAAATGCGAGTGGAAATGCCACCTCCCTTATTTTTTTCTATACCTAATTATGAGGCTAAAGTCGAGTTTGAGCAATTGAATTTAGGGACTATAGACAAAGTGACTAAAACTGACCGTATGAATTTTACACTCAATAGTGAACAGCTGCGAGAATATATCGAAAAGCAGTTAAACGCAGACCTGCCGGAAACTTTTAAGATAGATGGTTTCGGCTTCAAACTGAATTCATAAAAAAATTAAAGCATAATCCTATTATTTTTTTCGTTTATTTCGAATATTTCGTTTATTTTTGTTTTTGTTGAAACAAAAAATAGAACTCATGGAAACCTTGGATAGAATTAGCAGGCCATCTAAAGCGGAACAGAAAGCAGCCATGGAATCATATGATTCATTAACAGCCGTTATCGATCAGCTTCATACCGAACAGACGGAAATCGAGATCGAGGAAACGAAAGACAAGATTGTTGTTCCTTTGCGTGCGCTAAAATTATTCGGAGGCATCTTAAAAGCGATGTCAGAGGGGAAGCCGATCTCTATTGTTCCGCTAGCTACCGAAGTGACCACGCAAAAGGCTGCTGAAATGCTGGGATGTTCCAGGCCGCATTTGGTTAAATTACTCGAAGAAGGAAAGATTCAGTATACCAAAATAGGTAAACATAGAAGAATCCTCTTTGAAGATGTGGTGGAATACAAAAAGCAAATGAAGGAGGAACAGAAAAAGCATTTGATTGATATGATGAATTTTGATGAAGATTTAGGACTATATGATTCATAGTGTACGTTTTACCGCCGTATTGGATACCAATGTGATCTATCCGGTGATTACTCGGGATCTCTTATTATGGTTTGCGTATTATGATCTATATACTCCTAAGTGGAGTGCCCATATCTTTGAGGAATGGAAACGCGTGATGCGCCGAAAAGGTGTTTCTGAAGAAGAAACGATCAAAAGAACAAATGTTCCCAACAAGGCTTTTCCGGATGCACTTGTCATAAATTACGAAGGCCTTATACCAAACCTCACATTACCCGATCCTGATGATTGTCATGTTTTAGCTGCCGCTATTAAAGCCAATGCCAATTTAATCGTATCTAATAATATCAAGGATTTTCCGGAGGAGTACCTTCGTACATTTGGTTTAAGTGTAAAAACGGCTGACGACTTTTTAACGGATATCATCGATCTTAAAAACGAAGTTTCTATTCAAGCATTTCGGGAAATGGTGCTGCACAAAAAGAATCCAAAATTGGATGAATACCAAGTATTGGATCAATTGAGGAAATGTGGGTTAAAAGATACGGCAGATTACCTTCATTCTCTATTATAGACAAATATTCGTTAACTTTATACCAAACCATCTTTAAACAGGTAAATGGCATCAAACTTCGACTTTTTGGCAGAAGAGTTTCCTCGGATATATGCGGAAATTACCCAAGCTGAACAATTTACTTTTACAGCTCCACGTTATGCTGCACTGCTTTGTCGTTCCACACTGGAGTTTACCTTGTTCTGGCTGTACGAAAACGACAAAGAGTTTGAGATGCCGTTGGATAAGTCGATCAACAGTCTACTTAACGAAGATTCTTTTAAAGAAAGTATCCGCCCTTCTGTTTGGGAGGAGCTGAATGCCATCCGTTTATTGGGGAATGTGGCGGCACATGGCGGTTCCAGTAACCGGGTAAAGACCATCAAGGAAACCGAAGCGCTGAAGGTGCTGAAATATAGCTTTTCATTTTTAGCTTGGCTAGCGAAATTCTACGGGAATAAAGTACCCCAAATTCCTGCATTTAGCGAGGAACTGATCCCTAAAGGAGAGACCAGGGATATTAATGCCGAAAGCATACGACAATTCGAGCAACAGGTCGAAGCAGAAAAACAACGGACGGAGGAAGCTTACCTGGAACAACAACGTGCTTTGGCGGCCAATGTGTCTCTCCGCCAGCAGATTGAAGCTTTACAACGTGAACTAACACAGCAAAAGGAAGAACGGGCGCAACATTTTGCGACACTACCCGAGCCGCCAAGGTTGGTGTCCGAATTCGAAACACGCCAGTTTTTAATCGACCTCTATCTGCGTGAGTCAGGTTGGAGCGACCTAAAGAAACCACGCGATATCGAGTATGAAGTGAGCGGAATGCCACAATCCACTAATCCTTCTGGCAAGGGCTATATAGACTATGTGTTATGGGATGATGATGCCAAACCGTTAGCTGTTGTGGAAGCTAAAAGTACTTTGCATGATTCCAATAAGGGTAAGCATCAGGCAGCCTTGTATGCCGATTGTTTGGAGAAAGCCACCGGGCAACGGCCCATCATTTTTTATACCAACGGTTATGAAACCTTTATTTGGGATGATCTGTTTTACGGACCGCGAAGAATACATGGTTTTTATACGAAAGAGGAACTGCAGACACTGATTAAGAGAAGGGAAATACGCGAGGATATTCGCGCTTTTGAAGTGAACACAGAAATTGCCGGTCGACCGTATCAGCTGGAAGCTATCCAAAGGCTGGCAGAACATTTTGTGACGTTTAGAGAAGGGAAACTGCGGGGAAAATACCGCAAGGCCTTATTGGTGATGGCAACAGGCTCTGGTAAAACACGAACGGCGGCGGCCATAGTGGATATGCTGACGAAATGTAACTGGGCAAAACGCGTGCTGTTTTTGGCCGACCGGAATGCTTTGGTAACGCAGGCCAAGAATGCTTTTAAGGAATATCTCCCACATCTTTCGGCTATTGACTTGACCAAAGAGAAGGAATCGGGCATTACGCGCGTCGTGTTCTCTACTTATCCTACCATACTCAACTACATCAATAATCAGGTGGAGTCAGAAGAACGCTTTTATGGTGTGGGGCACTTTGACGTCATCATCATCGATGAAGCCCATCGTTCGATCTATCAGAAGTATCAATCGATCTTCGAATATTTTGACGGACTGCTGGTTGGTTTAACGGCTACCCCAAAGAAGGATCTGGATAAAAATACCTATTCGTTCTTTGAGCTGGAAGATGACGTACCAACTTTTGCCTATGAGTTGGATACAGCCGTGCAGGATGGCTATTTGGTTCCGCCAAAATCTTATTCGGTACCTGTCAAATTAGTACGTGAAGGGGTAAAATATAAGGACCTCAGTGAAGAGGATAAGCGGCAATTGGAAGAGAAACTAGGCCTAAATGGAGACGATAGTACAGCATTGGATAGTTTAGAAATTGGAGCGTCTAAAGTAAACTCCTTCCTTTTTAATGAGGATACGATTGATAAAGTGCTAGCCCATCTCATGGAAAACGGATTAAAAGTGGCCGGAGGTGATAAGATAGGTAAGACCATTATCTTTGCCAAAAACCATCGTCATGCTGTTTTCATTGAAGAACGCTTTAATAAAAACTTTCCGGAATATGCTGGAAGCTTCTGCAGGGTGATTGACAACTACCAAGATAAAGCGCAAGACTTGTTGGAGAAATTCTGCTATGATAAGGAGGAAATTGATCCGCAGATCGCTATCTCCGTGGATATGATGGACACCGGTGTCGATGCTCCACGTGTGTTGAACCTGGTATTTTTCAAAGAGGTGAAATCTTACGCTAAGTTTTGGCAGATGGTAGGTCGCGGTACCCGCTTAGCGCCAAATATCTTTGGACCTGGGAAGGATAAAAAGTACTTCATTATATTCGACTATTGCCAAAACCTGGAGTTTTTTGGAGAGCATCCGGACGGTATGCAAGCCACTCCTCAACGTTCACTGACACAGCTTTTATTTTTGGAACAACTATATGTAGCTGAATTGATTCAGAAGAATAGCGATGCTACAACGGAAGAATTGGATTTAGCACATACTTATCTTGATGAACTGCATAAGAAGGTAGTAACCTTAGATCAGCAACGTTATGAAGTGCGTAAACACTTGGCTGCTGTACATCGCTTCAGTGTTCGTGAAAAATGGAATAATCTATCTAAGTCCGATATATTGGAATTGGAGTTGGAAGTTTCCCATCTCATTCCCTATACAGCCGATACCGATGAAATGGCGAAACGCTTCGACCTGAACAGTTATAAATTGCAATCGGCCTTACTGAACCGATCGTCAAGGCAAAGCAGTATTATGCAAAATATAATGGATATTGGAAAACGTCTTTTACAGAAAAGAAATGTACCAGCTGTTTCCGCAAAAGAAGCCACGATTCGTCAAGTCACTTCCGCTGAATGGTGGACAGCTGTGTCGATCACCCAAATAGAACATATCCGGAAGGAACTTCGTGACCTTATTCATTTACTAAAAGAAGAAAACACAGTAAAACCCATTTATACCAACATCCAGGACAACCTATTGGAGGAAGAGGTGGCAGCATACGACATCATCAAAAATTTCCAAAACCTCCAAAGCTATAAAGATCGTGTCGAAGCGTTTATAAGGAAAAATAAAAATCACCTGGTGATTGATAAACTTTACCGAAACTTGCCAATCAACACTTTTGAACTGCAGCAATTGGAACAGTACTTAATTGTAGAAGCGTTGGACAGCAAAGAGAAGTTTGTTCAGGAATTTGGCGAACAACCTTTGGGAACATTCATACGCCGAATCATCGGCCTCGATCAGGAGGCGATCAACCAACACTTTGCCGGGTTTATTAAAGACGCCAACCTCTCCAGTAGACAGATTAAATTTGTAGACACTGTAGTGCGTTACTTTATGAAAAATGGTTTCCTTGACCCGGCAAGTCTAACCTCTCCGCCGTTCACCGATATGGATGATAGTGGTGTGATCGGATTGTTTGAAGACAATAGCGCACATAAACTGATTAGTTTGATTAAGGAGGTAAATGGAAATGCGGAAGGGGCGTAATAGCACCACTAAATTTCAACCTCGCTATTTCTTCAAATTATACCTAAACGTTAACATCCCGTGTAGCGATTTGAAAATAACCGTCGTTTGCTTTTGCAGTACTTAATTATTAACAGCTATTATACTGATGAAAAACCTTTTCCTTACGGCTCTTTCCTTCTTTTCTTTTGTTTTCTCGTTCTTGCCGACCTACGCCCAGCATGACACTGCATCCGCCTATATTGCCGACCGTTATTGGTCGATCAAATTAAGTGGCGGTATCGTATTGATGCGGCATGCGTCAACATCTCCTTTATTAAGCAAACGCCCAAACTTAGGCGGGCAACAGCGTTTCCGCGTACAGCATGCTTTTTCAAAAAAATGGCTATGGTATGCAGGCTATGGTGCCAATTATTATTCGACAGAGCGACCAGCCATATTAGATCCCTCTCATATCGGCATACATAAAGAAGATGTCGTAGAAGGCATTTTTGGTGCATTCGAAGCCCTTAAATTAACATTAGACGGAGGCATTCAATACCGCATACAAGCTGGCCGATGGGAAATACTGCCCCAATTAGGATTGGGATATACGGTGAATGATTGGGGACGGGATCGAGAAATTGATTTAAAGGAAGAAGGCACCACGTTGCACTATCAAATGAAAGGAGCGCTCCTTAATATGCAAGCCGGATTAAACGGTCATTTCTGACTATTCCGCAAAGGGTATTTGTTTATGGGTATTACTGCCGAACACCCCCTGCAAAAAGCATGGGGAGAAGCAATTTATACCAAGGGAGATGAAGAAATCTCGAGGAATAAGGTCCGTTCTGCTCGCTTTGGACAAAATCTAAACGTGGAACTGGGTTACGCTTTTGTATTTGGCAGGCGATAGCGGAAAGCAGCAAGCTTAGATCGTACCTTACTTAACGTTGATAGCAATTTTAGCCGAGCGGACTCCTTTTGCTTTTGCCTCAAAGATAAGCATCCCTTCTTGTTCTCCGGCTTGTGCAATAGCGGTTAGCTGTCCGCTAAACAAGTGCATCTGCGGCAAGTGGAAAGCATCCAAACTGGTGGGATCTCCATTTGCCGAAGCGCGGTATTTCCCACTTCCTGAAACCGAAAATTTGACAAGTCGGCTCTCGGCTGGACACCAATTACCATCTTTGTCAACTATCCGGACGTTCATATAGACCAAGTCCTTACCGTCTGCGGCGAGCGCTGTACGATCGGGAATCAACTCAATATGATCGGGCTTACCTGCTGTCACAACCTTCTTCTCCGCTACCTGATTTCCCTGATCATCATAGGCTATCACCTTCACTTCTCCGGGTTCGTAAATAGCGTCCATCCACATGAAACGATAACGGCTTTCTACACTGGCCTTATTTTTCACTTGCTTACCATAGCTCTTACCATTAATAAACAGCTCGGCCGCTGGATAATCGGTGTACACAAATACCGGCGTTTGCTGCCCTTCGCGTCCTTTCCAATTCCAGTGCGGCAGAATATGTAGGGTATGGGCATTTTTGTTCCAAACGCTCCGATATAAATAATAGCGATCTTTAGGAATACTGGCTAGATCAATGATTCCAAACATAGAGCTATGGTTTGGCCATGCATCTTTATCATAAGGCGTGGGTTCGCCCAGGTAATCAAATCCGGTCCATACAAATTGCCCCATGCTCCAGTCAAAATCATCGGCCATAGCAAAATCTACGTCAGGCGTGTTAGACCAATTACAATATTCCAGATCATAAGCAGAAGATTGATGGTCGTCATAGCGCGCGTCCGTTTTCTTTTCTACCGGAAATTTATATACGCCCCGTGAGCTGACGGTAGAAGCCGTTTCGCTTCCAAGAACTAGGTTTTGCGGCAACCGATGATAAGCTTCTTCATACCGATTTGCCCGGTAATTTAGTCCAGGAATATCCAATAATGCAGCAAAGCCGTTTTCTAACACACAGGATACCTGATCCATGCCGCAAGTTACCGGCCGACTGGGATCTTCGCGATGGCATATATCTTGCAAAAAAGCAGCAACTTTATACCCTTCTGGACTACATTGCGAAGGCACTTCATTGCCTATACTCCACATGACTACACTGGCATGGTTGCGATAATGATGAAGCATATTCACCATATCCTTTTCGGCCCATTCGTTAAAAAACCGGTGATAACCATTTTTACATTTGGCGATATCCCACTCATCAAACGGTTCTATCATCATCATAAAACCCATTTCATCACATAAATCAACCAACTCCGGGGCGGGCATATTATGGGAGGTTCTGATGGCATCACAGCCCATATCTTTCAATAAGGTGAGCTGACGGCGCAAGGCAGCCACATTCACCGCAGCGCCCAAAGGCCCTAAATCATGATGGTTACACACACCCTGAAACTTACGTCTTTTGCCATTAAGGAAAAAGCCTTTATCGGCAATCACGCGGATATCCCGTATGCCAAAACGGGTAGTATATTCGTCTACCAAATTTCCATCTTTATATACTTTGGAAATAGCTTTATACAGATAGGGCGTTTCTGGCGACCATAAATTGGGTTGATCGACAATAAAATTTTGCTCAAAAGGTTGACCATGATGCATGCCCAAGGTATTATCTTTTTGAGCAACAACCTTTCCCTCACCATCTTTTATGACGGTCAGCACCCGCACATCTACTTCTCCGCAGTTTGCGATATCCGTTTTCAGTTTGACCGAGGCATATGCTTCTGATACAAATGGCGTTGTAACATAAGTACCCCAAACCGGAACATGTATGTTGTTGCTACTGATGACGTGTACATTACGGTATAATCCAGCCCCCGGATACCACCGGGAGGATTGCTCCTTATTTTCGAGACGAATAGCCAAGACATTATTTCTTCCATCAGCATTCAACAAATCGGTTACATCGCAGTGAAAGGCGTTATAACCATAAGGCCAGAAAATAGCCTCTTTGCCATTTACGTAAACATGTGCCTCACTCATAGCTCCATCGAAAACGAGCGATACCCGCTTTTTATTTTTATCGAACTGTGCAATATGAAATGTATTCCGGTACCAGCCTATACCGACATAGGGAAGTCCGCCGGTGCGCCCGGTTTTGGTTGACGCAACCGACTCGCCATTCTGTGTTACCGCAACCTGTTGTAAATCATAACTCCGGTCAAAGGGGCCATAGATAGCCCAATCGTGGGGAACCGTTACCACCTCCCATTTACGATCGTCATAATCCTTTTGCTTTGCCTCGGGCTTATCTCCTTTTGTAAAACGCCAATTTTTCTCTAGGGTAAATTCTTCGCGTATGGTTTGCGATTTTGCATCGATGAGCAAACAGCAAAAGAAAAAGAAAGGTAGCAGCGTTAATCGGATGTACAACATGTTATAGTATCTATATGGATTATTTTATTTATTTTTCAACTACTTACTTATTTCGTACCGATACAGCACAAAACTATTTTTATCAGCCAATGTGATCTTCAACGTGCCTTTATGTCCGGCAAGCTGTGAAAAAGCCTTTCCTTTTCCCAGTATGGGAACACATTTTACCTGGGTACCTTCTGGCAACCAAGTTTGGACAAAGGCCGTCTTATTCGGATTATCTTCCCGGTAAAAAATAAGATAGCCGCGATCTTCCTTAATCGACTGAAATCCTGTCCACGATCTACCCGATGGTTCATCGCCGATTGGTAAAATAGTGCCCAGATGAAAATCGTGTTGCACTTTTTTATACTGATCTATAAGCCCGGAGATGGAAAAAGCCTCTTCCGGCAGGCCACTAGCTTCAAACCAAGCCAGAGGCTGACCGGCCATGGTGGTGGCAAATAAATAGTCGAACGAATAGTTTGCCGGTGCAAAAGCATCCTGCTTATATTTATTTGCATTTCGCCATTTATTTAAAAACTCGATCTGCAACTTCTCCGCCGGAACATATTTAGATAGACACCATAAGTTGCGTAAAGTCCAGTAGGGATAGTAGTTCGTCCAATCGGTATAGCGATTTTCAAGAAATATGTTCCCATATTCATTAAACATATGATAGCCCCCGCGCCTTCCGGCAGTAGCGTCTAAGTTAAAGACCACCTGATGGTCGGTTGCTTCAAGCACCCGATCGAAAAACTGGCGCAGGTTGATTTCTGATTGCTTATTAGGAATGGCTAGGCCGTCTATTTTAAAGGTACGAATGCCATATTGTTTATACAGGGAAATGAGGGCCTGTGCATCTTTTTCCCAATCCGCATAATCGTGCTGAACGCTTGGATTAAACCACAGGCAAATTTCTATACCGAGCTCCTTCCCTCTCTTTATAATCGGCCGGAATCCATTCGGATATTTTTGCGGATCTGGCTTCCAATAGTCGGGATTATCCCAGATATTTTTAAACGAACCTTTGGCTACGGCAGAGTTCGGGCTTTTGCCAATCTGCCATCCATCATCTATCTGAAAATGAGTGATACCCAATCGGGCAGCTTTTTCAATTTCGATTAAGCTGAATTTCTCGTTCACTTTCGAATCCTGACTGCGATCGCCCCAAGTGTTCATCATAACCATTTCATCTCGCTCAGGAAGTAGTTTTCGCAAATGCTTTTGATAAGTACGCAAGGCCAACAGTTGGTTTAATTCATTCGTACCAACCCCGATTACGCAGCCATATGCTTTACGCCACTCATCATTGCGGATATCTTTCGCAGATATACCCAAGCCAGTCATTTGAAAATGCCCGAATGCCGTAATAAAGTCATGGCCATTGTAATTCAGTTGCACACTCGAAGAAGGTGCTTCTTTTAGCATAAAGAAGCCTTTTCCATTTTCATTGTTACGAGCGAAAAGCAAATTTCCCCGATAGGAATTTTTTCGATAAGGGATGATATTCGTTTCAAAAACCAGGTTATTATTCCAATCTGTGACATCCTGAAATTCCACGATTTTTGTCTGCCAATGAAATCCTTGTAGCTTGATTTGGTCAAGCACGGCAGTTACTTGCTTGGATTGCATGTCTGCGGTAGACTCGATATTTTTCATATCAGCCAAGTTGGCCGTCTTTCCATCCCAATTCGCCTCGCTGCTTCCTTTTAGGTAGGTATCGCAGGCAATTGCTGGACAATCTTGATATATTCGGTACACCCTTTTGACTGCTGTATTTCCTAAAGAAAAGGTAACGATGGTCTCCAGATAGGCCGGGTGTATGACGGTTTCTTTCACTTCGGTAGCCTGATACGATGCGTTCGTTGCAGTGACCCGGCCGTCTACAATATGGAAGTCTGGCGATTCATTTTGATTCAACCAACATTGATCCGCACGCTTATCGGCGAGGCTATAAGTGATTAAGTTTCCATGGTTCCAAATGAATTTCCGTTCAATCAGCTTATTCCCGATGGTCAGTGTATCGTTTTCCAAACGGCTGTAATAATCTTGTGCTTGACCTTGGGCACAAGCTATAAACGTAAATAAAATGGCATATAAATATTTCATCATTTTTCCGCAATGCTAATTTATGAGTTCAAATGTCTCTTTCAGTAGTATATTATCAGAAGAATTGCCCAATAGTACGTTAAATTTTCCGGGTTCTGCCTTCCATTGCAACTGTTCGTCAAAGAAAGATAGCATTTCTTTATCGATGGCAAAGGTAACTTTTTTACTTTCCTGAGGTTTTAACTTTATTTTTTTAAACCCCTTTAACTCTTTTACCGGCCGGGCAATACTTGCAACCGGATCTTGAATATACAGTTGCACCACTTCTTCTCCGGTATAGTGGCCTGTATTTTTCAACACACAGCTTAAGGTAAGCGTATCAGTGGCGCTCATTGTCTTTTGTGACAACCGTAGGTCGCTAAATTCAAAAGTGGTATAACTTAGTCCGTAACCGAATGCAAATGCCGGTTCATTGCTCACATCTAGGTATTTAGAACGATAGTTCGTATTTTGTCCTTCAACCAGTGGCCTACCGGTGTTACGGTGACTGTAATAGATGGGAATCTGCCCTTCCATGCGGGGGAAGGTGATGGGTAGTTTACCTGAAGGGTTGTAATCTCCATATAAAACATTTGCCATTGCGTGGCCTGCCTCACTGCCTAACCACCAGGTATAGAGAATTGCATCCGCATTTTTAGCAGTTGAAGGAAAGATCAGCGGTCGTCCAGACATCATTAAGACAATTACTTTTTTTCCTGTTGATTTTATTGCGTTGACTAATTCCTCCTGTACACCTGGAATTTCAATATGTGCACGGCTTTTTGCTTCACCCGTCATATCCGTTGATTCGCCCAAGGCCATAATAACCACATCAGCCTTCTTGGCTATCGCAACGGCTTCTGCAAAGCCTTTCTTTGACGTATCGGCAATACCACAACCTTTGGCATAAAGCAGTTGTGTTGCTTTGCCCACCCTAGCTTGTAAACCTTCGTATAAAGATGTCATATGATCTTCTGGCCAATATACAGACCAACTACCCCGCATATCCCAATTGGATTTCGCTAATGGCCCGATAACGGCGATCGATTTTAAATCACCAGTTAATGGTAAGGTAGCCGCAGAATTTTTCAGCAATACCACACTTTTCTCCGCCATTTTTAAGGCTGCTTGATGATGTTCGGGAGCATTAAGCACCCTTTGCTCTCGATTTTCATCGCTAAAACGGAAAGGATCATCGAATAAGCCGAGTTCAAATTTGATACGCAGTATTCTCCTTACCGCATCGTCTATCAGCTCGATAGGTACCTTTCCTGCTTGAACGAGTTGTTTGAGGGTTTCGATATAGGCATGACCTTCCATATCCATGTCGCAACCTGCAAATATGGCCGCTTTTGCTGCTTCTGCCTTATCTGCCGCGACACCATGGTTGATCAACTCAATTACCGCGCTGTGATCGCTTACCACAAAGCCCGGATATTGCCATTTTGTTTTTAGGATGTTGCGCAACAAATGCACATTAGCCGTGGCAGGAACACCATTCAGATCATTAAAAGCGGTCATAAACGTTGCAGCTCCTGCATCTACAGCGGCTTTAAAAGGTGGCAGGTACACTTCCCATAGCATGCGTTCGCTCATATCCACCGAATTATAATCTCTTCCCGCTATGGCTGCTCCGTAACCCGCAAAATGTTTCGCGCAAGCCATCACAGCATCTAATTGACCCAAGCCTTTTCCTTGAAGGCCCGTAACTCTAGCGGTAGCAATGAGCGCCCCTAAGTAAGGGTCTTCTCCAGCTCCTTCCATGACACGTCCCCATCTTGGATCACGAGCGATATCAACCATGGGAGCAAAAGCCCAATGTAGGCCGGCGGCAGCAGCTTCTTTTGCTGCGATACGCGCAGACAATTGTATGGCCTCTAAGTCCCAACTTGCTGCTTCGGCTAACGGGATTGGAAAGGTGACGCGGTATCCATGCACAACATCCATCCCGAATAATAATGGAATTTTTAATCGGGATTGTAAAGCGAGTTCCTGCACCATCCGTGTTTCTTTCGCACCCTTCACATTGAGCATCGACCCGACCTTGCCTTGCCTTATATCGTTATATTTGTCGCTATTAGGCCGTACAGGTCCGGTTGTCAGTCGATCACTCGAATATTGATTTAGTTGTCCGATTTTTTCTTCCAGTGTCATTCGGGCCATCAGTGCTTCGACTTTACCATCAACTGCAGATGGTGCTAGTTGAGCAAATGCTACTGCATACCATAAGCAAGGTATTATTAAAATTTTTTTCATATATAGTAGCGTCTGACTATAGACCCTTATTGGCTTTTATTTCATTCATCCTACCGAACCGATATCGGTAGGATGGAATGATAAATGATCGTGGTTACCACCCGGGATTTTGAACTAAATTTATATTTCGCTCGATTTCTGATTGAGGAATCGGCCATAACAAGTGTTTTTTCTCAAACACACGTGATTCAGCAACTGTACGCTTATAAAAACTCAGATCTGTAAAACTGGTGCCGGCTCTTACGTTCATCCCATAAATGGGGGCGGCATCCGTTTCCTCTGCAATTTTCCAACGCTTTACATCCCAGAAGCGATGTTCTTCGAAGGCTAGTTCTATCCTGCGCTCATGTCTGATACGTTGGCGCAATTCATCTTGGTCAAGACCGGAAGGTATCTCTGGCATACCAGCTCTTTCACGTACCAAGTTAATGTATTTGTAAATATCTGTATTGGTTGGATCGTATTCGTTTAGTGCTTCAGCGTAATTCAAGTACATTTCTGCTAACCGGAAGAATATCCACGATTTCAATACATGCTTCGAATTTTTCACATCACTGTCGGGATGCACCAATTTAACGGAGGTATAACCGGTTGTAGAGTGGTCATTTGAGCCATTGTACCCATCCCTTCCCGTTGAATAGAGTTCTACCCGAGTGATGGTTTTACCGTCTGCGCCTTTATAAAGCCAATCCATGCCATTGTAACCTACTGTAGCATAAAAACGCGGTTCTCTTCCAACGTACATATTATAGATACCTGCTTTCGTATATTTGGTAGCTGTCTCCGAAAAACCCGTTTCGGAATATCCTGATGCCAGATTGATAACCGGGTTTGCGGTTGTACTTTCCTTTGCAAAAGGGCTTAACCCGTTTGCCATTTCGTATTCATCAACGAGTTGTTGACTGGGTGAAAGACCGATATAACCATTCAGCTGGCGAGGCGAGGCACAACGCTCCCAACGAACCTCATCACCGGTTCTCGGTCTGCCCCAAATGACCTCTTTATTCCATCGGTCTAAAAACACATATTGATAAGACAAATAGGGGTCGAAATTTCCACTGGCATCATTCTTTTTATATAGTCCGTCGGGCATACGATCAATGATGGCTTTAGCTGCTTCAGCAGCTTTTTTCCATTTATTTTCATCATATATTTGATTAATAAGTTGCTTACCATCGGTATTCTTAAAATCCGCGTAATCGCTATTCCCATTCCACAAAGGACTAGCAGCATAAAGTAACACCCTAGCTTTCAAAGCACTAGCCAGGCCAGCGGTAGCTCTACCATAATCGTTTGTATTGGTAGGCTTATCCGGTAAAATAGCTTGCGCTTTATCCAGCTCCGAAACAATGAAATCGACACACTCATCGTATGAGTTCCGTGGTAGCTGAATCTCAGATAAAGGTGCATCAATAGCCAACGGTTCATCTGGAAGAAGAGGGACAGGCCCGTATTGCCTGATCAAGAGAAAATAATAAAAAGCACGAAGTACCCTTGCTTCTTCTCGATATTGAACGGTAATACCCGGGTTAAGGTCCTCACATTCTTGACATTCGCCTACGCGATGGATAAGGGTACTGGCAGATCGGATACCTTGATAGTATTTGGCCCATATATTATAGGGTGTGTTTACCGGCGACCAATTGCCTGTGTTAATCTGCTGATGAGGCCAGTTAAACACCCAGTCCGCTTCATCCGAAAGCGGGGTATAATTTACGCCATTACAAACCAATGGATCGGGAATATAACTGTAGACACTGGCCAGATACTTTTCTGTTTCCAACCTAGTAGAAAACACTTCATCGATCGTCAACATATCATTGGGCTGTTTGTCCAGGTACTTTTCGCAAGAAAACAAGATAATTGTTGAGGCGATTAGTATAAAATATATAGATTTTTTATTGAACATAATCTGTTACTTAAAGCTTTATTGGATTAGTTTGTCTATCTTCAACGTTAAAAGTTCAGGTTAATTCCGAAATTGATGGTTTTCTGAATGGGATAAGCGCCACCATTTGCACTGCCCAATTCCGGATCCCAAAAATCAAAACTGCTCCAGGTTAATAGATTCAAACCATTAGCATAAACACGTAGCGTATTTATTTTCAATTTATTTGTTAACCTTTTCGGGATGGTATAACCGATTTCGGCCGACTTTAACCTCAGATAACTTGCGTCACGCTGCCACCAAGTGGACGTTTGATAATTATTGGAGTTTGTACCAAAAGAAAGCCTTGGAAATAAGGCATCCTGCCTTGGGTTTTCGGGCGTCCACCGATCTAAACTATTAATATTCAAGTTTCCGATCAATCCACCCCCTTCAAACGGGTACCACCCCTTACCTCCAAGAGTAAAGCTAGCAGGTCCGCTCCCTTGAAAAAACATCGAAAAATCAAAACCTTTGAAGGCGACTGTCGTACCAAAACCATATATGGCTTCCGGTACCGGTGGATTACCAATGGCTACCGCATCAAACGTATTTACAACACCATCGTCATTATAGTCTAGGTATTTAATATCACCCGGCCTTACCGTACCAAATTGTTGTGTAGGCGAATGATCAATTTCCTCCTGATCATGGAACAAGCCCACAGCGATAAGTCCGAACGGTTGGTTATACCGCTTTCCAACCCTGTTTTGATAAGCATAGGTATAATCTGGCTGGTCGGTATTGAGCAATTTGTTCCTAGCAAACGTATAATTACCGCGGAAAGAGAGATCTACCTGCCCTAAAGTTGCCCGATACTCCAATGTTGCTTCGAAACCCTTATTTTCCATCTCGCCTAGATTACCATAAGGGTTATTCTTTAAACCTAGCATGGCAGGTAATGAGGCACGTTGTAAAAATATTCCATCTCGGTGGCGTTTAAACACATCGGCTTGTAAGCTGAATCCTTTCAAGAACCGCATCTCTAGGCCCAAATCAATCTCCCTTTCCTTTTCCCACGTCAAGTTCGAACCCCATTGATCTTCTCCTCTACCATCAAAACGGTTATTGCCATCTATACCAAAGTAATAAGCACCATTTCCACCGCCCACCGTTGTTAAATACGCAAATCTTCGCCCGCCGATTTGATCATTACCTTTGGTTCCCCATGAACCTCTAAACTTTAAGTACTCAATTCCTTTTACATGATTTTTGAAGAAAGATTCTTCAGAAAGTATCCAACCTGCTGCGGCAGACGGGAAGAAACCAAAGCGATGACCTTTTGCAAAATTTTCCGAGCCGTTATAACCCGCACTGAATTCTGCAAAATAACGGTTATTGTAACCATAGGAAAGTCTGGAAACCAATCCCTGAAGTCTGAAAGGCAAGGCACTAATGGCATCTCCGGCATCCGCATTTTGGTAATCTTGTTGATTATATAAGAGCAAGCCCTTTACATCGTGCTTGCCAAAACTGCGGCTATAATTGATATTAGCTTGAATATAGATTCGGCGATCTCCACTGGATGACTTGCCGAAAGTCAGATCGGCTTTTCCGGTCACGAGCTGGCTCAATATCAGATTACCATTCTCGTCTCGACCTGTTGCATAATATTTATCAACCTGATCACTATTGGCTAAATATGCCCGCGTTTGGTTAATATAATGATAATTGTAGCCATCGAATGCGAACTTTCCTTGAACGGATAACCCCTTTACAAATCGGGACAAATCGTGCTTTAGCGTGAGGTCAGACTGGATATTGTTTCGCCATTGTGTTTTAAAACCGGTACCCGTTAATTGGGCATAAGGGTTGATTAAACTGCTTATCCCTCCATACACAAAACCATTCGGATCCTTTGGATCAGGATAGGTAGGAGAATAACCTATTGGGGTATTATTCTGAATAGCACCCCAGATATCACCATTGCCTGTCCCAGGATAGTTTGCAGTTACTAATATGCCGCCTAAACCCAAACTAAGCTCTGTATCTTTATTGAGATTCACATCAATATTCGCACGGAAATTATAGCGTTTCAATTTGGCGTTTGTATTATAGTCGTTTAAATTGTCTCCTTTCCATATACCATCTTCCTGATAGTAGCCTGCGGAAACGAAGTACTTCGCCATCTCGCTGCCACCAGTAATATTTAAGTTAGCTCTTTGATTGGATGATTGATCTTTCATCATCATATCAAGCCAATCCACATTTGGGTATAGATATGGATCTTCACCAGATCGATATTTTTCAATAATTTCGGGTGTATATGGCGTAGCAAAGTTCGGATTAGTGGCCACCTGGGCCTCATTGTATAACTCCAACCAAGTAGGTCCGTCTACATATTGCTGTAAATCGGTAGGCCTATTTGTTCCGCTTTCCATTTTGAAACTGATGCTCGGTTTTTGGCTCGCCCCCCTTCTAGTGGTGACTAAAATAACGCCATTCGCTCCTCTTATACCGTAGACAGACGTAGCTGCCGCATCTTTTAACACAGAAAATGTTTCTATCTCCTCCGGCTCTATATTGGCTATTGGCCGTTCTACTCCATCCACGAGCACCAAGGGTTGGGCTCCAGCACCAAACGTACTGATTCCTCTAATCCAAAATTGCGCATCATCATATCCCGGTTCTCCACTCCGTTGAACCGAAATAAGCCCAGAAACTTTCCCTGCTAAAGCATTGGTTAAGGAACGTGGTGCGGCCTGTTTTACGTCGTGTACATTAACTGTTGAAATAGAGGCAACCACGCTTTCTTTTCGCTGGGTACCGTAGGCTACGACGGCTACTTCATCTAAACTGGCAATATCTGGTTCCATAGTAACATTGATTCGCCTACGGGTATCTACCGCAATTTCCTGAAACTTGTAACCGACAAACTTAAAAACCAACGTTTCGGTACCACTGGCAACTGTAATTTGGTAATTACCGTTTGCATCAGATTGGGTCACATCGGTGTTCCCTTTAATATAAACACTTACACCCGGGAGAGGATCACCACGCTCATCAACAATCTTTCCAGATACCTGCATTTGCTGTGGAGTTGCTTGTGAAGCGCTTTCGATTTGGTCTACCGCATTGGTAGTAATCGAAGGAGCTTTTTTAATGACAACCGTACTCTCTTCAATACGATATGTTAATTGCTGCGGAGTTAAACAAGCATCAAGGACCTCTGTTAGCGATGCATTTTCATAGTTGACCGACACCGGTTTAGCGTTCTTTATCAGTTGGAAATTATACAAGAAGTCATATCCAGTTTGTTTCCTCAACTGCTTTAAAACGGTTAACAATGAAGTGTTGGATGCTCGGATACTGACATTTTGTGCGAAACTTTTTGCATTTACCTGTATGCAGGTAATTAAGAGTAGAACGAATGCAAGTTTCATGATCAGAAAAAAATTATAAAAAACAGTTTGGCATTTCTTTAAAAAGAATGCAGTAAAAATTTTATACATTTGACTATGTAGGTTTAATAATTGTTTTGTTAGCTGAACAAAAATAGAATTTTTGACCTGCCATCAGCCTTGCTGATGAAGCGTTGGGGGCGTTGACGCGCCTCTAACGTTTAAAGTCTATATCTTGTCTAATAAGTCTTTATTGGACGATAATCCTCCTTTCTTTGAGGGTAAAATGATAATTGCTGATTTCTTCCAGGTGGCGTAATAATTCGGACAGCTTCTTGTTGCATGAAAAGGTTCCACCAAATCTAAAGTCATTTGACTTACTTTGGTTAACCACCTCCACATCATACCATCTGGAAACTTTTTTCATGACTTCGGCAAGACTTTCATTATCAAAGGTAAAAAAGCCCATTTTCCACGCCATGGCTGCTTCAACATCCACTTCGCTTACTTGTAAACGAGCATCAGCCAAGAAGCTTGCAGCTTGTTGGCCAGGCTGTAATAGCGTATGCGTCTGAGCGGTTGCTACCTGTACGGCACCATTTATGAGCGTTGTTTTGGTTGCAGCATCGTCTGGATAAGCACAAATATTAAAGGAAGTGCCCAATACATTTACGGTATGTTTTGCCGTTACGACACGAAAAGGCCGGTGTTTATCGGCTTGGATTTCAAAGTAAGCTTCTCCCTCCAGTTCAACTTCTCTGGCTGTATCGCTGAAGACCACCGGAAAGCTAATGGAAGAAGAGGCATTTAGCCAAACGGTTGACCCATCAGACAAAAGAATACGGTATTTTCCACCATTTGGTGTGGCAATCTGATTTTTCTCGGTGGATTGATCAGGTGCAGCAAGTGCAGTAGAAGTATATACCAAGGTACCTTCATCTGTGTTGGTGAGGTTTATGCCCGAGGCGGTTATGAGATGTTGATTTTTAACCTCATCTAATGAGATTTTTTTACCGTTGCCTAAGGTCAGCACGGCATGGTTACCACCGGGCAGAATATCGGTCGTTTCCCCTTTTTCAAAATAGTGAGATGTGCCGAAGTAAACGGCCACGGCCAACAACAATACAATACTTGCTGCAAGTGGATAGGCGTATGGCTTCCATTTTTCTTGACCGATACGTACAGATTTATTACGAGCCTGTAAACGCTTGCGTATGCGCTCCCGCAGAACTACTTCGTTGGCGGCATAATCGCTTTCTACCCATACGGTATTGTCTTGGTTTTGGTTATACCAGTTGGCAAAAACAACCTCTTCTTCTGGGGTTATGGTGCCATTCAACCATTTTTCGGCAAGTTCTAAATAACGTTTATCAATTTCTTGTCCCATGCAAGTATTGGTCTTTGTAATATAATATCGGTTGTGAATGAAAAAACCCTATATCAAAAAGATTTTTTTTTGAAGGCGGCGACGTGCTTTAAAAAAGAAGGGAAAATAGGAAATGGCTGAGCTTGCGCCGCAATACCTTAAGAGCCCGGGTAAGATGCGCTTCTACTGTTTTCTCCGAGATACCCTTCTCTTGCGCAATTTGCTGATTTTTATAGCCCTGCTCCTTGCTAAGTTGGTAAACCAATCGGCATTTTTCAGGTAAATCGTTCACATATTGTTCAAGCCGGACCCTTAATTCCTCGAAGTTTAACCATTTCTCGGTTCCGTGATCTAGAGATGTACCGGTTGATTGAATATAAGCTTGGTACTTTTGGCGATGGTTGAGATGTGCCAGATAATCGATGATTTTATATTTCATCGATACGGCCATATACGCCTGCAGTGTAGTAGTGATGCGTATACTGTGCCTGCGTTGCCAAACATCAGCCAATAAATCTTGTGCTAACTCTTCCGCTACAGCCTTGTCCTGAAGTTTATTGGCTGCTACGACAAATAATTTTTTCCAAAATCGATGGTATAGTTCCGTAAAGGCCTCTTCACTATTTTGTTGGACATGTTCGAGCAACTGTTCGTCCGTAAAGCTTCCATATTTGGTTAGCATCGATTCCATTCTTAAGTTTATGCTAAAAACTAGGCAACGTGTGGTTAAGTATACTACGCGGCACGAATCTATATAAAAAGTTGGACAATTTTAAATTGCGTCACTATTTATATGTTTTTTTGAGCATATACATTCTTTTGCAACACCGATTTATATTTGCATCATTGCAAAGTCTGATACTTCCTATTCGCATCTTCTACCACCAATACCCAGTCATTTTCTTTACCTTGAGTTGGGGTAGTAAACTTCATTTTATCTAACCGTTTTAGATGGCCTAATGGTGTTGCCTCTCCTGTTTTAGGGTTAAACCACCACGCCTTAATCTCTTTCGCTTTCATAAAGCTCATGTTCAGTTCAATTGTTCGCCCTATCGGCAAATAAACCATCGCATAGTGATTCTCATCGCCACGGAATGCTTCCATATGTTCCGATCGCACACCCAAGCCACCAACAACCAAGTTCGAATCAGCCACCCTGTTCAAAAATGGTCTAGATTCAATGAGTTTACGTAAATATCCTACTTGAAAAGCACCGGGCCTATCCATTGCGTTGACCCAACCGCGGTCGGCAAAATTGATCAATTCTTCGCGGGCACTCATAAATTGCCAAATGGCGTGATGACCATAAGTAACGCCGCAAGCTCCTGCAAAAACAGAGCGATAACATTGTTTACGCACATCGTAATCGCGGAAATAACCGTTGTCAGGATTCCATTTTGGCCAAGGATTGACCGGGTGGTCTTCATAATTGGGTTCCCCATCCAGCGTCGGCCTCGCAGGCTGCAATTGAAGGTCGCGTTTTACCGTTTTCCAACTGGGCACATCGTGTCCATCTCCATGCCCAGACTGGAACATATGGATATCCAACCAATCTTCTTGTTGCAGCCAGCTGGAACTAGACACGTTCCCGCCCCAAGGATGATAAGCGATTAAACATCTTCCCTTTGTAGCATCTCGAAGTCCTTTAGCCATTTGACGCCAAACAGGGCGGAAATCTTTACCTTCGAAGACAGGCGGCCGATCGCCCCCTAAAATCCAAACAATATTTTGCCGATCCTGATAGCGTTTACCCAACCAATGACCGTAAGCGTAGGCATTAACGCTATCAAAAATCATTGGCCCCGTTCCCCATGCCTTTGTTACCTTGTCGCCCCAAGTGGGAAGCAAGCCTAAAATTAACTTTCGTTCTGATGCCATCTGAACGGTGCTATCGATTACTTTAAAATAGGCGTCATTGGGTTTTGTTGGATCTTGATCAATCAAAGGCAATTCGCCATAAGGATTGGGCCGTTTCAATCCGTCAAACTCGGCCAATACAATAGCCTGAATCACCGTAAACCCCTTGGCTGCACGGTTATCTAAATATTGTTCAATCTCGGGCAGTGTAAGCCGATGAAATAATTCCCAACCGGTATCTCCTAACCAGAAAAAAGGTGTGCCATTTTCAAACTGCAATCCATGACCATCTCCAGAAACAATTAAACGTTTCTTTTCCTGCGGCTGCCCCACTGCAATACTATACATTGCCAAGCAAACAGCAAAACACACGAACAATGCTTGCTTCCGTAGCCATTTTGAAGAATTGATAATCATAATTGGTTCCTTAAAATACACCCTAAGTTTACAAAATATTACAGTGAAAATGAAATAGCAAGACCGGATAAATTACCCATGATTGCAACTATTCATCGGCTATATTTTTCCAGCTTATAATTGTATATTTTGATCGTTTTTCATTTTCCTCTCCGCCGTAAACCAATGTTTTTGTAATTGATGCCGGAGATGAAATATTTGTTTAATTGCAAATTTTCATAACTTCTATTGCACATTTACATAATAGCATTTTAGGGCAATTCTTTACCTTATATCAACCGAAATCAACTATAGCGCTTGTATCTTTGTGTAGCAATAAGAGAAAAATAACAACTCGGTTTTTTTACCCTCCCTAACGGGAGGCAGGCTTTTGAATTTTTACTTTATTAATTTTACTTTCATCATGAAAATTGCATTAATTGGTGCCACAGGATTTGTTGGCGCAACGGTTCTAAACGAATTATTATCCCGAGGCGAAGGGGTTACCGCCATTGTTCGCAACCCCGCTAAATTAACTGAAACTAGCGAAAAACTGCATGTCATAAAAGCCGATGTTACCCATATTGATGAACTTGCCGCTGCAGTGAAGGATTATGACGTAGTCATCAGTGCCTATAACGCAGGTTGGGCGGATCCAACGCTTTATGAGGATTTCATAGCCGGTTCAACAGCCATTCAGGAAGGTGTAAAAAAAGCTGGCGTAAAACGTTTACTGGTTATTGGTGGTGCAGGTAGTCTATACACCCCAGATGGCAGGCAATTGGTAGATACCCCCGAATTTCCAGACGACTGGAAAACAGGTGCCAGCGCAGCCCGGGATTATTTGAACATCTTAAAAGAAGAAAAAGAACTGGATTGGACCTTTATTAGCCCTGCACCTGAAATGCATCAGGGATTACCTCGCGAGCGCAAGGGAACTTATCGCATTGGAACAGACTATCCGGTAGCCGATGAAAGCGGCCGCTCGTGGATTACCGTAGACGACCTCGCGGTAGCAATCGTTGATGAGGCCTTACATCCTAAACATCGCAAACAGCGTTTTACTGTGGGTTATTAACAGGAAGGAAGTGTCCGGAAAGCCTTTGCAAAAAACGCGTCATTACGATGAGTATGGTAATGACAGCAATGTGGACTTTTCGGACATTCTTTATCACCCTTCTTCATACAGGCGCATCGCCATAAAGCCCGCATGCTGCAGGCTATTGATAATTTCTAATGCGCACAAACCAATCCCCTCCACAATCAACAAATTGTAGATGGAGTCAAAATCTACTGTCCACCGCTTTAAACCGTGTACCCCTTTTAAGAGCGGGGCGATTTCTTTTAAAGCAGAAGGCTTATCCAAGCTTGTTTTAAATTTTAACGTTTCCATAAGATTAAATTTATGTTTACACACTCAATTACTATCACTACTTAATTCGTATCAAGACATACGTATCAAAACCTTTCTAAAGTTGTGAGTTGTCAACACGCAACCCGCCGGTAGGTGAACAGGCTCATCACTTCCCTAAGCCGGTTTCATAATTAAAACAGAAGGTGTTTCTGCCAACCAAACACTTCTCGTTTCAATGGCCGTTTTCCAGCTATTATGACTAATAATCATCAAGTCTTGCTGGGCCAAAGATTCCATCTTCATCTGATCATGATGTGTCCAAGTAATGTAATCCGATGCAACCTGCTGAATGGCCCGTATAGCTTCCTTGAACTCGACATCATGTTTGATTACACCGGTTACATCCAATACGGTAATCTTTACTTGTCCGTTATGAATTAATTTCTGTATATAAATCAATAAAAAGCTATCACTTAGCGAAAAAACAGGGACAATAACTTGTTTTATCTCGCCTAGATTTTTATCAATAAGGATTCCGGTAGGAATTTTGGTCGACTTCAAAATTTGTTTCGTACGTTCATCAAAAACACCAACGGTAAACAAATTCTCTTTACCTGTTAAGCTATCGTATATCCGTTCGGGATTAATAACACGTGTAGTAAAACCGAGGATCTTACCTAAAAAAGTACCTTCAAAAACCGATTGTCCGATACCGATTAATAATAAATCAAAATTCCCCTCATTGGCCATTTCAATAATTTCATCGTCAATACGTTGCGATGGTCTAAATAAAGAGATTACCGGTTGATTGAGTTTATTGGCCTCTTCTTTGATCGGAGCAAAACTTTCACTTTCATAGGCTCCCATATTAAAGTGATTCAATTCATTACCAGGGGAAAGATGTAAAGCGGTTATCGTTGCCGATTCGCGCGACTTGCGAACCATCGCATGCGCTAATCTCACCAAGAGCTTACCGGTAATCGGATTACCGAAAGAAATGAGGATATTATACTTATCCTTCATACTCAATTCAACAACCGATTCTTCTTCATTTTTAAATAATTTATTGATGAGGTCTAAGGCTGGCCCTGTCATAAAGGTAGTCACTAAGGCCATTAAAACCAACATTGCGAATACCGAAGGACTTAATACGCCTAGATCATAACCAATATTTAAGGCCACCAATTCCATAAGACCTCGGGTATTCATTAAGGCACCTATCGTGAGGCTATTATGCCAATTTTGCCCTACAAAACGGGCAGCAAGTGCACTACCCAGAAATTTACCTGCTACGGCAACCAAAATAATTAATCCACATAACTGCCACAAACCTGGCTCATTTAGTAACCCTATTTGCGTCCTCAATCCTGTAAACACAAAAAATAAGGGGAGCAAGAATACCAAGGCGACGTCTTCCACTTTATCTACAAAAATATTCCGGAAATTGACATTCACCGGCATAATCACGCCAGCCATAAAAGCGCCAAAAAGCGCATGAATACCAATAACTTCTGTACACCAAGCGGATAATAAAAGTGTCACAAAGAAAACGCCTACAACGGGTTTGCTTAACGCTTCTTTATTGGAATAAATATCACCCATCCGTTTTAAAAAGGGACGAACCACCTTCAACATCAGAAAAACATAAGCGATCGCGAGTAATAACGTGTAGCCCGCACTAAGTAGTGAACCTGCCTTAACTACGGCTATTACAGCAGCCAATATGCACCAGGCTGTAATGTCGTCTGCAGCAGCACAGGTAATGACAACAGATCCCAATTTTGTTCTGGTAAGGCCTCTTTCCTGTACAATTCGTGCTAAAACGGGAAAGGCGGTTATACTCATCGATATGCCGATAAACAGCGCGTAAGAGATGAAGCTCACGTGATCCGGAGCCGATTGCTGATAGATAAAATATGCCAGTACAACTCCCAGCGCAAAAGGAAAAATAATACTGGCATGACTGATAACCACTGCTTCATGTGCTTTATTACGCAACACCTTCAAATCTAACTCCATACCAACCACATACATAAATAGGATTAGTCCGACTTGGCTCATGATGCTTAAGTTGCCTAAAGACGAAGCTGGAAACAGGAAGGCCGAAAATTCGGGGAAATACGTTCCTACAAGAGAGGGCCCGAGAACGATCCCCGCAATGATTTCACCGACGACAGACGGTTGGCCAATCTTTCTACATAGAAAAGCAAAAACCCGTGCAACCAATATAATGGCTATAATCTGTAACAACAGGATGGCAAAGGGATTGGTTACACTATGTGCCATGGATTCGATAAAATGGCTCCAGCTGGAAGTTGCCGAGCTGGAAACTGCTATCGAAAGCCTGCCTTCTTGAAACGATTCTCCATGGAGAATGATAAAATAGATAAAGACAGAAAGTCCGCCAATGACCGCAATATAAAATATTAAATTCCTAATTCCCTTCATAGTAAATATGCCCAATAGCGTCTAGAGGACTGCTAAAATACAGGTACATCCCTTATTTGAAAAGTCGCGGAAAGAATTTTGTAATGAAGCGGATAAATTTTGTAATGAAAGGGCTCCTTCTCTCTTCTTGGCAAACCTGAGGAACCAAGGTGAAGCAATTCTATAATAATTCGATAATAAAATAAAACTTTTCGGGTACCTTCATGACGGAGATGATGACACTAATGCTTATAATAATCCAAAAAGTTTTTTCGATAATGCTCATTCAGTGCAAACTTTACCGGCTTACCATCAGGTCCTATTATAGCCGTTGTTATGGTATCGGCGGTATAGGCCGTTATGATCTTTTTTGCCAATATGGTTTGCCGATTTATTCTAATAAAAATACTTTTAGGCAAGTATTTCATCAGATCATCGAACGAGATGTTTTTGAGTATCAGTTCCGTTTCATTTCGGAGAACAGCCCGTTTGTCTCGTTTATCCGTATCTGCAACAGTAATATAGAGCAACTCACTGAAGTAAAGAAAGGTTTTTCCCTTATTACTATTGATATGGATAAATTCATCTGCTATTTTCCCTTGCTCTAACTGTAATTTCGCCTTTTGCAAAGCCTTTTCCAGACGATCTTGCTGGATGGGTTTTCGAACATAATCGATTGCTTCCAGATCAAAAGCTTCCGCAGCGTATTCTTTATAGGCCGTGCAGAAAATAATCAATTTATCCCGTAGATGTTTAGCAACTTCCAAACCATTCATTCCCGGCATTTCAATATCGAGTATACACAGGTCAAAAGTGAGATCATCCACCTCTTTTAAAAATTTTTTGGGATCGGTGTAGGCTTTCACGACCTCTACATCAGGAATCTGTTCGCATAGGCGTCGTAAATAGCCAAGTCCGGGAAGCTCATCATCTATCAATATGCATCTAACCATAAGGCTCCCTCAATTTGATAGCTAAAGACGTACTGTAGATGCCATTGCCAACGGATTCATTATAGTCAAAATCTTCTCCATAAATCCGTTTTAAGCGTTTGCTGAAGGTCGGATTCCCTAAGCCCCCTTTCTCATTTTCCGACTGCGTTCCGTCGTCCACACTATTGGAAACCGAAAGTTGGAACCAACCATCTACTAAATCAAAAACGATGGATATAAAGGCGTCTTCCCGATGGAGATTGGCATGCTTAAAGGCATTTTCTATCGGGTTTATGGTGATTAACGGTGCAATTAGGCCATTTTCATAGAGGGGATCTGTTGTATCCACCTTGTTTTTTACATGTAAATTAAAGAGCGGACTCGTTTTTAATCGATTTATTTCAATAAGGCTTTTCGTAAATTCAACCTCTTCTCTTAACCGCACATATTGTGTACTTGATTCATATAAGATATAATCTAATACATTGGATAGTTTATCCAAGGCATAATAGCTTTGATAGGCATGCGATTGTATCGCATTGAGTGCATTCTTAAAAAGATGCGGATTGAGCTTATAGCGTAATACTTCATCGTCAACAACAGCGCTTTTTTTCTCCAGCTCTTGATAATTCCGTTTTAATCTACTATTCTCCTTTTTGAAAACGTTTAATTTATTCCATAAAACGAATGATACAACAATAAATGCGAAGGCCATTATACCAACAACAAAGAGCAGGGGCTTTATGGATTCTTGATTGAACAAAATAGTATTCTTTTGTAGGCAAACATATGTAAACTACTATAATTATGCAATTTTAAAGCTACTAACAAATATGCACTTGGTTTCTTATTGATTTAAAAAACGAAAGGTCTCCAACCGGGGAGATTGAAGACCTTTACTAACCAATTATAAACCTAAATTATGATGACACAAATATAAGGACCGGAAACGTTCCCTGCAAATTATTTCTAGGTTTTAACATATTTTAACATATTGCTAAAACGAATTAACAAATCTTTATCTCCTTAAACCGGATTACCACATTCCTGCGGCTGATTCGCTTTTTATGCTTTTTACTTTAATAGGATATTGACATAACCTCTTAGCTTTTTCCATGATAGGTTATTTTATAAATAGTTCCTTGCATGTCATCGCTCACATAAAGTGCACCATCTGGTCCCTGCGCTAATCCGCAAGGTTTATGTTGTGCCGGACCCTCCGGTTTGGCTAAATCAATACCCGCAAAACCATCGGCAAAAATTTCCCAGTCGCCAGAAGGCCTCCCATCTTTAAAGGGAACAAAGGCCACACAAAAACCTTTATGAAGTGTTGACGATTGACTGTGAAAGGCTATAAAAGCTCCATTTTTATACTTTTCAGGAAACATATCCCCCGTATAAAATAAGAGTGCATTAGGACCTAAGTGTGCAGGAAAAGCCATAATGGGATCCAAATATTTAGCGTCTCCCTCCCGCTTTCCATCGCCACCGAATTCTGGCGCTTGCAATTTTTTATGCTGATCCTGATCGTAATAAATATAAGGCCAACCGGCATCGGCACCTTTCGTCAATTCATAAAACGTTTCTGCTGGATAGTTTGCCGAATACGCCGCATCAAAATATTGCGGATATTTCTCGTGAAAGGCACCCCTACCGTGTTGCAATGCGAACAATGCCTGCGAACTATCGTTCCAAGCAAAACCCATTACTCCCTTTAGACCTGTGGCGTAATGAATAGCATCAGCATAGCTTTGGTTTTGCTTATTTGCACTGAATTGCCAGATTCCGGCTACAGAGTCCAGTAACGGACAGGATTTTCCGTCCTTAGATTCATTTGCACAGGCATCCGAATAAGATGCTACGGCTACATATAAATTTTGCTGGGGGTCAATGACCAGGGGCTTCGCTCCATCAACGGCCCGTTCTACCAATCCCTTTACAATAATTTCCGGATGCAATGTATCGATTACGTGTTGGTTTTGATCTAATTTGTACCGATATACCGTTGTGTTAGAAGAAGCGTATAAATAATCACCATTAATCAGGATGCCGGTGCCCGGGTAATCGCCAAAAGCTGTTGTTTGGTCTATAACGCCATCTCCATCGGTATCGGATAAACAATAAATACCTTTTCCATCCTTCAAATGGGCAAGTTTAACATAAATATCACCACGCTTATTGACACTTATGTGCCTAGCTGCGCCAAGTGAATCGGCAACTATCGTTGCTGTAAAACCGGAATCAACTTTAATAGGAGCAATTTTCACGGATTGCTTTGCGGTTGGCTGACAACCGAAACAGGCGCTCGTTATCACGCCAGCAGTAATAATTTTTTTTAGGCTTTTGTACATTTTATTCTTGCTTGTTTAGTCTGCGGCCGCAAAACTAAACATATCTCTGCATATTCCTATCATGTAGGATAGGTAGGTTGATTTATTTACCAAAATCTACTATAGATAGCCGCCAACAACAGCATGGTTGTGACGCTTAGTATAATGGACGATGGCTCCAATTTAAACATCGCTTTATCCAGAAAAATGGCTTTTTCGCTTATTACAGGACCTGCCAAACTGATGCCTATCATGACCAACATCGTTGTTAGAAAAGACCAGCCTAAGCAAATAAAGAATGGGATTTCATAGACACCTTCCGAATTACGGAAAGCCGAATACAACCAGGTTTCCGGACCAAAAATACGAACAGCCAACTGGTTGAAAAAAATAGAAGCTAAAAAACCGGTAACAATACCAGCCACCGCAGCAGCACCACTTGTACGCTTCCAAAACATTCCCAATAAAAAGGTGGCCAGGACTCCCGGACTAATAAAGCTGGAATACTTCTGCACAAAAGTATATCCTCCTTCGCCGCTAATACCCAGTAGATCGTTCCAAGTAAAGGCTATTCCTAGCAACATGGCTACGATAACGGTTAGGCGTCCTGTTTTAACCATCGCAACTTCGCCCGCATCTTTATGGAGGTATTTTTTGTAGATATCCATTGTAAAAATCGTGGATATACTATTCGCTTTCCCCGCCAATGAGGCAACAATCGCAGCCGTTAAGGCTGCAACCGCTAAACCTTTCAAACCGGTGGGCAAGAAGGCTAAGATCGCTGAATACGCCGAATCTTTGTTGCCATCTTCCATACCGGGAAGCAAGCCTTTTTGATAGAGCACATAAGCGATAATACCCGGTAACATGACAATAACAGGCATTAAAATTTTAAGTAAACTGGCAAACAAGATCCCGGTACGGGCAGTTTTGAGATCAGCACCCAATGCCCGCTGTGTAATGTATTGATTGCAACCCCAATAATTTAAGTTACTGATCCACTGCCCTGCTGCATACATACCGAAAGCGGGTAATATCAAGTATTTATCGATATCTATCTGCGGTGCATCCACTTTTGGCTTCTTAAACATCAAATGAAAATGATCAGGTGCCTCGTGCATTAGGACCTTAAAGCCCGCTAAAGCATCTTTACCAAACCCAAAATTTTGGCTAACGATGGTTAAAGCCATGTAGGTCGTGGCTAAACCACCGATAATCAATACTGCCACTTGTATAGCATCGGTATAACCAATAACTTTCATTCCGCCAAGGGTTATGAATATGGCGAATAGGGCCAGCACCAACATCACTTCATGAAAATAGCCTCCACCTAATAAGCCGTTAATGGCCAACGCACCCAAATAAAGAATAGAGGTAAGATTGACAAACACATATAGAAAAAGCCAAAAAATAGACATAATCAATGCCACCTGACTGTTATAACGCATGGTTAAAAACTGTGGCATAGTATAAATCTTGTTTTTAATATAAATGGGCATCAAGAAAAAAGCAACCAGTATCAACGTTGCCGCCCCTAACCATTCATAAACGGCAACGGCTATACCAGCGAAAAAGCCGTCACCGCTCATGCCTATAAACTGCTCAGCAGATATATTGGAAGCAATAATAGAGGCTCCGATTGCCCACCACGTTAGGGAACCTTCTGCCAAAAAAAAGTTTTTGGAATCGCTGCTTTCAGATTTCTTCTTCTTTTTGTAGATAAAATACCCGTAGGAAACGACCAAAACAAAATATAGGGCGAAAACAAGGAAATCCCAAATAACGAGATGAGTAGACATAAATGTAAATTAAACGACAGTAATAATTGGATGCACAGCCGCAAACATAGCTAAAATACACGTATTTACGAATATCCTCCATTAAAATGTAGCCTAATCACAAAAAAGAAACTCTTTTTTAGAAAATTATTTGCCTCCATTAAAATTTCAAGGTTGCTGGAAGGTATTTAGCGACTAAATCTTCATAATAGGGCTTTAATTTATTCCAATCAGGGGGAACAGGATTTTTAGAATAGAGATCGTACGGATTAAAAAGGTTAACCCAATAAAACATTTCCTGATCATGCTTGCTCAATAAATGATCATAAGCATGTTCACGATGTTGGGCGTAAAAAGAGTGGTAACGCAACATGTATAGTGCACATTCAGGCAAGTAATCCTTCATCATATGGTAAATATATTCATCATGCCCCCATGATAACTGGACCTTATCTAAGCCACAGTGCGGCGCATAAATACCATATTTGGTACTATACAATTGATGATGATAATCCGGATTGGCTTGAAAGAACTCTGGATAAACAATCTTATCGGAAAATGCGCATCCCAAAGGGAAAGTATCACCCACGACAGCCCATTGCGGTTCACCAAACAAGCAAAGAACCTTGCCCATATCGTGGAACAATCCAGTTAACACCATCCAATCCGGATGCCCATCAGCCCGTATAGCCTCAGCCGTTTGCAATAAATGCTGAAATTGATCTAAATCGGTATCGGGGTCCGAATCATCTACCAATTGATTTAAAAAATCAAAAGCGTCCCATATGGGCATCTCTTTCTTATCGAATTTCAAAAATTCCCGTTTTTTCTCTTCTACAAACGCATACGTTTGATGGGTATGATTTAAGCGATAAAACTCCTTGACACTATCACGACTAGGTTCCTCATAATTTCGATATTCCTCTTTCGTTTTGCTACTTGCGATGGTGTCTGGATCAGGATAACGGCGCAATAAATCGTCTTCCCATAAATCTAAATCTGGCAGTGGTGTATGACTTATTTGATTGCTCATAATGGTTATTGTTTGTTAGTTATTCGTTGTTCCCTATTCTTTTACGTACAAATCCATTAAAAATTAGCTTATTATCCTATTGGCTCATTCGCCATTTAGCTAATTGGAATAACCAAATTTGCGACAATTTCTTTAGGATAAATTGTTTTTGATTAGATATATTTACTTAATCGATTACGTAAAGCTAAGTTAAGAACCAACAAGCAACATAGGTATGAAAAATATAAGTATGAAGCATTTGGCTAAAGCGCTCAATTTATCCACTGCAACCATATCAAAGGCGCTAAGCGACAGTTATGATATCAGTGATGAAACAAAACAGCGGGTTTTAAAGCTCGCTAGAGAGCTCCGTTATATTCCTCATGCCCAAGCGAGTAGCTTAAGGGGTAAAAAAAGCAAAACCATTGCAATGGTTATCCCCGAAGTGGCCGACAGTTATTTTGCCCAGGCAATTAATGGCGTAGAAAAGATTGCCTATGCGGATGGTTTCCATGTATTGATTTATTTAACCCATGAACAATTGGAACGGGAAAAAGCTATTTTGAAGGAATTGCTCAATGGGCGGATTGATGGCCTGCTTATTTCTGTCACCCGACAGAGCGAAGAAGCATATCACATTAATGAATTAGTTGCGGCAGGTCTGCCTGTTGTATTTTTTGATCGTATTTTCGAAAATATCGGACGAGGAGAAGTTACGACAAATGATTACCGTGCAAGTTATTTATTGACAGAACACCTCATTCAGCAGGGCTGTCGCAATATTGATTTTCTATTATTTTCCAATGCCTTGTCGATCATAAAGACCCGTTTAGAGGGCTATAAACAAGCGTTGCTGGATTATGGATTAATATTTAATACCGAAAACTTAATCGTATGTTCCAATCATGATCAGGAAAATGAACGATTAATACAATATCGGCTTGGCCATAAGAACAGACCAGATGCCATTATTGCCTCCGTAGAGAAGTTGGTAATATGTACGTATCATGCTTGTGCGTTAAAGCATTTAAGCATTCCAGAAACTATAAAGATTGCAGCTTTTGCTAATTTACCCACGGCATCTATTTTACAACCACCTATGACGACGATTACGCAGCCTGCCTTTGAAATGGGGCAAGCCGCAGCTTCCTTACTCATCAAAACCATTAAAGGAAAATCAGTGGATCCAGCGGAAACCAAAGTCATTATCCCTTCAAAACTTGATCTGAGGAAATCGACAATGCTGTATACTACTTAGCATCAGACAATTTTTCCAACAATAAGTAGCGATCCCGATGCTGTTCCGTGATGCTTTTCGTTTCAACGTCAATATGCATCAGTTGTGCGGGCTCACCAGCCTTCACCCTAGGCCATACCGGGAGGCCAAGGCCATTCGGGTCGGTTGTTTTGATGAAGTTTACGAAATAAGCTTGCATAATGGCTGATACCTGGTAATCTTCTGGTTGCCAATTATAAACTCTATTGGTTGGTAAATTACCTAAAGCATACTCAATTTCGGCCGAATGTACTGCTCCAGTAGCTATTTCACCCGTTTGATGACGCATCGCCGGCCTTGGCCGTGCATAATGATAACGATAAACGGGTTGATTCCCCGTTTGGCTATGCAAATCCGACCAACGCCAAGTTCCATAAGCGATAAACTGATCGCCAGCAAAATCAGTTGCAACCTGTTTCACTTCTTCATCCGATTGGGGCTTATAGACCTGCAAGAGCTGTGCTGCCTGCTTACCAAACCGTTCGTTTATGATTTGATTAAAATTAGCGATGTTCGGAGCTTTATCTCCCAATAAGCCTCGGTAGTTTGATTCTTCGGTATTCCACCCTACCAATAAAGGCACTTTTGCCTGTGCGCCACGCTTAAATATGCTCACGGGATCATCTGGGAAAAAATAACCATCGATGGTTGCTGAAAAGTTAGCATCGAACTTAGCTGTTGCTGCCAATAGTTCTTCAGCAGGTAGCGCTCTTAATTCGGCCAGCGAATTTGCTTGTACCGCCTTAGCAAAAGCAAGTCCGTTTTGTTCCGCTTCAGCCAATGACGGTCGCGGACGATGATTATCTAATAAAGCACCACTTTCACCAATCGCTCCACGAAAAAGTTTTTTTGCTAAAGGAGAGGTCATTTGTGCGCTTACGGAGTAAGAACCGGCAGACTCTCCCGCGATGGTAACTTTTGTGGGATCACCTCCGAAAGCGCCTATATTTTGCTGTACCCATTTTAATGCTGCCAGCTGATCTAAAAAACCATAATTCCCAGATGCGTGGTAAGGGGATTCTGACGTTAACTCCGGATGGGAAAAAAAGCCAAAAATATTCAACCGATAATTTACGGTAACCGTTACAATACCTTTTCGGGCCATACTTTCTCCGTCATAACGAAACTCAGAACCATCTCCGGCAATTAAACCGCCACCATAGAAATAAACCAATACCGGCAATTTTTCTTTAAATGTCTTTGCCGGTGTCCATACATTTAGGTACAGACAGTCTTCGCTCATCCCGTCTGATCGGAATTGCATATCGTCGAAAATAGGTCGTTGCATTGCTCTAGGTCCAAACCGATCTGCTTTTCGTACACCTTGCCAAGGCTGCACGGGCTGTGGCTCGCGCCAACGAAACTTCCCAACAGGAGGCGCAGCAAAAGGAATACCCTTAAAAGACGCTATTCCTGATTTGTACTGCCCCTCTAGAGTACCCTCGGAAACCTTTATGCGCGGATGCACCCCTTCGACAGTGTTTTGTGCATATACTAACTGCATTACGAGAACGATCAGCATCCCTAAAATAGTTTTCATGGTTTATAGGATTTGAATTCAAAAGTAAAAAATAAAAAGGTAAAAGGTAAAAGGTAAAAGGCAATAGGCAATAGGCAATAGGCAATAGGCAATAGGCAATAGGCAATAGGCCCTACGCAATACCGACCAACAACTAAACCACCAACTACTCCCTACCTACTTCCTATTATCTAATTAACAACCAACCTAATACACCGCAATTCTATGGGTACGTTGCTGATAAGGAATCATTTCCTTACTTCCGCTCCGTTGAAAACCAATAGCTTTTGATGACTTGACAGGCATATGGCAATCGATACAGTTATCTTTTGCCGCTAGTAACGCTTTTTGATCCATTGACGGGTGTTTCACTTTTTCGTGGCATTTTTGGCACGTCTGTGAATATACCGCTAAACTGGGTTCAACCCGGTCATGCAAACGGTGGCAAGAACTGCAATCTAAATTGCTTAATTGATAGCATTTACTCGCTTGTAATAATTGTTTTTGTTTACCATGGACATCCGGGTCTTCACCTGTATACGTCGTATATTCAGGTAAATTTCGAAGCGTATCGCCAGGTTTAAAGAAAAAGGCAGGATCTAATAGCTGTACATTGGATCCTGAATGGCAAACTCCACACATATCCACCTTTTGTGCTTGAGATAGTTGGTGATAACTAGCCATATATTTTGCTTCCTTAACCGCTGGATGTTCTTGATGAAACGTAACATGTTCCGCACCAGGCCCATGGCAACGCTGACAGTCAATACCAACAATTAAAGAGTTTTTTACGAAGGTTTCTTCCATGCTTAAATCTTTCGTAGGAATCTTTCTTGCTTCTACGAAAGAACTATGGCACTCCAAACATTTCGTAACAATTGCCCGCCCGAAATAAATTTGATCGGAGGGAAAGCCCGGACTATTCACCCATTCTTTCCTTTGGGTCAAGTAATTTAACGGAAGTTGCATGAGCTTTTGATCGTACCAATAAGCCAAAGTGTAGGCTGTGATACCGGCACCAAAAGCAAGATCAGCGTGCTCTTCTTTCTTATTTTCACCATTTATATAGGCTATCTGATGAATACCATCTGCTTTTTTCTCGATGCCTACTTTCGTATGGCTATTAAAAACATACATACCTTCGTTTAACCCTAAACTATCTGCCATCTTTGCAGATGATACGACACTTGACGTTCTAAAATGCGCATTATGAACATATTGGTTTGCAATTTCTCCATGGCATTGTAAACAGGTTTCTTGAGCGGCGTATGCTGTTCCCCTCACATCTGTGGGAGGCCGTTCTGTACATTGCATGACGATGATGACAATACCGCTTAATAGAAAGAGAAATAAAATCAAACGCCGCCGATTCATTCGTTTAGTTTATAAGGGTTGTTTTCTAAAAATCAGGTGAAAGATAGGGATTTCATTGTAAAAATGACATACGTTGCCTAAGTTTGGGAGATGGAATAACAAAACTAACCTGACAACACAAAGGTGTATACACGCGAACAGGCATCCCGACTAAAACAAGCATTTTGGACAACTTTTGGCCAATATATGGCGGTTATTCCTTCGGCCGAAGGCCTAAAAACAAATTGGATAAACTATAAAACAGGACATAAGCATTTGTTTTTCAGAATGGCGGCAGATAAGCATACAGCATCTATTGCCATTGAAATTAGCCATCCTGACCTGGAAATACAAGCGTTGTTTTTTGAGCAGTTTGAAGTTTTCAAAGAGCTCCTTCAGGAGACCTTAGAAGAAGAATGGAACTGGCAGCTACATGCCGTCAATGAATACGACAAAACCATTAGTAAGATTTGGCAGGAAATTCATCAAGTGAGCGTATTTAAAAAAGAAGACTGGCCGCAATTAATCACTTTTTTTAAAAAAAGAATCCTAGCTTTAGACGAATTTTGGAGCTTGGCAAAATATCCATTTGATGCCTTAAAATGACCGAAATCGCTCTACGACATCGTTTTCGTAAAACGGTTGTTTTAACAAATTTTAACATATCTGTTACAGCGAAGCCTTGATTTTTTTCTGTAAAAATTCCCTATATTCAACATTTGATAACCAATTTCGACTTGTTTTTAACGAGTTGGCAAAGGGATTAAATAAAAAAATAGGCAAAAATAATTTACATACCAACGACCTGTCCGATGTCAAACTAGCCATATATCAGCAAACATCTAAACAGGTATAAACCATTAAAAAAAATGAATACAAAAGATTCTTCCAGAAGGTCATTTTTAAAGCGGGCAATGATGCTCTCTGCAGCGGCAGCGGTTAGTCCGGGCATAATACGTGCCACAACCAATCCTTTTTCTGAAGTTAAACTAGCTAAAGCCGGCGAACGGGTTAATCTCGCTTGTTGTGGTATAGGTAATAGAGGAGGAGAAATTTTACGTGAATTTCACCAAACAGGTTTAGCAAACTTTGTTGCATTTTGCGACGTAGATATGGGAGCACCGCATACCTTGGAAACACTCAAACAGTTTCCGGATGTGCCTCGCTTTAAAGACTTTCGTGAAATGTTCGACAAAATGGGCAACCAGATAGAGGCGGTAACCGCTGGCGTTCCAGATTTTTCGCATTTTCCCATTGTCATGGAGGCTATTAGCCGAGGCATTCATATCTATACGGAAAAACCGATGGGGCGGACATTCAATGAGATTGAATTAATGATGAAGGCCGCAAAGAAAAATCCAAAAGTGGTTACACAGATGGGGAATCAAGGACATTCTGAGGCCAATTATTTTCAATTCAAAGCTTGGGTAGACGCCGGTATCATCAAGGATGTAACGGCGATTACGGCACACATGAACGCGCCAAGACGCTGGCACGGTTGGGATCCGAATATAAAGTCTCTGCCTCCTGGCGAACCCATCCCGTCTACCTTGGATTGGGATACTTGGCTGATGACACGTCCTTTCCATAACTATAATCACGACTATGTTAACGGACAATGGCGCTGTTGGTACGACTTCGGTATGGGCGCTTTGGGCGATTGGGGCGCACACATCTTAGATACAGCGCATCAATTTCTAGACCTTGGATTACCGGAAGAAGTAAATGCCGTCAAATTGACGGGTCATAACGATTTCTTCTTCCCGATGTCATCAACCCTTTCATTCAAATTCCCTAAACGGAAAAAAATGCCTGCACTGGAAGTTACTTGGTATGACGGCATAGACAACCTCCCTCCTATCCCGAAAGGCTATGGTGTTTCCGGATTAGATCCGAATATCCCACCCCCAAGTAATGGGGCCATTGAACCTGCCAAACTTAATCCGGGTAAGATTATTTATAGCAAAGAATTAACGTTTAAAGGGGGAACACACGGTAGCACCTTATCGATTATTCCGGAAGAAAAGGCTAAGGAAATGGCTTCCAAATTACCTGAGGTTCCGGTAAGTCCGTCTAATCATTACAAGAATTTCTTACTGGCTTGTAAAGGAGAAGAAGAAACCCGTTCGCCATTCCATATAGCAGGCCCACTTAGCCAGGTATTCTGCTTAGGTGTGTTAGCGCAGCGATTAAATACCAAATTGTTATTTGATCGAGATAAGAAAATCATCACGAATAACAAAAGAGCCAACGAACTACTGGTTGGTGAACCTCCTCGAAAAGGCTGGGAAGCGTATTATAAAGTTTAAAAACGATTTAAAGGGCCTCAAATGTATGGTTATTGAGGCCCTTTTTGTTTAAAGGTCTTTGCAAAATAACCAGGAAACCGCTAACAGAAAAAATTATATATTAAGAAATAATACGTTAAAAAACACCTGATGTTGATTACCGAAAATATCGCATCCAAAATTTACCTTATGCAGTGGGATGCACTAGTGTTACGGTAAATTTTGAAGTGACGAGCTTTTGTGTCACTTTTTTCATATCGAGTTTGTTTTTAAAGGCATTCAAACTACTCCATGGTTTGCGGAAAAAGTGATAGAAATTTATTATAACAAAGGTGATATCAAGCGTGCGGTTTGCTCTAGCAATTGTTTATACTAAGGCCGCGTTCCCCAAGATATTGCATCTATTTTTTCAGCATCTTTTAAGTCTTGAAAAAAGGCATCGCGCAACTGCATCGCAATCTCTGTATCATACACAATCGCATTAACCTCAAAATTCAGGTCGAAACTTCTGTTATCCATATTAGCAGACCCCACCATGGCCATACTTCTGTCTGTAACCATCGTTTTGCTATGGACAAAGCCTTTTTTATACTGATAAATTTCTATCCCGACCTTTAACAGATCTTGATAGTAGGAATGCGCCGCTAAATTTACCAACCAGGAATCTGAAATTCCAGGTAGTAAAAGTTTAACAGAAACACCACTTAGCGCAGCAATTGTTAATCCGTCAACCAAACTTTGATCAGGAATAAAATAAGGAGTCGTTATTAAGATCTCTTTTGTCGCTAGATTGATCGCCTGCAATAAGGAGTACATAATAAGTGGTGTATCCGAATCCGGTCCGCTAGCTGCAATTTGTACCACTTTATTTCCTGTAATGGGAAGATCTTTAATTTTAGGAAAATACGTAGCATTTGGACGTAAGTTTTCATCCGAACAAAAATTCCAATCACATAAAAAGATATGTTGCAAATATTGAACGCCAGGGCCGTCAATACGTAGGTGAGTATCTCGCCAGAACAGCTTATTGGGATTCGTCTCGTTATTGATGTATCGATCGCTAACATTTATACCACCCACAAAAGCTGTTTTTCCGTCTACCACAATGATTTTTCGGTGATTACGGTAATTCAGTCTGTTTGCAAAGGCAATGAACAAAACCCTAGAAAACGGAAAGACCTGAACGCCACCTTCCTTTAGACGCTTAACTAGCCTACGTCGGATAGAGCTACTACCAAAATCATCGTAAATAAACCGTACGGTTATACCCTCCTGTACTTTTTTTAGAAGTAACTGTTCAATCGTCTGGCCGATTTCATCATCTTCATAAATATAATATTCGATGTGAATATGGTTTTTTGCATCACGCAAGGCTTGTATGACCTCAGGAAATTTATTTTCTCCATTTATCAGTAATTTAACAGCATTGTTAGCTGTTAACGGACTCATACTATCACGCAATAGCATCAGCATAAGTTCTTTATTCTGACTAATATCTTCTCGGCTTTCGTCAAAAGTAGTTTTTGAATATTTAACTATTTCGTCGGCCAACCTCTTCGTCAGGTTTTCATCTTCAACCAGCTTCTTGCTATACATCTTCCGCTTTCGGTAATTGATACCAAATGAAAAATAAAAGATAATACCAACAATCGGTAAGAAAATAACCAGTAAGAGGTAGGCTAAGGTTTTGGTATTATTACGGGTGTCGTAAACGATCCGTAAGCATACCAAAATAGCAACAATAACATAAACGACTTCGTAAATCAGAAACCAATCTAATTTCATTACCGCCAAGCTTTAACTAATTTTGTTGTTGTAGATTTAAATACCTGGCTCAAAATCCAGCGATACCGAATTCATGCAGTAACGCTTATATGTTGGCGCAGGCCCATCATCGAAAATATGGCCCAAGTGGGAATTACATCGTGCACATTCTACCTCTATCCGATGCATACCAAACGAATTATCCGTTTTATAGATAACACCATTGGATCTTACCGGTTCAAAGAAACTAGGCCATCCACAACTACTCGCAAATTTGGCATCCGACCGAAAAAGTTTATTCCCACAAACAGCACAATAATACGTACCCTTCGTGTCGCTATCCCAATATTTACCGGTAAAGGCTCGCTCTGTACCTTGTTCCCTAGCTACACGATAAAGATCTGGAGGCAGAATTTTTTTCCATGTTGCATTACTTACATGCAAATGTGTCGTATCTGTGTGCGAATAATAAGGATTATGTTGATGCCCTTTGTTTTCTTTCGTTTCCATGGTCTGTGTATATCCCGTTATCTGTGTAAAGATACATATACCTAATAAAATAACATGTTTCATTGCTTTGCTGTATTAGAAAAAAGCGATTAGTGTTTCAGCTTTTCTTTAAACACCTTATTGAATTTATCCAGTTTAGGTTTGATCACAAACTGGCAATAAGGCTGCGCGCCATTATTGGCGTAATAGTCTTGGTGGTAATCTTCGGCTTTATAGAAAACTGTAAATGGCCTCACTTGGGTAACAATAGGTTTAGTATAAGCCTTTTCCTGATCCAAACGTTTGATGTAATATTCAGCCAACTTTCGCTGTTCATCATTATGATAGAATATGGCGGAACGGTATTGTGTACCGACATCATTGCCTTGACGATTTAACTGTGTTGGATCATGTGCTACAAAGAACGCTTCTAATAATTCATCATACGAAATCTCTGAAGGATTAAAGATAATATTACAAGCTTCTGCATGCCCCGTTAGTCCTGTACATACCGCCTCATAACTGGGATGAGGCACCTTCCCTCCCGTAAATCCGGAAAAAACTGCCTGCACACCTTTCAATTCCTTGAACTGTGCCTCTACACACCAAAAACATCCTGCAGCAAAAGTAGCTGTATCGATCGATTTCTTACTACTATTCTCTATTTTCTCTTTTTCCATAGCTTCTTCCGATATTTCGCTCTTCTTATGTGCTGCTTGCGGTTGCCCGCAGGCAAAAAACGGAAGCGTAACACATATAAACAGTAGATGGACTATTCGATCGATCCAACTGTGTTGATGAAGTGTCTTCATACGATTTCTCCTTTAAGGTATTCACTAATGACCGATAGTCCTAAGAGCCATTTTACCAAAGTTAACCATAATAATCCTTGGCTAAGGCAATTCGATATTCAACTTTTTGTCAAATATTAACAGGCAGATTCAACATTCAAAACGAACAAGAAAAAAATAACTCCGTAAGGAAAACGTATAACTTATAATCCCACAAAGGCAATAATATTATAATACCACGTTATAGTTATAGGTATATTATTAAAAAACGTAAAAAATGAAGACATTTAAAAGAATTAGCGAAACGTACAATGTGGTTTTGGGTATAAGTGCATTCTTAATAGTTGTATGCTCTAATTCGACCGCTTTTGGACAAACGACGCCGCAAACACCACCCGCAACACAAACGGCACCAACACAGGCAGCACCAGTTAAGGAAGATTTTGAAGAAAAAGAGCTTGATCGTTTCCTTAACGCCAATCAAAAGATAAATGCCATACAAACAGAAGCTCAGGGTGAAATGGTTAAAATTATCGAGAAAGAGGGAATGACCGTTGAAAAGTTCAACACGATGGCTCAGGCCCAACAGACCCAAGATAGTACTGCATCAAAGCAAGACCCAAAAGATATCGAAGCCTTTCAAAAAGTTGCACAGCAAATTAACGGTATGCAACAAGGGTTAGAAGGAAAAATGACAAAAGCGGTAGAAGAAGAAGGGTTAAACGTAGAAACATATGTGCAAATCGCACAAGCTTATCAGCAAAGTCCGAAGGTTAAGAATACCCTGGATGAGAAAATGAAGAAAAAGCAGGCCGAAACGACACCTCCTTCCAATTAATTTTTGCTAAACTGAAGCACCTTATTTATTGAAGGTATGTCTAAAAAAGTCTACAGCGTCGTCATCTCGACCGAAGTAGAGAGATCTATTCAAGGATGAGATCCCTCGACTAGGCTCGGGATGACGATTCGATTTCAATACGCTACGGTTAAAATGAATAATTACTTTTTGGACAGTCCCATTATTTTAACAATAAGTACCTGTTGCTATCATCCGCTCGATTTCTGCAATAAGCAAAGCACTATCCTGAATCTGTAGAATATGTCCGCTATTTTTCGCTTGCACTAAACGACTGTTTGCCGAAAGCGTTAACAAGTCATGTTGCAATTCATTCAACAATTCCCGAAATTCATCCCGTATAGCAGCATTTTTAATGTAAGTATAACGTACTTCTGCAGTACCTACGATTACGGTCAGGGGTATCGTTCCAAAAGAAGTATACTGCTCGGCATGATCAAAATTCAACCTTTCATTGGCCAATTCTTCCAAGACCTTATCACAGGTTCTATAAAAAAAGTCCCTTTCCAATCTATGTAAGTGGTGATGCATGGGAATTTCAGCAGACAAGGGAATAAACGAGTAAACCAATCTGTAAATACCGGTGAATACGGCACTTTTGATCAGCCAACGTGGCGGCAACTTCAGTGCTTCCAGAAGCTCTTTGGACGCTTTTTTTACCAATTGTGGATGTGCCGCTTCGGCAAAAATAATACCCTGAATATGGTCTCGATTTTGTTCTATAAAGGGTCTTAGATAGTTAGCTGCCATCGAATGACCAACCAGTATATAAGGTTTAGGGCAATATGTCTTTTCCAGCAATGTCTGCAGCTCTTCACTAGCCTGATCATTAGTAATGGGTAGACCATTATTTTCGCTCAACATGATCCCGTTGCGATCATAGGCAATCGTTACCGCATGGTTAGCCACTTTTTCCTGAATGTCCTGCCAAATGCCATGGCTGCTTCCCATACCCGATTGAAAGACAACCGTACAGTTACCTTGCCCCTTTTTTACGTAATGTAACCGCTTACCCTTAATCGTTATAAAAGTTCGACCTATAAAAGCCGTTCGCTCCAGTTTCCATCGGGCATACTGCTCGAACAGTATCCCCATGAGCAATAATACAGCGAGAATAAGAAAACACCATTTTAATAAAAGAAGAACAAAAGTGGTCATAACCGTTTTTTTTCGCTGCAAGTATGTTGGTTTCTCAACCTAATTGGTGAATATCCATGCGTTTTCTTAAAGGCGATACTGAAATTCGACATATTCTGATATCCTAAAAGCATGCTGATTTCCTGTATGGACAATTGGGTATCTAACAAATACTTTTTGGCTTGATGCATCCGGATATCTTGCAAATAACCAAAGACAGTATTGTTAAACACCGTCTTGAATCCTATTTTGAGTTTGGTTTGGTTGATGCCCACCATGCGCGATAACTCCATAATGGTAAAAGGTTTCTCTAGGTTGTTCTGGATAATAGACGCAGCCCAATGAATCTTTTCCTGATCGGCTTTACTGAGCGCCGATTGATTTTTCGGGTATGCAGCATTTTCATAGAGCAATGCGATAAGTTCATACGCTTTCGATTCTAAATATATGCGTCTGGTCAGCCCCTCATATATGCAATTCTTCATTTCCTGTATCACCTGATAAATAGGTGGATTAATACCAATGACATGCTGGGTGAGTGCACTACTGACATCATGATGGATGTTGGTCAGGAATTGATCGATGAGCTCCGATTCACCTGCATAACGATCTAACAGGGATACGGGAAGATGGATATCAAAGGTATGATACGTAATATCTTTTTGAAACAGGATATTGGCCTCATTCTCCTCTTCAGCGAGAAAAACAATATTACCCGAACGAGCCGGAGTGACATGCTCCAATTTGAATTTATCTTGATAATAAATTGCCTTATCGGATAAATTGAATTGAATTTCCAGCAAAGCAGTATTACCTTTTCCAAAAATCGTTACGTCATCCCGCATAGCATAATTCACATCTAGAAGGGAAAGGTCTTCCTTTAAGATGTGTTCCGTATAATGGATGTTGCCCTTTGGGGTTGCTAATTTAACCCGATGAATGGCTTCATCGCTGGCAGACGATTCCATTTCGCCATCTGACGAGATAAAATCACTAAAATCTGCATCTAAAATCCGGTACGCCATAATACTTCCATTTTCATAAATAATACTTCCATACGCATAAATGCGCAGCATTAAAAAGGAATACCTTTGCGACACAAAAAATATTTATAATTAGTATAAATAAGAGTTTTGCGCTAAATAATTTTAGTGATTGGCGGAAAAGTTCAACTTTTCAAGCCCCGTCGAGACATCTTTATAGGCACGACCTCTGGATCAACATGACATATAGCAAGTTTTTAAGAGGCGTGATGAAACATTAAGGAATATGCGATTTAGGAAAGTTTTTTGTTTGCTAACGTTATGGTGCCTCTATTTGTTTTCCTGGGCACAATCAAATCAGCTTTCCGTTACCGGAATCGTATATAATGAAGTAAAAGAACCACTTGTGTCTGCTTCTATTCATTTTCCAGCACTGAATAAAACAACCGTAACCGATGCGAATGGACATTTCGAGTTGGCTTTACCTCCGGGTACTTTTTCGATCAAAATTTCCGAACTGGGTTACGTTCCATTAGAAACGAGCATCCTAGTTAGTCAGCAGAACAAGCAATTCACATTTACATTGAAAACAGATACCGCTATGCTCGAAGGAGCTACGGTATTCGGGTACTCGCAAACACATGAAATCAATCGTCAGGCTTACCATGTCTCGGCTGTTGATGCGCAAAAGCTACATAACTCTACCTTAGATATTGCACATGTTCTAGATCGCGTACCGGGAGCCCGCTTGCGGGAAACGGGTGGTGTTGGATCGGATGTTGATTTTTCTATTAGTGGTTTTTCTGGCAAAAGGGTGAAGTTTTTTTTGGATGGTGTGCCGATGGATTATTTTGGTCCATCCTTTCAGATCAACGCTATTCCAATCAATTTTGCTGAACGTGTCGAGGTTTATAAAGGGGTTATTCCGGTATGGTTAGGAAGTGATGCCTTAGGCGGTGCCGTCAATATTGTTACTGGCAATAAGCTGAAAAATTTTCTGGATGTTTCTTACGCTTATGGTTCATTTAATACCCATCGTTCTTACATCAATGGAGCCTTTACCTCCAAGAACGGTTTTACCTTTCGTCTAAATGCGTTCCAAAACTATTCGGACAACGACTATAACGTAACGGTAGATGCTGCTGACATTCATACCGGCGCGTATTATCCAAATACAACAGTTAGGCGTTTTCACGATAAATACCACAACGAAACAGGAATTGTGCAGGTTGGCTTTGTTGACAAAAAGTGGGCAGATCAGTTACTTGCAGGTATCACTTTGGGCCAATATTACAAAGAGATACAAACTGGAGCAAGGATTATCGCCGTCTTTGGTGCTTGGCATACTAGAGGAAATATTGTCATGCCTACGCTAAAGTACCAGAAAAAAGATCTATTTACTAAGGGGCTTGATGTCGCCTTTAACGCTAATTATAATTTTGGAGAAGAGCAAAACATCGATACGGTACATGCACGCTATGGCTGGTTGGGCGATTCGGTAACGCTAAGAGGAAAAGGTGGTGAAAACTGGTATAGTTGGTATAAGTACCGGAACAATGTAGCCAGCACCTCCGCTACGGCAACCTACAAAATAGGCAATAAACATTTTTTCGCATTAAACCATGTTTACACACACTTTGACCGGAAAGGCACCAATGCGGTAGACCCTGATGATGTATTGAATCGTATTCCCCAACAGACCAACAAACATGTTGTAGGACTTAGCTACCAATATGCAGTATCAGAAAAATGGAGCGCAACTATATTTGGAAAATACCTGCGTCAAAATGGGCATACGACACTGGTTGAGACCGATTTTTCCAGACCATTAGATACGGTGTACAATGATGCCTACGTTGACTTGAATAAATTTGGATATGGCTTCGCTACTACTTATTTTATTGACCCAGATCTTCAGCTAAAATTTTCTTATGAAAAAACCAACCGATTGCCGGAAGCAGAAGACTGGTTTGGCGATGTCATGAACAAAGATGGGAATTGGAATTTAAAGCCTGAATCAAGCAATAATTTCAATTTAGGAGCAAGCTATACCATCCCTTTTGGCGATCATCGCCTCTATACCAGTGCAACAGGAATTTATTACTATGCTCAGGACTTTATTTATTATAGTCCGCTTAGCAGCAATCCGAATAAATTATATCCAGATAACTTATTCGATGTCTCCAGCATGGGCGTCGAATCCGAAGTCAGGTATTCTTATAAGCGATTATTAACGGCAGGTATCAGTCTGACCTATCAGAACATAAGAGATCAACAGAAATATCGGATTGATCTACCAAACGTATTAAGCAGCACCTATAAAAATCGTATTCCGAATATACCCTATAGTTACGGCAATGCAGATGTTACACTTTACCTGAATAATGTGTTGCAGGATGCTGATAAATTAAGCGTGGGCTACAACCTACTTTATGTACATGATTTTTATTTGTATTGGGAAAGTGAGGGGAAAAAAGACACCAAACGGACTATACCTACACAAATAGCCCACGATGCGAACATGGTTTATACATTCAAAAACGGGCGCTACAATATCGCCTTGGAGTGTAAAAATCTAACCGATAGCAAACTCTATGACAACTTCAGCCTCCAAAAACCAGGCAGGTCGTTCACCATGAAACTTCGATATTTTTTAAGCAACTAAATTTTTAACAAAAATTAAATCGGATAATATGAAAAAAGCAAACTTTCTAGTTTATGTAGCAGCTGCACTATTGCTATTTAGTGCCTGTAGCAAAAAAAATGATACGCCCGATAATCCTGGAGGAGAGGAGCCATCTGGAAAGGGTATGTTTGTGTTAACTACAAAAGCAGATCCGCTTTTCGGATCAGAAGTCATCCATGCCACCAGTTCTTTAGACACCGGTGTGTTAATCACTGAGGGAACCGGCATAGAGCAAGAGGGCGCAACGCATAATTACTTAGTTAATGGTAATCTATTTATCAGCCTACTTTTTGGGCAAAGCAACCCCGGAGCTGCAACCGCTTACAAAATCAATGCGTCACAAGAATTGGAAAAAATTAACGAGTTCCAGACAGAAACCATGACCATGTTTGGCAATGCAGGAGATGATGTCTTATTGTTTAAGAATGCTTGGCAGCCTGAAGAACAATACACGCAGTGGTATCGGTATGATACCAAAAGCAAGCAGATAGCGGCCAATGGTGAAATCGATGCAGAGGCGCTTGCCGGTAACGGAGGGAAAGCCTTTTTTACGGATGTACAGAAAGTAGGTGACAAAATCTTTGCACCTTTCTGGAGTGTAGAAAGTGGAAAGACCTTTGCTACTGAATATCCCGACAGTAACTGGATTGCTGTTTATAACTATCCCGATATGAAACTGGAGAAAGTCATTCGCGATGGCCGTACAGGATCTATCGGCGCGTATGTCACACGCGGTATTGATGTAGACGAGCAGGGAGATACCTATGTCTTTGGCACTAAGCTTGGCTGGGATAAATCACAACAATATAGCACTAAAACCCCAGTTGCAATTATGAAAATTAAAAATGGTACCACCGATTACGATCAATCGTACTTTTTTGATATTACAGCAGCTTCTGAAGGACAGTATGTCTGGAGAAAGAACTATCTGGGGAAAGGATATTTTCTGCTGACGATGTGTCCTAAAGCTTATGTCTATGCTACCATGTTTTATGCAGGAATTTATGGAGGAACTAAATTTGCTGTAGTAAACGTTTATGATGCAACATTTAAATGGGTTACTGGGCTTCCTGATGCCAAAGCTATACAGTATACAACTGGTGATTATAGCTATTCTGCCTTAGACGGAACGGGATATGTGGGCATCTATTATACAGAAGGAGAGCAAGCTAAATCGACTGTCTTTAAAATTGATGCCGCAAATGCTACTGCAAAAGCAGGTTTAACAACCGATGGCAAAGCCGCTATTACAACCATTAGTTGGGTGCCTATTACAGAATAGCTTCTACAATGCTACACCCTCATATATACATCCTGTTTATGACGATATGTGAGGGTGCCTAGTGCCCCCCACTTACACCTTCAAACGTAGCCGGCAGCGACATTGCCATCCTTATAAAGGGTGAGCGTATCGCTCTTGATGAGGTAACTTTTGGTATTTCTAAGTGCATCAAAAAAACGCTGTTCCAATTCCATATTTGGACAGGCCATCTCCGTTGCCGCCACATAAGGAAATGAAATGCCATTATTCTCCTCCAATTGGAACTTCCCTCCATAACCATTGCAACCGCCACTTCCTGAAAAAGCTAACGAATCTTCTTTAAAAGTAAGATTGGGGAATTTGGCAAAAGTACTATCAACTTTTATCGGTTCGCCATCTATCGATAACAACCTCCATTCTTTGTCGTAAAGCGAAGACGGGTTTTCTGTCTTTTCGTCATCTGTAGCTTGTTGATCCTGATGTTTAACGTTGCCGCATGCGGAGAAAACAAGGGCTATGGTGAAAATAGATATTATTCTTTTCATTTCGTAATGGGATTAGACATGACATTATCCATCCTTGATTGCGCAATTTGAATGCCAATTCCTGAACTACCTAAATTCCCCAAACACGCTTCTTTTGTATCATCACGAAGGATCAATGGCCGGTTCTTTTAAAAAGTTTAAGGTTCCAATACCGCTTGTATAATATACCGCTATAAGGTACTTAATTGGCTCATTATGGCTGTTTAATAGCTACCTAGAGATGAGTGGGGTGCAAAGGAACAGGATCTTTGCACCCTATAATAAGGTTATCGACTCGCTTCATCCAACAGCTGAAGGTCTTCTGCATCCAGCTTTAGTTCAGGAGCATCAAACAAGGTTTGCAACTGACGTTCACTAGTTGCACTCACAATGGGCGCCCCGATATGCGGTTGGGCTAACAGCCAAGCCAAAGACACCGTTGCCGGAGAAGTATGATGCTTTTCAGCCACTTTATCCAATGCGCCAATCACCGCCAAACCTTTATCATTCAGGTATTTTTTAACACTGCCACCACGTACACTTTTGTTCAAATCGTCTTCGGAGCGATATTTTCCGGTCAAGAACCCGGCAGCTAACGACCAATAAGGAAAAACGGTCAGGTTGTATTTCTCTGCCAACGGGGCATAGTTGGTTTCGTATCCTACACGTTCCACCAAATTGTAATGCGGTTGCAACGCTTGATATTTTGGCAAACCATTTTTTTCTGAAACTTCAAAGGATTCTATCAATCTTTCGGGTGAAACGTTAGAAGCAGCAATATAACGCACTTTCCCAGCTTTGATAACCTCATCATAAGCCGACAGCGTTTCTTCAATGGGGGTTATCTTATCGTCAAAATGAGTGTAGTACAAATCGATATAATCCGTTTGCAAACGTTGTAAGCTTTCGTCTACCGATTTCAAAATATGTTTTTTACTGATGTCAAAACCGTGTTCTTTGGTTTCGGAACCTACTTTGGTTGCAACGACGATGTCTTTTCGCTTACCTCGTGCCTTAAGCCAATTACCGATAATGGTCTCCGACTGTCCGCCCTTGCCATTTACCCACCAAGAGTAGGTGTCTGCGGTATCGATAAAATTAAATCCTTTTCCAGTGAATGCGTCTAAAATCTCGAATGATTTCCCTTCATCCAATGTCCACCCAAATACGTTTCCTCCCAAGTTGATAGGAGCCACTTTCAAATCGCTATTTCCAATAGTTACTGCTTTCATATCTATTTTGTTTTTTACTGTTTCTTTTTGAAGGAATGTAGTCGACACTGATTTTCATGATTATTGACGACCTTTATCTATCTAAATTCATCAAATCTGTATTTATTAACGTGCTATAATGTTATTCTTTTCCAATGGACTTTGTTTCCATTTTCATTTTCAAGGTTTTATCTTATGCTCGCTACGACCAGCCTTGGCGATATATCCGATACTGCCCGTGTATCCATTGTTTAATTTCTAACTGTTTTTATCGGCAAACAATATCCTGTTGTAATCGGAATAACGGTAAAGCCCTACCAGATAAATTCCGTAGAACATCTGAATGGATACTGCCGACCAATTTTCCTGGAATGAGGTTCCGAAAATGAGTATACACATCAGCAAAACACCTATATAGGTAACTGCTTTCATCTTGAAACCGATAATCAGTACAATTCCTAGTAACAGCTCCACAAAGGGTAAAACCAAGGAAAACGGTTTTACGATTTCGAGCGGAAAAGAGGTTTCAGCAAAACCTTTCATCATACCCTCGGAAAACTGTTGCAACTTGGGAATGCGAATGAGTCCATGCCCCAAAAAGCTGATTCCGATAGGCAATCGGGCCAATGTATAGGCTACTATTTCTTTCTTCATATCCAACTTTTTAACAAAGTAACGAAGAGAATCGGATAATCTTATTGTAAAAAAAGACGAACTTATTGTAAATTTGAGTGATGAGGCAATAAAGATTGTCTTTTTTTACTATTGTTCAGTCGGTATTAGGTGATTCCATTAAAGCATTTCCACTATCTGGATATTGTTCCCACAAGTGTCATCAAAAACAGCGATTTTTACTGTCCCCATTTCTGTCGGTTTTACGCTAAACTCAACGCCGAGATTTATCAATCTTTCGTATTCTAGTTGAACATTGTCTGTATGGAATTGTGTCCAAGGAATGCCTGCATCAAAAAGTGCCTTTCGATAAATTTTAGCTGGTTCAAAATGGTTTGGTGCTGGTTCTAATAAAATTTCGACTCCCTCTTGCTCTTCCCTACTTACTACGATTAGCCATCGGTTACTTTCGCTCAGTGGCACATCTACTTTTTTCACAAAATCCAATTTTTCAGTATAAAACTGCAATGCCTTTTCTTGGTCTTGGACTGGAATACTAATTACCCTGATTTTCATTTTTCTTTGTTTTTAAATTATGTTACAAAATTCAAAAAAGGAAATTAATCAGGCTTTGTGAAAGTTGCTCTTTTTTTGGAATTCGGTAGGCGTCAGTCCGACACGAGATTTAAACAAAGTGCTAAATGAACTTGGGCTTTCAAATCCGATTTCAAAACAAGTATCGGTTACACTTGTTCCCCTTACTAGTAGTATCTTTGATTGTTCAATTCGTTTGTCAATAAGGTATTGTCTCAGTGTTTGCCCGTAATATTTTTTGAATAGTCTAAGTAAATGGAACTTTGAAGTAAAACGAACATTTGAGAGAAAGTCTAAACTCAAGTCTTTATCAAAGTGGTTGTCTATATAATGGCGTGTTCCGATGACCGTATTAATTTGTCCTTTGTTAGCGTAACAAATATCCTTTATTCGGGTTATTTCTATTAGGTAAGGTGTCATAATTTTTAACTTGTTCAGATTCCTACAAACACTGTTGAGTTTATTAAGCAGTGATAACGTTGTGCCCAATAGTAAATGCTAATGCAGCAGAATTTGGTACAGGAATACGCGTGTCATTTGCAATGCTATCTTTTGGCCAAAGTGCCAACTTCATGCCATTTTGCAGGTCAAAAAATGCAACAGCACCATATTTAAATTCTTTTCCGACAATTCCGTCTGTTACTAATCCCAGTCCGTCCCGATAAAACTCAACCGACTTTTCCAAGTTTGATACACCTAATGTTAACACTGAAATCCTTGGTTTCATGCATTTAATTGATTTACATTTATTAACGATAAAACTACAAAATATCTATCACTATACTTGAAAGATTGCTGTTTCTATGCATTTCAAGGAGCGCAGAGGACGGATCGAAAGTTCGGAAGAACACTTGAGCAGGTACCGTTCTGATATCGATAAAGTCAAGTATGGACAGGAAGTTACGATTGTGTATCCATTTATTCTTTTCGTGGCCGATAGGTTAGTTGTACTATTCCTGTGCTAAATGTTTCCGTTTTAATTTGTTCAAAAATCACTTCACTGGGTTTGTTCGCAAACAATGGAAGCCCTTCTCCAATTACAATTGGTACAATCCGTATCAAAAGTTCATCTATAAGTCCTTTGTTTAAAAATTCAGTGTTTATCTGTCCGCCACCAATTAACCAAATATTTTTTCCATTTTTTGATTTTAAGTGTCTCACAAGATTAAAAATGTCTGATGTGAAATGCACGAATGCTGTATCAGGGTTGTTCACCCGACTTAATATAAAATTTTCTTTGTCCTGAAATGGGAATGGAATGTTAAAACCTAAAATTTCTTTATAGGTATTATTTCCCATGATCGTGGTATCAATTGTCTTGTAAAATTCACTAAATCCATAGTCTAAGTTGTCGGGATTGGGAACTTTTTTCAACCATTCTACGTCTCCGTTCGGTTTAGCAATATAACCGTCCAAACTTACAGCTAATGATAATATAATTTTTCTCATATGATTCTATTAAGCTAACGCCGTTTCTAAATGTTTCTGTTTTCTGTTTGCGGGCAACGTCACACGAAATCACACACAAAGCCATTGCGATGATGCGTCTTGGTTGATTTGTTGCCATGTGAAGCAATATCATCCCTTCGGTACTCATTCCCATAACCGGCATTTTGAAGTTATTTTAAGATGGATTCATAAATTTCATTGAAAACGTGAATTCTTACTTTATCGCCATTCGGTTCAGTGGTGGAATCCGGATACAAATTAACGCTTAGTTAACACTATTGATTTTCTGTATATACGGCTCGATGATATTAGTCAGTTCATTTGCAGGGATATTTTTTGCGATTATTTTCCCTTCCGGATCAATTAAATAATTTGCAGGAATGCTGGATATATAATAACCGTACCTAACCGGATTATCCCAGCCCTTAAGATCAGAAACATTAAACCACGTAAGCTGGTCTTTTTTAATGGCGTTGATCCAACTTTGCCGCTCATTATCTAACGAAACACCGAGAATCGTAAATCCTCGATCTTTTAATTTGGGAAAGGCTGATACCAAGTCCACATTCGCTTTCCTGCAGGGGACACACCACCCCGCCCAAAAGTCTAACAGCACATACTTTCCTCTTAGATCTGATAATTTGATATCCACCCCTTCCGTATCCTTTTGAGAAAAATCAGGAGCTGTTGAACCTATGAAAAGACTATCTATACGATATTTCAGCTCTTTCGCCCAGGTATTCGTCTTCTGGCTATCGGGGATGATATTCGCCAGTTCTTTCACTTCTTCCTCAGGCATGAAATCCAGCTGTTCGTACAGGATTTTTGTATTGATGGGAGAACCTGGCCTTTTCCTGATCCAATCCGTAACGGCCTCTCTCGCGCTTCGTCTCCATTTGACAAATGCTTCTTCCATTGACTTTTCCTTTTGACTTAGCGTGTCGGCATCAACGTGTTCACCGTTCGAGTATTGCATATAATATATCCGTTTCATTCTATAGCTGCCTTCCAAATCGGTAAGTAACCTGTTTGTTTTTTTATACAGCACATAATCATCATTAGATATTCTATTTCTTGTAGAAAACGCTTTTGATAATGAGTCTGCTATCATAACGTGATTGGTACCAACATCTAGAAATACACCACCTACATTGCGTTTGTCTATTCTCAGGTAGAAGTACTCTGGCCCCGAAGCCGGTATATCAAATCTAAACTGGTTGCCCTTAATAACTGTACTGTCTTTAGTCAATGTACTTTTTAGCCTATCCGGAACGGCCTGTTGAATCATTATTTTTGTACCGTCCTTTGCAAACGGAACACTACCGATGAGCTGTATTTTCTCCTGAGCCCAGGTCAGTACCGGCATTAACACTAAAAATATAAAGCTAATTCTTAACACTTGATGATACATGCTTACTTGAAATAAGGTATTACGATTGGAACATAACCGCTAAAACAGTAGTTTACTTTAGAAAACCATCTTTAAGAATACAAGCAAAGGGAGAAGGAAACATTCTCAAGCTCCTTGTATTTATTTTAAGATGTTCTAAATTTAAGCTATTTTAAGCATAGCCACAAATATTAGTAATTAATGTTTCGGTTCATTTATTCTATTATGATGGCGATATAGTGAATTATCAAATTTTTCATTCGCCGTTTTTCGTTTTACATTATTGGACACATCCCTTTACTTTAGAAATAGCTTTTCCGCTGGCCTCCCTCTGTTTCTGGTATTATTTCATAAAGTCGAATCAGGTCAAACGCAACCTTTAACATTTGTATTATGTCTTGTCAAGAGGAAGATTATAGAAAGTTGGTATATTTCGTTCTGTTGAATAGCTGTTCTCATAAAGATATAGGATTACTTTACGGGAAAGCCGGTTTATCAATAAGCCTATTCGAAACTTCCCACTTTTTACGTGATGAACAAATTGAAAATTATGCATTTGATCTTATCCAGCAAGCTCTAGTTTAAGCTCCGTATGGGTGTCTTCCATCTTCCGCGCCAGCGCATCGAGATGGCTGTTCAGTGCTTTGGTCTCTTCTTTGGTACCGCCGGCACGGTTGGCTTTGGCTTTCCATCTGGAAGGAGTGCAGGATCTTCCCGTTGAAATTCTTTCGGGATACCATTTGCGGTAATGCGCATGTAGATTGGAACTGGCCCATTCACATAGTTTTTTGGCTTTTTCAGGTAGAAAAGCAAGGAATAATTTGTACCCATGAGTAACTCATTTAAGTGAAACAAAGTAAGCCTTGCAGCTAGAATAAATCAAGATGTTCAGTTATTGAACAAGTTGAATATCAATAACTTAAATCACTTTCAGTGAGTAAGTGAAGGAGGGAAATTGACTCACTGAATTACTCACTATTTTTATACGAAAAATTGAATAATTCAGGAAATTTGTAAAAAACAAAAAGCCCGCAAACGTTTAATTTGCAGGCTTTTGTATGTTTTGATGTGAAGATCTGTAGCCCGTAGGGGAATCGAACCCCTGTTTCAAGAATGAAAATCTTGCGTCCTAACCCCTAGACGAACGGGCCGTTTTGGGATTGCAAAAATACAGTTTAGATCTATATTTCAAAAAAATATTTGTTTTTTTATGCCTGTACTATTGCTATCTTACGATCTCGTCCTTCAACTCTACAGCGTGTTTACCCTCAGAGTCACTAGTATTTTGCCGGAACACCATTTGCCACAGTCGTTTTTTGAATAAACGCACGAATATCTTCCGTAGCTTGTTTAAGGTCTGGCTTGCGCATATAAACCATATGCCCGGTGCGATATCCTTTTATAGTCATACGGTTTTGGAACTTACCTGCTGGATCCAGCTGCCATAGGTTATATTTAGCATTAAAATAATCACATGCGCCGTCAAAATAACCAGATTGTACCATAACTTGCAAGTAAGGATTTTGCGCCATTGCCTGTTGCAAATTATTACCCGTATGGTCATCTTTAGAATCCCATGGATATACAGATCCAAAAACATTGTATTTCACATCTGTTTTATAATTCAATTCGGATCTGATGTAGTGGTTAATCGCTGGTGTAAAAGAATGCAACCAAGAAGTTAATTCTGCATTGTAATCCGGGCTATCACCAGCATCCTTCTCATCAATACCTAAGTACCTTGAATCTAATCGGCCGATGGTTAATCCGCGATCACGTAAAAGCTCTTTCCAGAAAAACCAGGTGGAAATGTCAAAGCTGTTCTGCAATATTGTCTTCTCAGATAGACCGGAGTAATGCGCCATCTTAGCCGCCATCTGCTTTCTTTCTTCAACAGGCAGTGCACCTCCTTTGGTAACTGCCGGCAAAAGTTCATTCAGCGTAAATGCTTCCACTTCCGGAAGCAAACTATCCAAATCCTTCTGCTGCAAATCGCTGGCCAAAGCCTTGTGGTACCAGGCAGCCGCTGCAAAATAGGGTAATCGGAGAGCTATTTCTACTGGCCCCTCGCGCTTAAGCCCTAAATCGGTTGGCGAAACCAAGATTACACCGTTCAGGTACATCCATTGCGATTCTTGTAATGCTAATGCCAAGCCGGAAACACGTGTTGTTCCGTAACTTTCGCCTATTAAATATTTTGGTGATTGCCAACGATCCATTCGTGTAACGAAGGTATTTAACCAGGCTGCAAGGTATTTGATATCTGCATTTACACCAAAAAACACATTTTTATCTACCTTTTTATCGATGATTCTGGAATAGCCAGTATTGACCGGATTTACATACAGAATATCGGCTATGTCTACTAAAGAATATGGATTATCTTTCATTTCACCATAAGGTTGTACAGGATATCCTTCATCATCCAATGTCAGGATGCGCGGCCCAGTATAACCAATTTCCATCCATAGCGCAGCAGAACCCGGCCCACCATTAAATGAGATAATCAAAGGCCTACTCGCTTTATCTTTACTATCGGTTCGTTCATAATAGGTATAGTTGAGTGTAGCGATGACCTTACCATCTTCATTCCAAACAGGTTGCATGCCGATGCTAGCATTATAAGTAATGTTACTTCCATTAATGACTCCTGTATGTTTCGTTGTAATAACGGTATCAATTGGCGGATCCGGTTGTGCATATGCTTGTTCAACAAGCAGTAAACATAGCAAAAGAACAAGTTTTCTACCTAAGATGGGTTGTTTTAACATATACAGCTTATGATTAGATTAATAGCTCTCTTTATCATTAGGAAAATTTACCGTTTTAACATCAGTAATATATTGCTGAACGGCTTCGGTAATCAACGTATCTAAATTCAGGTATTGACGTACAAATTTTGGTTTAAAATTTTTGTTCATTCCCAAGAGATCTTGGAGTACCAACACTTGTCCATCGGTATGTGGGCCTGCGCCTATACCGATGGTCGGGATACGTAGATGATCCGTAACCTCTTTTGCCAATTTAGCAGGTATTTTTTCTAAAACAACTGAAAAGCAGCCTAATTCATGTAAAAGTTGAGCATCGCTATTTAATTTATGGGCTTCTTGGACACCTGTAGCACGTAAACCAAAACCACCAAAAGCATTAACGGATTGTGGGGTCAATCCCAAGTGTCCCATCACGGGTATACCAGCGTTAATAATCAGGCGAAGTGCCTCCTTAATCTCGATTCCTCCTTCCAATTTAAGTGCCTGTGCACCAGTTTCCTTCATAACCCTTACCGCAGCATTTAACGCATCATATGGATTTCCTTGATAAGTACCAAACGGTAAATCTACCACTAACAAAGCTCGTTTTATGGCCCTTGATACGGATTGAGCGTGATAAATCATTTGATCAAGGGTAATGGGTAGGGTGGTATCGTATCCAGCCATTACGTTTGCTGCCGAATCGCCAACTAAAAGAATATCTACGCCTGCAGCATCTAATATACTGGCCATCGTGTAATCATAAACAGTTAATACGCTTATCTTTTCTACGGTAGCTTTCATCTCTAAGATGCTATTTACCGTTACTTTTTTGACATCTTTGTGTACTGACATGTAGCAAAGGTAATAATCGATAAGTATAGTTGAGCACTTTTCTTTACCTTTGCTTTATGTTATCAAGTACCGAAGAGAATTACCTTAAAGTGTTACTGCATATTGCTGAAGAAAACAATAATCAGCAAGAAGCGGGAACCAATCAGATAGCTGCCCAGTTACATGTACGGCCGGCTACAGCGACGGATATGCTCAAGAAGTTAAAGGAAAAAGGATTGGTTGATTACCAGAAATATGGAAAAATTTCGTTAACCGAAACGGGCAGAATGCATGCGGTACACATTGTGCGAAAACATCGCCTTTGGGAAACTTTTCTATTTGATAAGCTGGGCTTCAGCTGGGATGAAGTTCATGAGGTTGCGGAACAACTGGAACATATTAAATCGGAAAAATTAATTGCGCGCTTAGATAAACATTTAGGATATCCACAATTTGATCCTCATGGTGATATTATTCCCACAGCAAATGGTGATTTAATAACGGAACAACGCAAGACATTGGCCGAGGCTACGATTGGACATAAAACCACGGTTAACGCGGTAAAAGATAATAGCCCTGAATTTTTACAATACGTTTCACAATTAGGTATAGCTATTGGCAATCAAATCACGATTAAAAATCGTTTCGATTTTGATGGTTCTATGGAGATAGAGGTCAACGATAAAACAGCGACCATTTCACAAAAGGTAGCCGAAAATATTTTCATAAAATAAGAAGATTTCTTCGACACCCATTACCAAATAATATCAAAACTATGTCAAACGACATTAATATAAAAAATAAAAAAGCCTATTACGAGTATCATATTCTAGACAAATACATTGCAGGTGTACAGCTTTTAGGTACTGAAATCAAATCTATCAGGCAATCAAAAGCAAACATAGGTGATGCTTTTTGTGCTTTTTTAAATGATGGATTATACCTTCGTAATATGCATATAGCGGAATATTCACATGGTTCCTTTTATAATCATGAGGCGAAACGAGACCGGAAGCTACTTTTGACCAAAAGAGAACTGGGGAAATTAAAGGTAAAAGGCGAAGAAAAGGGTTTTACCATTATTCCGTTAAAGATATTTATTAATGAACGAGGCTTCGCTAAAGTCGAAATTGCCTTAGCACAAGGAAAAAAAGACTTTGATAAGAGAGAAAGTATCAAAGAACGAGATACCAAGCGTGAATTATCACGGGTATTAAAATTCTAAATAAAATGCACAATTGGCAACTCACAACTCATATTACCAAGCCTGATCTCCCACCAATGGAACGAAGCGGAAAGTATCTAATTCAATCTTATCGAAGTCATTTTCGCCAGATCGTATAACTGTAATCATTTTTTGTGACTTTTCATCACCTACAGGAATAACCAAAATTCCTCCGATGGTGAGTTGCTTCAACATCAGATCTGGAACAAACGGCGCACCAGCTGTCACGATAATTTTGTGATAGGGAGCATATTGCGGCAAGCCTTTCGATCCATCTCCAAGAAAAAAATGAGGCTTGTAGCCCATATAAGGCAACACTTTTATCGTACGTTCATATAAGTTGCGTTGCCGCTCGATAGTATATACTTCAGCGCCTAACTCAAGTAAAATGCAGCTTTGATAACCTGAACCGGTTCCTATCTCTAATACCCTGTCTCCTTTCTTAATATGCAAAAGCTCTGTTTGATAGGCAACGGTATAGGGCTGCGATATGGTTTGCCCGTCGCCTATAGGAAAGGCAATGTCTCGATAAGCCTGATTCCAAAACGTTTCGTCAAAAAAGAAATGGCGTGGCACTTTTCCAACGGCCTTCAGTACAGCTTCATCTGCAATGCCCCGCTTTCTTAGAACTTCTACGAGTTGCTTTCGTGCACCCCGTTCTCGATAATTGTCTACAAATTTATACGCCATTATTAGTCCAAAAATACGGTTGTTTACGCATTTTTAGAAGCTTTTCATCAGATAAAAGCCTAAGTAGCTCGTTTGATAGGAATTAGCATGAAGCGTTAGGGATACAGACTTGTAATATTAATACGGATCTACATCGATTTGTACAAAAGCCCCCTTATTCACTTTATTGGTTTCAAATAATAATAGGGTATCCTGCAAAGCCTTCTTCACTTTTGGCAGGCTCGTTCCGTCTCTTTCCACTTTAAGTAATAGCGTATGGAGATAATAATTACGGATACGACTTATCAACGGAATTTCTGGTCCTAATACCCGATGACCAAAAGCCTCTTTCAAGGCAATTCCCAATCGTTCAGCGCAAGCATGTCCTTGTTGCTGATCTTTATGTTTAATAGCGATCTTAATCAAGCGATAAAACGGAGGGTATGCATAATGTTTTCGTTCTTGTACTTCGGTCATAAACATATCGTGATAATCGTGTCGAATAACTTGTTCGAGCACTCGATGCTGTGTAGCATAAGCTTGAATGATTACCTTTCCCATCTTATTCCTCCTACCAGCACGTCCACTTACTTGGGAAAGCAACGAAAAACTGCGCTCAAACGCACGAAAATCTGGATAATTGATCAGCGTATCTGCATTAATTATTCCGATAACGGTTACCTTTCCGAAATCCAAACCTTTCGCTACCATTTGGGTCCCTACCAACACATTAAACCGTTGTTCATCAAAATCAGTGATAATTCGTTCAAAACTATCTTTACCACGTGTCGAGTCTAAATCCAACCGACCAATTTTTGCTTCAGGAACCAATACGGAAAGTTCCTCTTCAATACGTTCTGTTCCAAAACCCTTGTTTTCCAGATGGGTAGATCCGCAGGCAGGGCATACCTGGATAACCTCTTCTTTAAATCCGCAATAATGGCAATGTAATTTGCCTGTACTTTTATGAAAAGTCAGAGACACATCACAATTGGTACATTTTGGTGTATAGCCGCACGTACGGCAAAGTAACATGGGTGTATAGCCTCTCCTATTCTGGAATAAAATGACCTGCTCTTTTTTTGAAAGGGCATTTTTTATCTCATCTAAAAGTACGTCGGTAAAATAAGAAGATACTTGTTTATTTTTTGTATGATCTTTTAAACTGGCAATCTCAATTTGGGGTAATATGGATTCGCCATAACGCTGCATGAGTTCCACCAGTCCATATTTACCTGATTTGGCATTATAGTAGGTTTCAATCGCCGGAGTTGCCGATCCTAACAGCACTTTAGCTTTATGGATTTGCGCCAGGTAAATAGCGGTATCGCGGGCATGATAACGGGGTGCCGGATCAAATTGCTTGAATGACACTTCATGCTCTTCATCCACCACGATAAGCTCTAGGTTTTGAAAGGGTAAAAAGACAGCTGATCTAGCACCTAAAACAACTTTGATTTCACCATTTAGCACCTTTTGCCAAACTTCTACCCGTTCATGGTCATTAAAGCGCGAATGATACACACCAACTGCATTTCCAAAATGAAGCCTTAGCCGTTCAACTATTTGTGAAGTCAGGGCAATTTCTGGTAATAAATACAATACCGTTTTCCCTGCAGCTAGTACTTCTTCTATTAACCGAATATACAGCTGCGTTTTGCCGGAGGCAGTAACACCATGTAATAATACAATAGGTTTGCTTAAAAATTGCTGTTTGATTTCCTCATACGCTTGTTGCTGTGCTGTGCTTAAGGCAAAAGTCGTTTCCGTCAACTGTTCTTCTCCAAATATGCGACTAACCGCACGTTCTTCAACTAGAAAAATGCCTTTCTCTATCAATGCCTTCAACGCCGATTGTCCACAACCACTAACCTCCAGTAATTCACTTCTGGATATATGTGTTTGTCGTTTCGCTAATTGCAAATAGGCTAACACCGCATCTTGCTGCTTAGGTGCCCGATTCAAGCTCTCTAACAGTAAGCGTTTTTCTTCATTATTTTCGAACAGTGTATTTAATAAAATAAAGGCTTTCAATTTAGTTTTATAGCGTTCTCGAAGTTCTTCCGACACTAAAACAGCTCCTTTATTTAGCAACCTTTTCAGCAAAGGAAAAACTGTTTTCTGTCCTAACAGCTTAACGACGTCACTCACTTTCAATTCGCCAGCAATATCTAATGCATCCAAGATTAAAAATTCCTTATCTGTTAAAGCAGCGCGCTCTTCCACTGGAAAATCGGCTGTCGCCATAATTTTTGTTTCAGAGGCCAACTTGAATACTGTTGGTAACGCGGCCTGCATGACCTCACCTAAATGGCACATATAATAATCCCGCACCCATTCCCATAAGTGCATTTGGGAGGCAGTGATGATGGGATCATCATCCAATACATCTATGATATATTTTGCTTCATAACGCTCAGGGGCCTTATCAGAAATGGCAAAGATAATCGCCGCGTACAGTTTACTTCTTCCAAATTGTACAATTACTCGTTTTCCGACAGCAATATTTTCACGAAGTAGCTGCGGAACACGATACGTGTAGGTTTTTGAAATCGCCAATGGCAACACCACATCTACAAACATCGTCACTTTTTCCACGAAAGGTGTGTCACCTTGAAGTTCTAACATAAATAAAAAAATGATGGGATAACTATCTTCCCTTTAATGTTGCCAAAAAAAGACTTGCCCAGCCCAATATAAAGGCTAAGCCGCCCAAAGGTGTAATTGGGCCTAAAATATGTACCGCAGACACGCCCGTCAATTCCCGTGTTGCCAACAGATATAAAGAACCGGAGAACAACAATATACCTACAGAGAAAGCGACATATGATAGGTTGATTAGCGTATTCTTTGCCCGGGAAAAAGTGGCTAGAAAAAGTAGGGCAAGGGTATGATAAAACTGGTAGTTGACAGCTGTACGCCAGTTATCCAAATTTTGGTCATCGATTTTGCCCGACAGTCCATGTGCGCCAAAAGCCCCCAAAACAACTGCTATCAATCCGAAGAATGCAGCTGTAAGTATAATACGTTTATTCATCCAAACAGACAAGTTTTATCCGCTAATTTAATAAACCTATTACATTTTCCCTTGGTCAAAGTTAATTTTTTAACTTTGCTTGTAGCTCATGAGAAAACTAATTGTCATTACCAGTGTCTTATTTGTAGCAGTTATTGTAGCGGCTATCTTGTATTTTACTAGTCTTAGTCATAATAACCGCACCCAAAACAGCTCCTTAACAGCTATTCCTGCGGACGCAGCGTTTTTGGTATCCTTTCAAAATGAAAAATCTTTCTATAACATTTTCAATGATTTTGAAATTTTCGAGGCCATTGTAGGCAAAGAAACTCAACATGAATGGAATTACTTAAATAAGCAGCTTCTTCGAGCACCTAACTTAGCAGAATTGACCAATAAGCAGACATTATATTTTTCTTTTCATCCTACTAAGGATCACATCAATTGGTTGTTAACTGTTCCTTTTAAAAACCGACTTAAATCGGATGAGCTTTTCGAGCTGTTGAAAAAAAACACCAATGACATCGCTACCATAACGCCGGATACCGCAATTCAGTCATTATACCGGATAAAATTTAACGACTTATCTAAACCTTTTTTTGTTGCACTTAAACCTGAAGCAGCTTTTCTGGGTCATGAAAAAGATTTAGTTGCCAAAGTGCTTGACAACAACAGTCCACATCTTTCCGAACATTTCTTAGACGAATTGGCTCAAAATGGGCATAAAAACGATAATGCTATCTTCAATCTACACCTCAACCATAGCGAATTATTTAAATTTGTTAGTGGATTATCAAAAGTAAAAGCTGGCAATAATATTCAGCTGCTGGAAGGCCTAAAGGGTATGTCATCTTTAAACATGAATTTTAAAAGTGATGCCCTAATGTTCAGCGGTTTAAGTACATTGGACCAAACGGCAACAACCGGCAACTATATTTCCCTCTACACACATCAAACTGCGGTAGAGGGAGAATTAAAAAAAATGCTTCCCGCTAACACCGCTGCATACGCTGCTTTTTCATTTTCCAACTACCAAAACTTGCACCGGGAGCTGGTGGGATTGCTGAATAAAAGAAAGCAGTTACAACGCTTTAAGGATCAATTTGCACTTATTCATTCTTCAAAAAAGATAAGCATCGATTCCGTATTATTAAGCCAGTGGGATAATGAATTTGCTTCACTGGAGTTAAATACTCGGGAAAGCATTGGCCTGGTAAAACTCAAAGATTCCGCCGACTTCCTAAAGGTTATTAGCCCCATAAGTACCGGTGTTACGAATGATATTCGAAGATTTGATAATTCAAATTTATTATATTACTCCTTTGGTGACCCCATGTTACTTTTCCAACGACCCTATTTTACTGTGGTTGATCGCTATTTAATTTGTGCCAACACGATTAGTGTACTCCAACAATACCGAAAACAATATGATGAAAAACAGCTGCTAATCAACACCATTCCGTATATTGAGTTTAGCAGATTACAGTCAAATAAGGCAAACATTACTTTTTTTATTGAAAATGAGCAGGCACGACAAAATCTAAACCGTACCTTAAAATCTACCTTTCAACGGGCTTATGCGGATACTACCCATTTTAATTTTAGGGATTTTTATGCTTTTTCTTACCAACTATCTGGGTATAATGGCAACTTTTATAGCAATCTCAGTGCTAAATATAGCTCAAAAGAGAAAACAAGTATAATGCCTGAATGGAAGGCAGACTTAAGTAGTGAAATAAACTATCCGCCATCGGTTTGGAAATTTAACGATACAACCAACTTTATCATTACCCAGGACAAAAGCAACCGTTTATATGCTTTTTCAACAACGGGTAAAGAATTATGGCGTACCGGATTATCCAGCGAAATACTTGGAGAAATTCAGCAACTGCCAGATCAGAGTTTAGTATTCAACACAGCGGATCGACTTTATCGATTGACGACAGATGGTTCACCAGTACAAGGATTTCCCATTGCCCTACCTTACCAAGCAAGTTACGGACTAACACTGTTCTCTGGGGATCAACAAGACACTAAAATATTTATTCCTGCCAAGCAGCAAATTTTAGCATTTGATGAAAATGGCAAAGAATTAAAAGAATGGAAAAATAAGACGGTTACGGGCACTATTGTCTATAATTTGAAAACGGCCTTATTAGATGATTACCGTTATGTCATAGCACTTACTGATCAAGGAAGATATTATTTATTTAATCACACGGGCAGCTTAGTATCTACCATGGAGCATCAGCCGGCAAGTAGGTTCAACAATACTTTTGGCATAGAAATCACCTCCGGAAATCCAGAAACTTCTAGAATGATCACGACAGATACTAGTGGCGTGTTGTGGAGCACTTCTTTTGATAAGGACAAAAAAGAAGTCCGTACTAGTCTCGGTAAGTGGACGGAAAATCACTACTTTAACACCAAAAACATTCAAGGAGACAGTATTCCTGAGCTAATTTTTACAGATAAAAACCAACTGTTTGTTTATGCTAGCCAAGATAGCACACTACTTTTCAATCAAACATTCACGAATGAAATTTCAGATAAACCACTATTCTTTCCAGTAAGGAATAATTATTTTACTATTGGCATAGCTACCGAGGCTAAGTTACTCTATGTAATTGATGATGATGGTAACATTGTAAAAGGCTTTCCTATGGAAGGTTATCCTGCATTTTACTATGGAAAATTAAACAATGATGGTCATATTTATGCCTTAATCAGCAAAGATGGCCATACATTGTCTGCTTATCGTTTAGACTAACGCTTACTATTTTTGGGTGTTGTTGGGATAAAGTCTTTTAAATAAAATGGCTCAAAATATGCTACGTCTTCAAACAGTTGCTGTTGATAACGCGTATATGCGATTGATACCTGATAACGGGCGGAGTTTAAGAAACCAGTAAAGACTTGAACAATTGGATGATGTTCAAAAAGTGTTGCAAATTTATCTGCTCCTTCACCAAATAAAACGAGTGGATTTTTTTTTGATAAATCGTCGAACGATAATGCATCAATGATATGTGCAGCAACGGGATTTAAACGTTCTTTAGTATATGTATAAACGGTAGTGTATACTTCCATGCGCCGTGCATCAATCATCGGACAAAATAACGTATCAGCAGTATATTCTGTTGAATGAGCCATTAAAAAACCTTCTAACAGTGCATCTAATGTAGGAATCGCAATTAGCGGAATGTCTAATGCGTAACAAAAACCTTTAGCTGCCGATACCCCAATACGCAAACCCGTATAAGACCCCGGTCCTTTACTAACCGCCACTGCGTGCAAATGTTCAATGGCACAATTCGCTTCATCTAATACCTCCTGTATAAATACCGTAAGTTTTGAGGCATGAATATTGGCTTCGTGATGATCTTTATACGCCACAAGATTGCCGTTTGTACTCAACGCTACTGAACAAACGGGCGTCGCCGTTTCTATATGTAAAATATTCATAAATACACTTTCAAAACTATTTATTTTTTCATGCTTTTCCAGACATTAGGTTGGACTAGTAGGTAATGATCTATTACGGAACAGGATCATGTCCATGGCCGCCCCAGGGATGACAGCGTCCTATGCGCTTAAGCGTCAACCATCCACCTTTAAATGGACCATATTTTTTTATAGCTTCTATACCGTATTGCGAACAGGTTGGGGTATATCGGCATGAACCCGGAAATAGGGGTGAAATCAATAGCTGATATATTCGGATAACGGTTAAAAATAACCAGCTAAAGAGACGTTTAATCCACCGTTTCCATATATTGCTTACGATATTCATGTTGAAGTTTTTCTAAGGCTTTCGTTAGCTGCTTATATAATACTTTATAAGCGGGTATATCCGTTCCAATATAATGGATCGAAAGCAGCACTTCTGTCTGCATCGTCTGTAAAAACGCGTATAACAACCCTTCCTTTTGCATTCTATACGCTTCCCTGATTCGCCTTTTTAATAAATTCCGATCAACCGCTCGTTTAAAACGACGCTTAGGTACTGAAATAACCACTTGAGCTGGAAAAGCCAGAGGCTGCGCTTTCAGAAAAGAAATTCGATATGGATATAAAACAAAAGAAGAACCACTTTGAAAAAGACTAGTCAAAAGTCTTTTATTACAAAGTCGTTCTTCTTTTTTAAAAGTATATCTTACCATATATGCCTAAACGATAGCAATATATTACGAAACCGGTTCAGGCTTCGAATCTAAAGCAAGGCACCGGAAATTACACTTATGCTTTGTGACGACGCTCGTCAGACACCGATAGCTTTCTTCTGCCTTTTGCTCTTCTGGAAGCTAACACTCTACGGCCATTGGCTGTAGCCATGCGTTCCCTAAAGCCATGCTTATTCCTTCTTTTACGTTGTGAGGGTTGAAATGTTCTTTTCATGAGAATAGTATTATTTATTTTTTGTCACTGTGAAATCGTATGAACCAAAATATATTTGGAATCAACCAATATTCCACTACAGTAAATCCTTATCTTATATATTCAAGCCATCTTCAAAAACAGAGGATAACTTTTGTTGCATTAAAAACAAGAACGCAAAGGTAAGGGTTATTCGTTAATAATCAAACTTAGAATATTTTTTTTATTAGGCTAACCAATCATACACCTGAAAGAACCAATACTTGTACTAAAACGGCAAGTTACCTAAGTTTGTATTTATGAAAATAGCAGCATATTTTAATTCAAAAATTACGGCTATAAATTTATTATTGGTTCTCTATGGTGTCCTTCCTAGATATTTATATGCTCAAGAGACTTCTTTAACCAATTTTAAAATAGTAGATACCAAAAACAATAAAGAAATCTCTTTAAACCAACTCACCAAGAAGCTAAAAAAGGCCGATGTGATATTCTTCGGTGAAGAACATAACGATTCTATCGGGCATTTATTGGAGTTTGCCTTATTGAAACAGCTATATGAACGATATCAACAGATAGGCTTATCTATGGAAATGTTTCAGAGTGACACACAGTTGGTATTAGACGAATACTTAAACGATATCATAACGGAAGCCAACTTTAGACGAGATGGTAAACTTTGGAATAACTATGACGATTATCAAAAGTTGATTACTTACGCAAAAGAAAATAAAATCCCCGTATTAGCAGCGAATGCGCCTAGCAGATATACCAATAGCGTTACCAGAAATGGGCTACAAAGCTTAGGCATATTAAGCGACTCAGCGAAACAATTGATCGCTCCATTACCTATCGACACACTAACCGGCCGCTATTATGAAAAGTTCATGGCACTCATGGGTAACCATCAAGCAGCCAATGGCATGAATTTTTATCAAAGCCAAAATTTATGGGATGCGACCATGGCTTATCGAATAAGCAACTTTAACAAGCAATTTCAGATAAAAATAGTACACATCACCGGACGTTTTCACTGTGATGAAAAATTAGGCACCTATCAACAACTTCAAAAATATGCACCTGAATTGAAATTGGTCAATATATCTTGCTTTCCAAATGATTCAACTGAATCGCAGGCACAAGAAAAGGAAGAAAATACAACCTTAGCTGATTTCATCATCTATACCACCCCTCATCACCAAGAAGAATAGCGTGCTTGACAAAGCGTCGCAGTTAATTTACCAAACACGCATGATTACCGTTAAGCTTTTGCTTTAAGTAAATCCCGAATTTCGGCAAGTAGTGTTTCTTCTTTGCTTGGAGCCGGTGGCGCAGCTGGAGCAGCTTCTTCTTCTTTTTTCTTGAATGAATTAATTCCTTTAATGATTAAGAAAAGCGCAAAAGCCACAATGATAAACGCAATCACTTGCGACAAAAAATTTCCATACTTAATAGCTGTCCCAGGGATGACCAAATCTGCCAGATTATCTAAATTGGCAGCTTTCAAAGCTGGGGTGAGAATGGCCGGTGTAATAATGTCGTCTACCAAAGAGCTGACAATTTTTCCGAAAGCCCCTCCAATGATAACACCGACAGCTAAATCAACTACATTGCCACGCATGGCAAATTCTTTAAATTCTTTTGCGAAACCCATATTCAAGATTTTTAGTTTAACATTCTTTGCAACACTAAAGTAAATATTTTTGTTTATCCAATTAAAAATTTAAGTAAAAAAATAGAATTTTAATGCATCAAGCATAAGCTTATCGTTTAAAAAATCTGTACTTTTGCACCAAAGACACCAGTTTTTTAGTTTAGTATAAAAGATATAAGGTGTTGTCGAATATTACGCTATGCTAAAACAAAGTTTACAGCAGAAATTACTTCAAAAATTATCACCCCAACAGATTCAATTTATCAAACTGTTGCAGGTACCTACTGTTTCATTAGATACCCGAATCAAAGAAGAATTGGAAGAAAACCCGGCTTTGGAAGATATGAGTTTGGCCAATATGAATGAACCAACAGACGAGTATCCCGATAAGGACCCTGAAGATACTTTTGAAGGTGACGATCAGGCTGGTGAAAGCGACGAATTTAATGTTGATGACTATTTGCAGGATGACGACACCAATGATTATGGTAATAATATCAATAATAGTAGTGATGATGAAGAAGATCGAAAAGAAATGCCGATCGCCATTCAAAGTTCTTTTTTCGAAAACCTACAACAACAGCTGGATTTGCTCGCCTTAAATGATAAAGATTTCCTCATCGGCCAGCAAATTATAGGGAGTTTAGATGATGATGGATATCTCCGAAGACCTATTCTATCCTTAATAGATGATTTGGCATTTTCGCAAAACGTAATGGCTACGGAAGAAGAGGTAGAGGAAATTTTAAAAGTTATCCAAACCTTTGATCCCGCCGGTGTCGGTGCGCGCGATCTTCAGGAATGTCTTTTAATACAGTTGAAAAAAAAGGATCAGGAAAATCCTGTCATTAAAGAGGCTATTACCGTTGTAGAAAATTACTTAGAAGAATTTACCAGAAAACATTACGATAAACTGGAAAAAGCATTAAATATCAATTCTGATGAATTAAAAAAAATTGTAGACGAAATCCTAAAACTGAATCCAAAACCTGGCGATTCTAGTACAGCTTCGGAAAAACAGCTGCATATCATTCCTGATTTTCACATCACGAATAATGACGGTATTCTCATCTTAACCCTGAATGCACAAAATGCACCCGAACTAAGGGTCAGCCGTTCCTACCAAGAAATGTTTGATCACTACGATAAAGCTGCTCAAAAAGATAAAAAAATGAAAGAGGCAGTCCAGTTTGTAAAACAAAAATTGGATTCGGCTAAATGGTTTATTGATGCGATCAAACAACGTCAACAAACCCTATTAAAAACTATGAATGCCATCATGAATTACCAATATACCTATTTTCTTACTGGTGATGAGCGGAATTTAAAGCCCATGATCCTAAAAGATATCGCCGATAAGATTGATATGGATATCTCTACTGTTTCCCGCGTAGCTAATTCAAAATATGTACAAACAGAATTTGGTACATTCTTGCTTAAATCTTTCTTCTCTGAAGCAATACAAACAGATAGTGGAGAAGAAGTTTCTAATAAAGAGGTAAAAAAGATTTTGGAAGAATGTATTGCAAATGAAGATAAACGTAAACCTCTGGCTGATGAGAAATTAACTGAAATCCTTAAAGAAAAAGGATATACCATCGCGCGTCGTACGGTAGCAAAGTACCGCGAAGCAATGAATATCCCCGTAGCTAGACTTCGTAAAAAACTATAAATTTTTCAGTTAAACAAAAACACATAATGGTGTTTAATTGTAAAGATAGTTCAGGTTATTACGATCTTAGAAATAGGCTTTCAACAGAAATAATGGTTTAAAATTCAAAATAGCAATCCATGTCAAAGGTAAAAATAGGAACTGTGCAAATGAGCTGTGTAGCAGATAAGGCTACCAATTTAGCCAAAGCGATTGAGCAGATAAAAGAGGCTGCAAAAAAAGGAGCACAAATTGTCTGTTTACAAGAGCTATTCACGTCGCTTTACTTTTGTGATGAAGAGAACTACGATAATTTTGCGTTAGCGGAAGCAATTCCCGGCCCGGCAACAGACGCAATCAGCAAAGTGGCCGCAACACATAAGGTAGTCGTTATTGCCTCACTTTTTGAAAAGCGGGCTCAAGGGCTTTATCATAATACAACGGCAGTAATTGACGCAGACGGAACATATTTAGGTAAATATCGTAAAATGCACATACCGGACGACCCTGGTTTTTATGAAAAATTCTATTTTACACCTGGAGATTTAGGGTATAAAGTGTTCAAAACAAAATTTGCGACTATTGGCATACTCATCTGCTGGGACCAATGGTATCCGGAAGCGGCCAGAATTACCGCTTTAATGGGAGCCGAGCTTTTATTCTACCCAACGGCAATAGGCTGGGCATTAACACAGGACGAGCAGACCAATGAAGAGCAATACAATGCCTGGCAAACCATACAACGGTCACATGCAGTAGCAAATGGCATTCCCGTGATCGCTGTAAACCGTGTCGGAATAGAGGCTGGCGTTCGTTTTTGGGGAGGATCTTTTATAGCGAATCCTTTCGGGTCACTAATTTATAAGGCTTCCCATGAAGAAGAAGAGACCGTTGTAACCGAAATCGACCTCAATCAATCGGATTATTATCGTTCACATTGGCCATTTTTGCGCGACAGACGGATTGATAGCTATAAACCCATGACGAAACGATTTATTGATGCCGATTAACATGAGCGCTCCTAAAGAAAAAGGTTATTTTTTTCCTGCCGAATGGCATGAACATGAGGCAACTTGGTTAAGCTGGCCTCATAAAGAAGCTAGCTGGCCTGGAAAATTGAATACCATATACGAGCCTTATAGTCAATTTATAAAGGCAATCTCTCCAGGAGAATGGGTTTGTATCAATGTGGCAAACGAAGAACTTAAACAAGAAGCCGTCCAACACTTGCAAAAAGCAGGTGTTCATCTCGAGCGCATTAAGTTTTTTAATCACCCAACGAACGACGCTTGGTGTAGAGACCACGGTCCAGCTTTTGTTATCAATCCCCATGCTGAACACCCTAAACTAATCGTAGACTGGGCTTACAATGCTTGGGGAAACAAATATCCACCATATGACTTGGACGACGTAATCCCTACGCTGATTGGCAAAGCGCTTCAAATTCCAGTTGTTCATCCGCCTATTGTCATGGAAGGTGGCTCAGTAGATTTTAATGGTTCTGGAACGGTATTAACAACTACTTCCTGCTTACTTAATCCTAATCGGAACCCACAACTGAATCAACAGCAAATTGAAACGTACTTGTACAACTTTTATGGTGTTGAACAGATACTATGGCTTGGGGATGGAATTGTCGGAGACGACACCGACGGCCACATCGATGATATTACCCGCTTTGTTAATGAAAACACAGTAGTCACAGTTATAGAGGAAAATCGACAGGATCCTAACTATGCCCCTCTTCAGGATAATTTACGCTTGCTTAAAGAAATGCGTTTATTAAATGGAAAACAACTCGATATTATCGAATTACCTATGCCCGCTCCCGTTAGCTATGAGGACCAACGATTACCCGCTTCCTATGCCAACTTTTATATTAGTAATGCTGCTGTAATTGTTCCCACTTATCGGGATAAAAATGACCAAAAAGCGCTTGATATACTATCTGCTTGTTTCCCTAATCGGAAAGTAATAGGAATAGACAGCACCGACATTATTTGGGGTTTAGGAAGTTGGCATTGTCTAAGTCAACAAGAACCCAAAATATAACCCTTATGAAAAGGCGCGTTTTTATACAAAAGTCATCTAGCTTTTTAGCAGCAATGGCCGCTGTGCCGACTATGATACAAACTAACGACACACCAATAAATAAATCCATGAACCAACAACAAAATCAAACGTTTACCCATTATGTATTATTTTGGTTAAAACAAGATTTGACAGCAGCAGAAGTAGCAAACTTTACTGGTTTTTTTGAAGAGCTGCGTAAAATCCCTAACATACTATCACTTCATTATGGAAAAGCAGTGAGCAGTACCCCTCGGGATGTGGTAGATAATACATTTACATACAATTTATTGGTTTATTTTAATTCTCTCGAAGATCTAGAAACCTATGGAACGCACCCTATTCACTTACAAGCTATTGAAAAATACAATCAGTACTGGGAAAAAGTCGTCGTGCATGATTCGCTGCTAAAATAGCCTTTTTATTTTTTGCTGGATAGGATATTTTGTGTACCTTTGTCCCTCGTGAAAATTGAAGTAAAAAGCTTCACATCTCAAGCAAATTCACCGGATTTTTTTTCGGCACACCCATTATTTTTATTACAGTTGATGGCCTTCATAGGCCTTTCTTTTTATATGGGGAATGGAAAAAACAGCTAAAACTTAAAAACTTTTTATAAAAAATGAGTAATTACACCAAACTGCCTGCAATTTTGCTTTTAGAAGATGGCACAGTTTATCCCGGCAAGGCTGCCGGAAAAATTGGCACTACTACCGGAGAAATTTGCTTCAATACAGGTATGACAGGATATCAGGAGATTTTCACTGATCCTTCGTACTTTGGTCAGATTATGGTTACAACCAACGCCCATATAGGAAATTATGGCACTTCAGGCGAAGAAATTGAATCTAACCAAATACAGATAGCAGGATTGGTTTGTAAAAACTACAGTACGCCCTATAGCCGTAAAATAGCAGACGCTTCTATTCAGAACTATTTTGAACAGGGAAATCTTATAGGTATTTCAGATGTCGATACTCGTTCCCTTGTTCGCCATATCCGTGACAAAGGCGCAATGAATGCTATTATTTCTTCAGAGGTACTAGACATTGAGAAACTGAAGGAAAAGCTTGCAGAAGTACCTTCTATGGATGGCTTGGAACTCTCTACAAAAGTCACTACGGAACGTGCTTATTACTTCGGAAATGAAAACGCACAATATCGTGTAGCTGTACTCGACCTTGGTGTGAAAAAAAATATTCTGCGAAATTTCAGTGATCGGAATGTTTATGTCAAAGTGTTCCCCGCAAAAACAACTTTTGAAGAGATGGAACGGTGGACACCTGACGGATATTTTATTTCAAATGGCCCAGGCGACCCGGCAGCTATGCCGTATGCCTTAGAGACTGTTAAAGAAATTCTTAAGGCAGACAAACCTATGTTTGGCATTTGCTTAGGACATCAATTATTGGCCTTAGCCAATGGCATTAGAACACAAAAAATGTTTAATGGGCATCGTGGAATTAATCATCCAGTAAAAAACATCATTGCCGACAGATGTGAAATAACTAGCCAAAACCATGGTTTTGGTGTAGTGGCGGAAGACGTGCAAAATTCTGACACGGTGGAAATCACACATGTTAACCTCAATGATAAATCTATTGAGGGAATTCGTATGAAGAATAAAAAAGCATTTTCTGTACAATACCATCCGGAATCGTCTCCGGGGCCACATGATTCAAGGTATTTATTTGACGATTTCACAGCGATGTTAACGGCATAAAATGCATAAATATTTAATTGCCTTTGTTTTGGTATTTAGCTGAAAAAGAATATATTTGAAAATAATTTGACTTCGTGTACAAAAAACACCAAGTTAATTTAGCCCATATTAAAAACTATTCAAAAAATGAGTTTAATTATTGATGTACATGCGCGGCAAATTTTAGATTCGCGTGGAAATCCAACAGTGGAGGTAGATGTAACCACTGAAAATGGTTTTGTTGGACGTGCAGCTGTGCCATCAGGCGCTTCAACGGGTGTGCACGAAGCCGTAGAATTACGTGATGGCGACAAATCAAAATATTTAGGAAAAGGAGTACTAAAAGCTGTCGAAAATGTAAATACGACCATAGCGGAAGCGCTAAAGGGTGTTGATGTTTTTGAACAAAACGCTATTGATAAACTTATGATAGCGCTTGACGGATCTGAAAATAAAGGAAATCTAGGAGCAAACGCTATTCTCGGTGTTTCCTTAGCTGTAGCCAAAGCTGCTGCTCAAGAAAGCCGTCAACCGTTATACCGCTATATCGGTGGTGTAAATGCAAATACGCTTCCTATCCCCATGATGAACATCATTAATGGCGGTTCTCACTCCGATGCGCCTATAGCATTTCAAGAGTTTATGATTATGCCTGTTGGAGCACCATCTTTTTCTGAAGCATTACGCTGGGGAGCAGAAGTTTTCCACAATTTAAAGAAAATTTTACATGATCGCGGTTTATCTACTGCTGTAGGTGATGAAGGAGGTTTTGCACCGACTTTTGAAGGTACTGAAGACGCTATTGAAACCGTGTTAAAGGCTATCGAAAAAGCAGGATATAAACCAGGCGACGACATCTGCTTGGCTTTAGACTGTGCTTCTTCCGAGTTCTATAAAGATGGACAATACGACTATACGAAATTTGAAGGGGATAAGGGTGCGGTTCGTTCAAGTGCTGAACAGGCGGAATACTTAGCGCAATTAACACAAAAGTACCCAATTATCTCGATTGAAGATGGAATGGCTGAAGATGATTGGGACGGCTGGAAACAATTAACAGATAAAATCGGTGCTACCATCCAATTGGTAGGCGATGATTTATTTGTAACAAACGTTAAACGCCTGCAACAGGGCATAGACAGTCATACTGCTAATTCTATATTAGTAAAAGTTAACCAAATAGGCACTTTGACAGAAACGATAGATGCTGTTTCTTTAGCACAAACAAATAGTTACACTTCGGTAATGTCTCATCGTTCTGGCGAAACAGAAGATAATACCATCGCAGACTTAGCGGTAGCATTAAATTGTGGGCAAATCAAAACGGGTTCTGCATCCCGTTCAGACAGAATGGCAAAATACAATCAACTGTTACGCATAGAAGAGGAATTGGGTGACAATGCAAAGTTTTTAGGTAAAAGCTTTAAATTTGCCAAAAAATAACATATTAATACGGTATTAAAAACCTGCGAAACTCAAGATTTCGCAGGTTTTTTTCTTTCTTGTTTCTCATAAAATTTATTTAGGTTTGTACTAGCATTTTGATTATCAAAATAAGCTAATTTCATAGTAAAGCAAGTCAAAAGATGAAAAAACCCTAATGATGATGAAAAATGTCTTTGATATCGTTCGGAACAAATTTGTAATTGCCACGATTGCTTTCGTTGTATGGATGCTATTTTTTGACCGAAACGATATTACTTCACAATACAAGTATCAGTCGCAACTGAACAGTTTAAAGGAAGAGAAAGCATTCTATATTAGAGAAACGGCTGTTGCTAAAAAAGATCTAAAAGAGCTCACTTCTAACCCAACACGCTTACAGAAATTCGCAAGAGAAAAATATCTGATGAAAAAAGATAATGAAGATGTGTTTATAATAGAAAAGCAATAAGTAAATAGATTACTCATTGCTTTTTGCTTACCTAAACTTTACCGTATTTATTATTAAAGCATTCCGCCACAGACAGAAATAACTTGTCCATTAATATACGACGATAAGTCAGATGCCAGAAACAAGCAAGCATTTGCCACATCTTCTGTTTCTCCTGCTCTTTTTAATGGAATATTTGCCTCCCACCCTTCTACAACTTTAGGATCTAAAATGGCTGTCATTTCAGTACGTATAAATCCTGGTGCAATAACGTTCGTTCTTATATTGCGTGATCCAAGCTCTTTTGCTACGGATTTGGAAAAACCTATAATACCCGCTTTTGAGGCAGCATAATTAGCTTGTCCAGCATTTCCCTGAACGCCTACTACGGAGCTCATATTGATGATGGATCCTTTTCTGGCTTTCATCATCGCTTTAGACGCCGCCTTCGTAACATTAAAAACTGATTTCAGGTTTACATTGATCACTTCATCCCACTGCTGCTCAGTCATACGCATTAATAAACCATCTTTAGTAATACCAGCATTATTCACCACAATATCCAATGCACCAAATTCCTGTAAGATATTATTTATTAATTGTTCTGCTTCATCAAATTTAGAAGCGTCAGAACGATAGCCTTTAATCTTAGTATCATATGCTTGCAATTCTCTTTCAAGCGCCTCTCCTTTTTCTACTGAGGATAAATAGGTAAACGCTACGTTTGCCCCTTGTTCTGCAAATTTCTCCGCAATCTTTTTTCCTATACCTTTAGAAGCACCCGTTACGAGCGCCGTTTTTCCGTCAAGTAATTTCATTCTTTGTCTTGGTTAAAATTTCAAACGCTAAAAATAGTATATTCCGTAAAACTTTGAAATTAAATTGGTGATTAACAACTATCACATCAACTAATCGTCTGATATACGCCAGGTGTAATCCCCTCATGCTTCTTAAACATCCTATTAAAATAATTCAAACTATTGAATCCCGCGGCGAAACAGGCTTCTTTGATAGAACTATTCGGGTTAGCTAGGTATTTCTTCGCTAAACGAATCCGTTCGCGAATGACAAATTCAACCGGACTTATACCCAACTCACGTTTGAATATCCGAAAGAAGACAGACTTACTCATGCCTATTTTCTTACACAAATCTTCTATATGCAGCCTTTCGGCGAGATGGTTTTTTATATAATGCACCACTTGTTCCATTCGTCCGTTAATAGCAAGGTTATCCTCCTTTTCAAGAAATGTTAAATGCTGTGTCTGCATGATCCGAATTAACAATTCTTTCAAGGTAAGGTCGGCAAGAACATCTTTATGAATTTCGTTGCTGGTCCCAATAGCAATCAGCTTATTTATAGAAGCAGATAAATCTACATTATTAATAAAATGGTAATTGTCGAAATCTAGATGCCAAAGCTTCTGACCATCAAGAGGATGATTTTCATTAAGATAATCTATAGTATTGGTAATTTGCTGCCGATCAATTGCCAAAGCTGTACATTGTGTAGGTTGTGCTAAGCTTGCATTTGGAAAATCTATCAGCATTTGGATGTTAGGCGGAACGATTACGGTTTCCCCAGGAAGATAGTCAAATCCCGGTTGATTAAAAAGGTGCATAACCTTTTTTCCACGAAGCATATTGGTAATTACAAGGTCGTCAAATTTCAAAGATACCTGGCTGCTCACCTCATATGTTTCGAATACATTTAGCTCGCAATTATTTAAGGTATATGCTCTTCTATTCTCCACAATGGCTCTTAATTCGCGCTCAGTACTAAGGCGCATAGGTATTAATGCTTGTTTTTTTTCCATAGCATTATAATTGGGTGCAGTATCAAACTTACATATTTCCTAAATGGATTGCAAATGTAACACTATGTCCAAATAGCCGCCGATACGATTGTTCAATATTATGGGAGGATCGTGCAAAAGCCGCACGTTTGCATCCACTAAATTTGATTTTGTCTGACTGATTAATAGATAACTATTTAAATTAAAGCTTATGGCACGCATTGAAAGACCAACATTTAAGGAGCACTACGATAATTTCATCGATGGTAAATTTGTTCCGCCCATTAATGGAAAATATTTTGACAATGTATCACCAATTGATGGCAAAGTTTTTACCCGTGCCGCTCGTTCCAGTAAAGAAGATGTTGAATTAGCACTGGATGCAGCACATCGAGCCTTCAAGAAATGGAGCAAAACATCCGCTACTGAAAGGAGCAACATCCTGTTAAAAGTTGCCCAAAAAATTGAAGATAATTTAGCCTATCTTGCAGCAGTAGAAACTGTAGATAATGGAAAGGCCGTAAGAGAAACCCTGAATGCCGACTTACCTTTGGTAGTAGACCATTTTAGATACTTTGCCGCCGCGATTCGGGCAGATGAAGGTACAATTTCCGAGCATGATGAAAATACGGTAAGTATCAACCTCCATGAGCCCATAGGTGTGGTGGGTCAAATTATTCCATGGAATTTCCCACTATTAATGGCTACCTGGAAAATTGCCCCTGCCCTTGCTGCAGGTTGTTGTACCGTAGTTAAACCAGCAGAGCAAACGCCAGCATCTATTATGGTATTGATGGAGCTCATCGGAGACATCATCCCTCCAGGCGTCGTTAATATTTTAAATGGATATGGTATCGAGGTCGGAAAACCTCTTGCATCATCCCCTAGAATAGCAAAAGTCGCATTCACGGGAAGTACAACATCCGGAAGGTTGATCATGCAATATGCTGCTGAAAACATTATTCCTTCAACCATGGAATTAGGTGGTAAATCTCCAAATATTTTCTTTAAATCTGTTGCTGAAACTAACGATGATTATTTTGATAAGGCTATCGAAGGAGCCGTATTATTTGCGTTGAATCAAGGCGAGGTTTGTACTTGTCCGTCAAGAATACTCATTCAAGAAGATATTTATGATACGCTGATGCCACGCATTATTGAACGCACTAAGGCCATAAAAACCGGGCATCCACTTGATACCGAAAGCATGATGGGCGCACAGGCGTCTAATGAGCAATTTGAAAAAATAAAATCTTACTTGGATATTGGAAAAAGCGAAGGAGCTGAAGTATTGTTAGGTGGAGAAGTCAATCAGCTCGGAGATGAATTAGATACTGGATATTACATTCAACCCACGATATTTAAAGGCCATAATAAAATGCGTATTTTCCAAGAAGAGATATTTGGCCCGGTAGTCTGCGTAACCACGTTTAAAACAGTAGAAGAAGCCATTGAAATTGCAAATGATACGCTTTATGGTTTAGGAGCCGGCGTCTGGACACGTGATGCCCACGAACTATACCAGGTACCACGGGCCATACAAGCAGGACGTGTTTGGGTTAACCAGTACCATAGCTATCCGGCACATGCGCCATTTGGCGGTTATAAAAAATCAGGTTTTGGTAGGGAAAACCACAAAATGATGCTCGACCATTATCGGCAAACCAAAAACATGCTCATTTCTTACAGTAAGCAGAAGCTAGGTTTCTTTTAATTCCAAATTTAGAGTCCATTACAGAGGATAAGGTTTGTACCTTATCCTCAATGTCAAAAAATTAACTATGACACCACGTGTTTTAATTACCGATAAAGCCCAAGAAGTAATTGAGCAGCTACAAAAAGAATATGGTAAGCTTATGTTTCACCAAAGTGGGGGTTGCTGTGAAGGTTCTTATCCACATTGTTTCGAAGAAGGCGGTTTTTTAGTTGGAGAGCATGACGTATGCCTAGGTGAAATAGCTGGCTGCAAATTTTATATGGCGCATGATCAATTTGAATACTGGAAACATACACAGCTAACCTTAGACGTAGTAGACGGAAGAGGTGCTTCCTTTTCGCTAGAAAGCACACTGGACGTAGGTTTTATTATCCGTTCACGAATGTTCACTGAAGAAGAATTGAAAGATCTTTATCCTCTTTGTTAAACAAGTTTTTTTGACAAAAACAACTAGTCCAATACGGGGACAGGATGTTTATGCTCGTCAATTGCTACGAATGTAAACGTTCCTTTTATAGCTAATTCGCGGAACTCTTCATACATTTGCTCGACATAGATCTCCACTCCTATTTTCAAGCTCGTTCGTCCCACATGTTCTACTTTTCCTATCAATTCAACAATGGTTCCGGCAGGAATAGGTTTTGTAAAATCAATCCGGTCTGAAGAAACCGTTACCAATCGCTTACGACAGAATCGTGTTCCGGTTATAAAAGCCACTTCATCCATTAATGCCATAGCCGTTCCACCATATAATGTATCATAATGATTGGTTGTATTCGGAAATACGGCCTTAAATATACTTGTTTCTGATTTTTTAATCTGCTCTTCTAATGTCATGTAAAGTGTGTTCTTGTTGATGCTGGTATTCCTGCTTTAGCTCCATCAAACAATTTGCACATAAACAACTATCGAATGTCTCGCTGATATATTGCATTTCATTAATGGAAAGCTCCACAACACTGCATTGACATTTGGTGTACGAATTTGCCCGGCATTCTATCGCTGTTCCACAACGTTCGCAGGAAATGATTTCATGTTTGATATATGAGGGATTCAAAGCAGTACAAAATTAATCAAAATTGCGCTCCTTTGCAATGAGCTTAAGAAAAACAAAAGTCTCCTAAAACGTTAAGCTTCAGGAGACTTCTTATTATATTAAGTAGATACGGCTTTATGAACCGCAGGAAACACATCCGTCTTCCATTGAACATACAGCGCCTGTTGGAATATCATCGGCAACAGATTCAATCTTAGCTGGGATTACCGGTTCCATATTTTTACCGGCTTGGTTTTCTACCGTAAATTTCACTGCCTGCGTAGCCGCTTGTGTTCTTAAATAATACATACCTGTTTTAAGCCCTTTCTTCCACGCATAAAAATGCATAGAAGTAAGCTTGGCCGTATTCGGTGCATTCACAAACAGATTAAGCGACTGCGATTGGCAAATAAACGCTCCGCGATCTGCTGCCATATCAATAATATTACGCATTTTTATCTCCCATACGGTCTTATATAACGCCTTAATATCTGCTGGAATTTCATCAATATCCTGAATAGAACCATTTGCTGCTATAATACGGTTTTTCATGTCATTATTCCATAAGCCGAGTTCTACAAGATCTCGTAATAAATGCTTATTTACGATAACAAATTCACCACTGAGTACCCTTCTCGTATAAATATTAGACGTATATGGTTCAAAACATTCATTGTTTCCCAATATTTGAGAAGTAGACGCTGTTGGCATAGGTGCAACTAATAGCGAATTCCGTACACCATGCTTCTTAATCTCTTTTCGTAAGCCTTCCCAATCCCACCTACCGCTATCGGGCTTAACATTCCATAAATCAAATTGGAATTTGCCTTGTGAAAGAGGCGATCCCTTGAAGCTTTCGTAAGGCCCTTCTTTTATCGCCAAATCTTTCGAGGCGGTCATGGCTGCAAAATAAATGGTTTCGAAGATATCCTTGTTAAGCTGCTTCGCTTCATCGCTTTCAAAAGGCATGCGCAGTAATATAAACGTATCAGCCAATCCCTGTACACCTAAGCCTACAGGGCGATGACGTAAGTTAGAATTGCGAGCTTCTTCTACCGGGTAATAGTTATTATCAATGATACGATTGAGATTAATCGTCACTTGGTAAGTAATATCAAATAGCTTTTGATGGTCGAATTGACCGTTATCCACATAACGCGGTAAGGCGAGTGAAGCCAAGTTACAAACCGCCACCTCATCTGCCGACGTGTATTCGATAATTTCTGTACATAAGTTAGAGCTTTTGATCGTACCCAGGTTTTGCTGATTTGATTTTCCATTTGCAGCATCCTTATAAAGCAAGTAAGGAGTCCCTGTTTCTATTTGCGCATCCAAAATCGCAAACCACAGATCTTGAGCCTTTACGGTTTTCCGTGCTCTTCCTTCGTTTTCGTATTGTTCATATAGTTTTTCAAAAGCTTCGCCATGGCATTCCGATAGTCCTGGAGCTTCATCAGGCGAGAATAAACTCCAGTCGCTATTTGCTTCTACACGTTTCATGAACAAATCGGGCACCCAGAGCGCCAAAAATAAATCACGTGCTCGCAACTCCTCCTTACCATGATTTTTCCGCAATTCAATGAAGTCATAAACATCAGCATGCCATGGCTCCAAATAAACCGCAAAGGCTCCCTTCCTTTTGCCACCCCCTTGATCCACATACCTTGCGGTATCGTTAAATACCCTTAGCATTGGAATAATACCATTACTTGTACCATTGGTACCGCTGATATAAGCTCCTGTAGCTCGTACATTATGTATACTCAGACCTATCCCTCCTGCGCTTTGAGATATTTTAGCAGTTTGCTTTAAGGTGTCATATATTCCTTCTATACTGTCATCTTTCATCGTTAACAAAAAACAAGATGACATTTGAGGCTTGGGAGTTCCTGCATTAAATAACGTAGGTGTTGCATGTGTAAACCAGCGCTCACTCAACAGATCATAGGTTTTCATGACGCTTTCAATGTCATGTTTATGAATCCCTACGGCTACCCGCATGAACAAATGTTGAGGTCTTTCAGCAATCTTTCCGTTTAGCTTTAACAAATATGATTTTTCCAGCGTCTTAAATCCAAAATAGTCGAAACTGAAATCGCGATCATAAATGATATGGCTATCCAACTCGATAGCATTTGCTTGTATCACGTCATAAACATCGTCTGCTATCAATGGAGCAGGTTTACCCGTTTTCGGATCGATATAGTGGTATAAGCGTGCCATGGTTTCCGAAAAAGACTTAACTGTATTTTTATGTAAGTTCGAGACGGCAATTCTTGAGGCCAATAAAGCATAATCTGGATGCTTCGTAGTTAAGGAAGCTGCTGTTTCTGCAGCCAAATTATCCAGTTCGGAAGTCGTAACACCATCATATAAACCCTCTATCACCTTTCGCGCTACATCTATAGGGTCTACCAAATCCGGATTTAGACCATAACATAGCTTCTCTATGCGTGCCGTTATCTTATCAAATTTTACGGACTCGGAGCGCCCATCTCGTTTAATTACATACATATTTTTCCTCCTTATTTAGCTATCAGCTTTCAAATTTAGTAATCAGCTTTGTGCCTTATACCTTACACCCTATGCCTTACCTTCTTAAAAATCTTCGTCTAACGAAAAACTTGCCTTTCCTTTTTCACCAGTCACACCACTTTTTTGATAATCACCCACACGTTTTTCAAAGAAATTGGTTTTGCCTTGCAAGGATATCAACTCCATAAAATCAAATGGATTTGCCGCGTTATAATATTTATTGTTCCCTAATTCCACCAACCATCTATCGGCTACAAATTCGATGTATTGTTTCATGAGATCGGCATTCATTCCTATAAGCTTCACCGGTAAGGCATCGGTAATAAATTCCTTCTCTATTTCAACGGCATCTATAATGATTTCCTCCACACGATCTTTCGAAAGTTTCTCTTCCAACATACTATACAGTAAACAGGCAAATTCGCAATGTAAACCTTCGTCTCTTGATATCAATTCGTTGCTAAAGGTTAAGCCGGGCATCAATCCCCGCTTTTTAAGCCAAAAAATAGAACAGAAACTTCCAGAAAAGAAAATCCCTTCAACAGCTGCAAAAGCGACCAACCGTTCAGCAAAAGAGCCATTCTCTATCCATCTTAAAGCCCATTCTGCTTTCTTCTTTACACAAGGAACTGTTTCTATTGCATGAAATAATCTATCCTTTTCCACTGGATCCTTCACGTACGTGTCAATTAACAGCGCGTATGTTTCTGAATGGATATTCTCCATCGCAATCTGAAATCCATAAAAGCTTCGTGCCTCTGGTAATTGTACTTCGCTCATGAAATTAATTGCCAAATTTTCATTTACAATTCCATCGCTCGCGGCAAAAAAAGCAAGGACATGCGATATAAAATGACGCTCTCCATCATTTAGGTTGGCCCAATCTTTTAAATCACCCGATAGATCAATCTCTTCGGCCGTCCAAAAACTAGCTTCATGCTTTTTGTACATATCCCATATTGCCGGATAATTAATAGGAAGAATTACAAACCGGTCTTTATTTTCTCTTAACAATACTTCATTTTCTTGGCTCATAGTCTTGCATTTATGATAGGCATTTAAAAAAAGATTTTATCTACACGGTCAATCTTACTATGAATGAAACCGTCTGTATGAATAGAACTTAATGAGCTTATTTAGCAGAATCGAACATTGGTATCCGTCTTTGTAAAAACGTTCTATTAACAAGAGAAACAACTGCGAACCGGACAAAGCTAATGCTTTTGGAACCTCATTAACAATAACAGCAGCTAAATAAGCACTTCAAAGAACACATCCTTGACCCTATCGCAAAGATAATCTTTGAGAGCATCGAGAGTTAACTGAAGTTTTGCACAATGTGTGAGTTACACACAATAACTAAAACGAAATGTCGATACCAATCCTTTTAAGCAGCATAGAGGCATTAAATATTTTACAGGCACCCTTTTTTAATTTATAATCAAAAACCATTTCTCCATCGATCACTTGTATATCAAAATGATAGTTTGCTAAATAATCTGGGTAAGTTTCTTCCAACTTCGCCAATTGCAGATCGTGGGTTGCGACCATGCCTACACCTTTGTCGCTGATCAGTTTTTCTATAACCGCTTTAGAACCTAAATACTTATCAACGGAATTGGTTCCTCTTAACATTTCATCGACTAAGAAAAATGCATTGGGCTGTTTAGCTACTAGCTTTAGAATCATATCCAAACGATCTAACTCTGCTTTAAAAGTGGACGTGCTCTCATTAAGCGAATCCCTTATACGCATATACGTAACGATTTGCATTACCGAAAGTTCAAAATATTCAGCACAGACAGGTGCACCACCAAGTGCTAACACGATATTGATGCCAATCGTTCGCAAAAAAGTACTCTTTCCTGCCATATTGGAACCCGTAATTAGCGCTAAATGGTATTCTTCTAACCGGTAATCATTGGGTACAGCATTGGCCTTATAGATAAGAGGATGTTTGACACGACCCATTTGTAATACATGATTATCTGTTGCCAAGATCCGGGGGTAAGTCCACGAAGGGTCATTTATTCTTATAAAAGCGAAACTTATCAATGCCTCTACATTAGCTAACTCGTCAAATAATTGAGCCATCTGGTAGTGATGATTTTTCCGCCAATCCAAAATAGCAAAAACTTGTTTAAAATCCCATAACAAGACTCCATTTAAAAAAGAGGCTACAAAAATGTTCAAGCGATAGTCCAACTTGTTAATCAAAGAGCCAAGTTTGCGAATACTTTGCGATACCGGTGCATGGCCTTCTCCTTCATCCTTTGCTAGAAGACTATTTTTCATCAAATTGGTCTGCCATTTTTTAGTTTCAATGCGCTCAAACACATCGCCAAAGCGTTCTAAAAGGTTCCCCATTCGTCCCATACCGGTAGCTACTAGCGTAACTTTCCCTGCATAAGCCATAGTCAGCAAAATATTAAATATAAACAAAAACAAGGTTATATGCGTGTACCAACTTCCATAAAGAATTGATAAGATAGCAGCTATTCCCAACATATAAGGAGCTATTTTCGTATAAAAGCGCAACCAATTTTTTCCAAAATCGGTATATGGCTTTGTTAAATAGCCAATTAACACGTCCTTAAAATCCGTCTTTTCTTTCAAAGAGAAAATCAATCGGGCTAAAAAATCTAAACACCAAGAAGGATCCTGCTCTAGCTCTTGCGCTGTAAGCTGGCGATCAAGAATTTGCTGTCTGGTTGCCGGTGCGGATAACCAGTTGGCCAGCACATTTCTTCCACCCACTGTTGTTGCACGATTAATTTTATGGTAAATAGAGTTGGTTCCAAAGACATCTAAATCGCTAGTATAAACATGCCTATCATCAACAAAATCAGAACCGTCATGGTAAATACTCGGTTTGCCAGCTAAACAATTAATCTCGTTTTCAAGCACCATTAGGTCATCTTCTGCATTCTTCTTGGCTTTCGTTCGCTTACTTTGCCTAGCGACCAACCAAACGAAAGCAAGCAACACAAAAAAAAACGATAGTAATGTTAACCAAACGTGCTCAGACTGCACTATTTTAAACACAGCCGCTCCACCTACAAGTATCAAAGCAAGTCTTGCAAAAGAGAGTCGATTAATCTCACGATGAAGAGCAGCAATTTTATTTTGCGTTAACTGAACTTTCTCTTGATAAAAAGGATTAATAGGCGAACTCATAATTCCCTAATATAGGGCTTAAAATTGAATTTATTGATAAATGGAATAAAAAATCCCGAACTGTAATCAACAGCACCGGGATAAAAATTTGTTATACGTATTCGTGATTAGAACTTAAAATTTATAGGTAAAGCCTGCGCCAAAAATCTGCTTCACTTGTAAGCCCTTTCCATCATATGTTTGACCATCTTTTTCTTTTGTAAGAATAGTATTATCATCATAAATCATTTGCACGCCGGCATTGACAGAAACGAATTTATTTACTTTCATAAATAGATTTAAGGTATAATCTACATCTACATTCTTTGGATCTTCTAAATAATTTGAATATAGACGTAAAATATTTTCTATACCAATATTCTCCATAATATTCTTACGATAGTAAGCATCAAAGGAAGCACCGAATTCAAAACGGCTTTTCTTTCCTTCATCAATTCCATAACTTGTCGCTAAATCTTCATTGGTTACAAAAACAAAACGAGGTGCAGCTGGCGACAAATTGAACCGGAAATTATCTGATTCTTTAAATGCAATACCCGGGCCAAAGCTTAAATAAGCAGGAGAAAGACCTCCCGAAATTAAATCACCTCTTGTACCGTCAGATTTATAATTGTATCCGTTCGAGAACTGGCTATTAAAATTCAGAAAAAAGGTATATAACCATTTCGGTGCAGCTTGATAGCCTAATAAACTATTCAACAAAATACGGTCATCATTCTTGCGCCATCCCAAATCCTTTTGCTTTGTCAAACCATAAGCACCTATCACTTTATTATCCCAGCTCCATTTGTTCTTTTTATAATTAAAATCGTAATTCAGAACCAAATTTGCAGATAACGCATTAACACCACCTGCTGCCCAATTTGAAAAGGTGCTTTGGTTAATCAGGAAAGTATTCTCTCCATGAATTTTCCAGGTTGAATCTGGGCTAGTCTCTTGTGCTTGCAAATAAATACTTAGTAATAAAAACGGAAACGTTAGCAGTAAAATCTTTTTCATAATGAAAACATGTTTAAAATAGGGTAATTTGATGTAAAACATAACAAGATGCCTAAAAGACGGATCTCAGTGTAATTATTTTTCTGTAAAGTTAAAAAATAAACGACTTTTTTACCTTTATAGTATGCATCTTTGCAAATAAAACCGAAAATTAACGTTTTATATAAATGAAACTGCATCAATTATCGCTCAAACAAGAATAGAAATCAAGATAGTTCAGGCATACTTGATCACTTTTAGAACCGTAGAGGGCATTATAAAAACAAATAAATAATGAAAATTACCTTGATATGCATCGGGAAAACAGATGAAACATACCTGGAAACCGGAATTAATAAATACCTTAACCGATTAAAACATTACATTAACTTTAATATGGTTTTATTGCCGGATATAAAAAACAATAAAAATATTACGATTGAACAACAAAAACTGAAAGAAGCCCAACAAATATTAAAACAGATTGATGCTACAGACACCGTAATTCTGTTAGACGAATGGGGTAAAGCCTATCGATCGGTCGACTTTGCTAAGCAGCTTAATCAATACTTATTAAATAGCATACAGCATTTAGTATTTATTATTGGCGGACCTTATGGTTTCGATCAAGCCATACTTAATCGTGCTCAAAGTAAGCTTTCCTTGTCATCAATGACGTTTTCCCATCAAATGATTCGCCTATTTTTTGTTGAGCAACTATACAGAGCTTTTAGTATCTTAAGAGGAGAACCATATCATAATGAATAACGCAATAGCTTTTTATGGAATTTTCAAAAAAAATTCATCAAAACGATAACAACGGGTTTGTTTTCCATTTATAAAGAAAAGGAGTGAGTATCATGAAGTTACCGGGAACTAGAAAATATCAATATAAAGGCATAAACACTGCAAAAGAAAATCAGCGCATGTGGCTGATGATTTTAATTGGTATTGCTTTAATGGCATTCATTATTTTTGTATTATAAAAAAGATGCCTTTCGAAAGGCATCTTTTTTATAATACAGTATAATAGAAGCGACCAAATGTTTATTATTTAGCCCCTTCTGCTGCTAAATCTTTATTTTCTGTTATCTGCTCAGTAACGGCATCTTCGTTCACTGGAGCTTCCTCATCAAATAAGGGAAATCCATTTAATATCCCAAACCAATTAATAATTTTTTTTATATCCGACGTATAAACTCGATCTTCATCATGACTTGGAGCCACCTCCTTAAAAAAAGATCGTAACTTATCTCCATTATCTTTTTTAACATCTGGTAAAGCAGCTACTCCCTTCATCCGCTCCAAAATATCCGAAAGCTTGATATCGTCATCAAGTCCGAAAATTGTAATATCTTCCAGAGACGCCATTTTTGCTGTTGACAAGTTAACTACTATTTTTACTCGTTTTTCATCCAGACTTTCTAAGATGAAACCTGTTTTATTTTGACCAATTAATTTAAACAGTCCAGGTTTTCCCGTTACAGAAACTATCCCTCTTAAATTCATTTACAATCTTTTTGAAACAATTAGTACGCTATTTATTGCTCTTCAACAACTTCAATGCTGATAATTTTATCTCCTTGGCGAATGTCGTCTACTACATCTAAATTCTCCACGACTTTTCCAAAACAGGTATGATGACGATCCAAATGTGCAGTATTTGTTCTGCTATGGCAGATAAAAAATTGTGATCCACCTGTATTCCTACCGCGATGAGCCATAGACAATACACCTCTATCGTGATATTGATTATCGCCATCTAATTCACAATCTATCGAATATCCTGGTCCACCTGCGCCAGTACCTGTTGGATCTCCTCCCTGAATCACAAAATCAGGTATAACACGGTGAAAAATTGTACCATCGTAAAACCCTGATTTAGCTAATTTTATAAAATTTTCGACATGCCTCGGTGCATCTTTATCGTAAAATTGCACCGTCATATCCCCTTTTTCTGTTTTTATAATTGCTTTACTCATAATCTTCGTATTGACCGGCAAAGGTACACATTTGCTATTACGCTTTAAAGCAAAAAAGAAATAAAGCGAGATCAACAGTTAGGAACGCTTAATCATAAAATTTCCAGCTTAATCCAAAACGCAAACCTGCCGGAGCCATAGGATATCTACGCACTGTATAATAACCTTTAGAAAACAAACCTTGGTTAGCATAGTCGTACCGTAAAAAGAAATTAGTACGCTTTAGGGTTGCTGTTGCCCATGCATCTACAATGGGATATGTTGAAAATTCTACTGGCTTTACTTCATTTCCTTCAACATCTACCCCGCCATAATACGGTTGATAAAATTGACCTATATCAATCGCATAAGCAGGAGCCAAGTAAGGCGTATTGAAGCGTACATCAAAGCCTATATTAAGATTAATTACCTTCACCAAAATCGTATTATAATAGATACTGTGCCAAGTGTAGAACTCAGGCGTCATGAGTACATCATGATAATCAGATTTTTGGTAAACGATATAGTTATCAAGATGCCACTTCTTAAAAAACGTAAAATCCTTGCCTAAAGTAAATTTTAACATGTTTATTGGTGATCCATTTTGTGCAACCTCCAACACTCTAAAAAGCCTACTATCGTGACGAGGATTATCTACCTCCTTATAATAGGTATAATTATCAATCAGGTAATATTCTGCTTTAGCCAAAAACTTAAACCTCGGATTTTCATACGTAGCAGATAGACTGGTTGTTTTTATTTTATTGAGATCATCATTCCCCCACTTATGATAAGTATAATTCATATATTCGAAATTGTACTCGGGCGACTGATTCTGGAAATACCCCGCTAAAATCAACCGGCCAACCGTATTATTGTATAGTAGATTAGCCTGCGCGCCATAATGAAAATCACCAAAGTTACGTCCTGTCACAATTTGTCTAAAATCGGTTGTTATATTTACCCGATCACTAAACCGATAACTCAGTCCTGCTTTTAACGTAATATTTTGGAAGGTCATTTTCCGATAGGTTCTCGTAGAGTCTGCATCTTCCACTGTTAAAGAATCTCTTCCCTGTTTATAAAAAAGCAAATCGTGTTGTAATCCCAAATCCAATTTTACCTCATTTTTAATAAAAGAAGTAGATTTCCCTCGTAACGAGAAGCTGTATACAAAATCATTAGTGATAGTCGTCAAAACAGTCGAGTCATTAGTTAGGTCTGTTCCGCCAAGCGGAAAAGCGCCATATGGATCAGGTTCACTTTTATAAAATTTAAATTTCTTTCGATTTATACGCAAACTATGAGCGATCGAATTAGTAGATAATATCTGCTGATCAGGTTTGTCTTTATTGATCGTATCCAGTCGACCAATAAACATACTTTGTCTGATGAAGAATGTATGATCATTCCACGTGTTCCTTGGTCTAGTCTCCCGTTGTTGTCTTAGTCGCGTCACCTGAGCTTCCAAATTCGAATTTTCTGAAGGAGCAGTAAATATAGAATCATTTAAAATAGAACCATTTTCGGTTGCTACGAGTGTGTTAAATACTAAATTTGCCAGTAAATTGTAGCGATGATTGGTAGATTCATACCAAGTATAAATTGCCGGTTGGATATCGTTATAACGCTGATTGGTATAAAATCCACGAGCGAGTGATGCGTTAAAATTCGCTCCTATACTCCAATTGGGTTTAATATTTTGTCCTATTTTTGCGCTAAACACCTGATCTCCTGTAACGAAATACAACTCCGAATAAGGCGCCCTAGCTCTATAATAATGCAAAGAATCAGGATTTAATACATAACGGCTCAACGCATTAAAGCCCGTTCTGAAACCAATTTCAGTTGATGGTATAAAGAGCATATCCCGTGTAGCCAAGCCATAATTCCCCGTATTCATACTTGGATTTCTGGGATTTGTTTGCGGATTATAGTATTGGAATCCCCGCAAGGTGGTATCTAATGGCAGTGTATAAGTGCCTAATTTAAGGTTTTCAAGCGTGGTATATCGAATATAAGATGCATTATAAATGATAGAGTCTTCTTGCGCATCCTGAGCGTCCCGTAAAGAGTCTAAATCCGTACCCCACTCCTCCTGTTCTTGGGCTAAAACATGTACACTAATGCAACAAGTAAAAAATAAAATAAGAAAAAAATGCAATCGCTTAATCATCAGGACAAGACTATTAATTCTTTTAAAATTGCAGTCATTTTTGGTTCCGCTATCTTAGCAACTGCGAGAATGTCATCGATAGAAACAGGTTCCAATGCTTCATGAAACCCTTCATCCGTAACTACTGAAACAGCAAACACAGGTAATCCCATATGATTAGCAACAATAACTTCTGGTACCGTACTCATACCAACAACATCTCCCCCAATTAGGCGCATATATTTATATTCTGCCTTTGTTTCTAAATTAGGACCCGGCGCTGAGACATAAACGCCGGAATGTGCTCGAATGTTATGTTCTTCTGCAATCTTAAGTGCTTTACTAATTAATTCTTTATGATAAGGTTGGCTCATATCCGGAAAGCGTGGTCCTAAATCATCATTATTTGGACCTCGTAACGGACTTTCTGGTAGTAAACTAATATGGTCACGAATAATAACCAAATCACCCTTTTTTATTGTTGGATTTAATGAACCAGAAGCATTAGAAACAAACAATTGTTTTATACCTAACAACTTAAGCACACGAACAGGAAAGGTTATTTCCTGCATACTATATCCTTCATAATAATGCAGCCTTCCCTGCATAGCTACTACTCGCTTATTATTTAATGTTCCAAAAATCAGTTTTCCTGAATGAAATTCCAGCGTCGAAACTGGAAAATTAGGGATATGGGTATACATTAATTGATATTCTACTTGCATTTCACTCACCAAGCCTCCCAATCCTGTACCTAAAATAATCCCCACTTCCGGTCCAAACATAGCCGTTCTTTGTTGTATGTAATTAACCGTTTCACCTAATGATCTATACATAGTTTCTCTTTTGAAAACTTAAATTTAATTATTTCGATAGCTTCCTCAACTTTTCTGTCAATACAGCATCAAAATGCATCTTCTTTACCTCATGGTGGAAAGCAATTTCAATCGGAAGATAATAGATTGGCAAACCTTCCAATACTAGCCCTAAAGATGGGTCGTTTAAACGCATGGCATCTTTTTCAGTAGTAATAATAATCGTGTCTGCACCAAGCATCAACCAATTTTTTTTTATTTTATCCACATCGCTTTCTACGTACCTGTAGTGATCCCTATAAGTTAAAACTTTCGAAACTTTACCAACAGAACGCAAATAATCAATAAATGATGTAGGGTTAGCTATACCCACAATTACCAAAAATGTCGCTCCGATGGGAATAGTCAGCCTTTCGCCGCTCAATGTATATATATATTTACTATAATGAATAAACGAAAAAAAAACGGGTATAGGCTTCTTTAACCTTAATGCTCGCATTGCTTCTTCTCTATCTCTATCGCTCATTACTTCTGGAGACTTGGTAACTACCAAAATATCAGCATGATATCTCCTAGAGAATAGGTCTCTATAATTTCCCGCTGGTATTAAAAATTTCCACTTCTTTAAACTACTAAAATCAAACAACAAAATAGCTAGCCCTGCCCGTAGGGCCCGGTGTTGGAAAGCATCGTCTAATAAACATAAATCATGATGTGGTAACAAATTTTTTAAACCTTTAACGCGATCTTCACAATCTGCAACAGTAATATCGGGGAACTTCTTTTTGAATTGCAAGGGTTCATCTCCCACCTCCTCCGCAGTACTTCCAGTGTCAACTTTTATAAAACCTTTAGTTTTTCTTCCATATCCCCTACTAAGCGTGGCCAAATGGTAGTGGTCAGATAAGCGGCGTATTAAATATTCAGTCATGGGACTCTTTCCTGCACCACCGATAATTAGGTTACCAATAACAATAACCGGTTTATTAAACGAAGTACTTTTCAAAAAACCTTTATCATACAAAAAATGTCGAATAAATAAAACCGCCCCATATAGCCAGGAAAATGGTAAAAGTAAAAGGCGTAATTGTTTCATTTACAAAAAAAATCCAAGTAACAAAGGTAATAAATAGCAGCATAAATACCGATTTCAATTGCATCGCAATCATGCTTTTGGTAACTTTGCCTTATTCACACATAAAATAATAGTATATGTTAAAAGGATTTTTCAATGTCCCTACCCCGGCAAATGAACCTACTTATTCTTATGCACCAGGCAGCAAGGAACGAGAACGATTAAAAGAAGCGTTACGAGATGCGCTGTCCAATGTAAGTGATATTCCGATGTTCATTGGCAATAAGGAAATACGGACAAATGATAAAGGCGAACTCAGGCCTCCGCATAACCATAAACACCTATTAGGCTATTACCATAAAGGCAATAAAAAACACGTTGAAGACGCAATACATGCCGCTTTAATGGCAAAAAACGATTGGGAAAATCTTCCTTGGGAACATCGAGCGGCAATTTTTCTCAAAGCTGCAGATTTGATTTCAGGTAAATATCGTTACAAATTGAATGCGGCTACCATGTTAGGCCAATCAAAAAATGCTTTTCAAGCAGAAATAGATTCCGCTTGTGAGATTGTCGACTTCTTACGTTTCAACGTTAAATACATGAGCGAAATTTACGCACAGCAACCACCTATATCTCCTGAGGGGGTTTGGAATAGAGTCGAACAAAGACCATTAGAAGGTTTTATATTCGCTTTAACACCATTTAATTTCACAGCTATAGCCGGAAATCTACCAAGTTGTGTAGCAATGATGGGAAATGTTGTCGTTTGGAAACCCGCAGATACACAAATATATGCAGCACATCTACTGATGGAGATTTTTCTTGAGGCAGGTGTTCCTCCAGGCGTCATCAACCTCATCTATGGACATGGACCTGATATTGGTGATGTCATCTTCAGTCATCCAGATTTCGCGGGCATTCATTTTACGGGATCAACTGCAGTTTTTCAGGAAATTTGGAAAACAATTGGTCACCATATTCATAAGTATAAATCCTATCCTCGAATAGTAGGCGAAACAGGTGGTAAAGACTTTATTTTGGTGCATCCTTCTGCCGACGTTAACGTTGCAAATACAGCAATTGTGCGAGGAGCATTTGAATATCAGGGACAAAAGTGTTCCGCGGCATCGCGTGTCTATGTTCCCAAATCGCTCTGGTCAACCTTAAAAGAATCGATGATCACCGATATCAATTCTTTCAAGGTTGGACCTGTTGAAGATTTTGGCAATTTCATCAATGCGGTGATCGACGAAAAATCATTCGACAAGCTTGCAAGATATATTGATCAGGCGAAAGCAGATGAAGACGCCGAAATCATTGTTGGTGGAAATTATGATAAAAGTGAGGGATACTTTATCCATCCAACAGTTATTCTCGCAAAAAAACCAGATTATGTGACTATGAGGGAAGAACTTTTCGGACCAGTACTTACCATATATGTTTATGAAGATGAAAAGTGGGAAGAGACGCTGGAACTGGTAAATCAGACTTCCGTATATGCACTTACGGGTTCGGTTATTGCGCAAGATCGTTATGCCATAGAACAGGCCTCAAATGCTTTAAGAAATGCTGCTGGCAATTTCTATATTAACGATAAATGCACGGGAGCCGTTGTTGGACAACAACCTTTTGGTGGCGCTAGAGGGTCTGGAACCAATGATAAAGCAGGATCTATGATTAATTTGTTACGGTGGGTATCGCCGCGCACTATTAAAGAATCATTTAATCCACCAACGGATTACCGTTATCCTTTCTTAGAACAAGAATAGTCAGTAAAGGGGGTAAACGAGATCAGCTCTTTGCCCCTCCTTTAAATTCCTAACTCTATCTGAAATACCCCTCCCCATCTATTTCCTTCATTATCCAAAGCAAACATTCCCTGTTCTATTTGATAGTTGGCATTCAACTGCATCTTAATTCGATGCTGATGAATATATTTTGTAACACCAAGCTCTACAATTTCTGCTTCTTGTTGATACAGCTGAATATTTTGATTTGGCGATAACCAAGAATACCTAGCTGCAAGTTCATAATTATTATTAAAAAGGTAGGAAAGCTGTTGATTAAGCCCTTGCCCATTAAAAACATATTTTACATCACCTTCATCATCATAAGTTAATGCGAGATTTGTAGAACGTTTGATATATTCGGCCTGATAGGCCCATCCCTCATATTTAAAAATAGCATCTGCAAAATAGGTCTGCAAAGTCACAGGTTGATCGAGATAAAATCCAATTTGCCCTCCGCTCCTGGTCGTTCTTACATTTTTACTATATCCAACGCCAAAAGAAAGCTTTGGTTTTTGTTCTCGTATAAGATCGCCTTCAGAATAATCACCTTCATCGGTAAAAGCACCTAATGGCAATAATTCCCCACGTACAGTATAGGCCAAACCATCATCCGTATTATTGGCAACTCTTCCTTCTCCAGTGGTAATAGCTCCTTTTAAATGGTACACAACTTTGTCTGCTATTTTATTCTGGTAGTAGGCCTTGATTCCAAAGTCTCGATCAATATTCATCGCGGCGTTAACAATAGAGCGATCTGCAAATTGTAACTGACTAGATGAATTCACCCGCTGTCTATTTCCAGGTAATTTATTCAGCCCAAATGCAACATAAAAGTTAGGTGTAAAATTGTAGAATATGACGGCATCTCTCACAATATTAGCTACTCCTGTATCGTCAAAATCCTGATCACTTCTCGTAAAAGCAAGTTGGATAGTATAAGACAATTTCGGCGATGTTAAATATCCATCAACACGCATTCTCAATCTTCGTACACGAACATCAAATTCACGTATACCTAAACTATTCCCATCAATAGTATAAGCACCTATTCTACTTTGCATTCTAAATCTAAAATTCATATAAATGGTAGAATCTGATGATTTAAATTGAAGTCCTTTAAAATTCTTTAACGTCGGGAATTCATCTCGTTCCCTTTGCGCAAGAACTTCGTCTGCATAAAAGGAGAAAAAAAATAGACAAAACATACGGGATAACCGAAATACTTTCATAACCTTATAAAACTACAACAGCGAAATGTTAATATAACCATAATGCATAAATATCTTAACTCTTCTCTGTACATACACTATAATTTTATGCTAAAATATTTATTTCTTACCATACATACGATATAAGGTTTAAAAAGGTGTATTTTTGTTTCTAATTGATCAATTCAAGGCATGGAAGAACAATTCGTCATAGAACAAATAGCACCGATCGTAACACGAAGACTTAGACAAAAGGTACTTTATCCTAATCAACACCTTGACTCAGTTATGCTAAAAGAAGATAATAGTGGTGTTCATTTTGGTTTATATACCTCCAATGCGCTAATTGCGGTAGTTTCTCTTTTTCTATACGACGAACAGGCCCGATTCCGAAAATTTGCCGTTGAAAATAATTATCAAAATCAAGGTTACGGTTCTAAGCTTTTACAATATATAACGGACTATACCGCTAACGAGAGCATATCTACGCTTTGGTGCCATGCAAGAAATACGGCAGTTCCATTTTACAAAAAAAACGGCTTTACGAAAGTGGGACAGCCGTTCAAAAAAGGAAATATTATCTATGTAAAAATGGAGAAACCGTTAACCAATATTCATTAACACATTAATAGCAGCTTTTATCAATCCCAATATGAATAAAAAATTTTTTCTACTTGTTATATGGATGTTCCTAACAATTAACACTTTTGCTCAAAAAATATTTGTTTGGTGTCCTCCTAATGCAGAAATTGGACCTGTTAACGATAAACTTAAGGGATTAAACATAAATATCGTCATCGCTGATTTTAGAAAGATAGTCGACACTACTCATGTAGAATGCACATCAGAAGATCTGATTACAACCATTGCTCAAACCATTACTACCGCATACCCTGCCGCAATAATAAATATTTTAGATACTAATCAGTTTAAAACCCAAGCCGAAAAGCAAAAAGTAACCATTAGAATTGCAATAACGGCCTATCACTCCGCATCAGGAAATGATGCCTCGGATGCCATTGGAAAACCGGAAGAAAATTTTAGTTGGGGTGTGCTACCAAAAAACAAATGGAATTCCGTTGCGGGATTTAATGTAGTAATTGAAGATTATAGATCTGAAAATCTCAAAAAGCTTACACGCAATATAGCGAATATTGTATCCAGACCTAATATTGGCGGCTCTTTAACAGCAAAAAAAGCATTGTTTGAAGCTTATAAGGAAGCGAATCGAGAATTACTATATTTTATAGAAAGCACGTTACAATAAGTTTTCTATCTTATACATACATTCTTAGTATCAGAACACGGTATTCGTCTTTGATTAAGAGTAAGTAATATGAAAGACTTCAAAAAATATTTCACAATTAACGCCAGCCCAGAGGAAGTTTACTTAGCCTTAACAATGGAACAAGCTATCCGTTTGTGGACTGGAGAGGAAGCTATTATGAAAACCGAGCCTGGTACGGAATTCTCGTTATGGGGTGGAAGTATTGTAGGCAAGAACCTATTACTACAACCTTCGAATAAGATAGTTCAGCAATGGTATTTTGGCGAACAGGAAGAAGCATCGATTGTTACCATTAAACTACACCCTCATAAGAAAGGAACATCTTTGGAACTTCACCATACCGATATTCCTGATGTAGACTACGGGGCAATCACCCAGGGGTGGGAGAAGGTCTACATGGCCTCCTTGATGGATTTCTTTGAAGGAGAATGAACGGGGGGCTTTGCACGCCTGCCCTTAAGGCTCATGGGTATACTCCTCCAAATAGAACGAGGCCCCTACTGACTTGCAGCGGGGCCTCGGTATAAGGTAAGGCACCGACCTACTCTCCCACGTGTTACCGCAGTACCATCGGCT
>NZ_BAABIQ010000038.1:0-166265 GCF_039542865.1 Olivibacter ginsenosidimutans | reverse complement strand
AGCCGATGGTACTGCGGTAACACGTGGGAGAGTAGGTCGGTGCCTTACCTTATACCGAGGCCCCGCTGCAAGTCAGTAGGGGCCTCGTTCTATTTGGAGGAGTATCCCCATGAGCCCTAAGGGCCGGCGTGCAAAGCCCCCCGTTCATTCTCCTTCAAAGAAATCCATCAAGGAGGCCATGTAGACCTTCTCCCACCCCTGGGTGATTGCCCCGTAGTCTACATCAGGAATATCGGTATGGTGAAGTTTTCTATCAATAAAAAAGGGAAGCTTATTCGGCCTCCCTGTTCAATTTCATCGTTGTTATTAACTTATTTTATAAAATGCTTAAGTTGAATAATTTCTTTTTCTTCTAAATATCGCCAACGCCCTCTAGGTAAATCTTTTTTGCTCAAATTGGCATATATTACACGGTCTAATTTAACAACATCGTATCCTAAAGATTCAAAAATTCGTCTAACGATTCTGTTTTTACCACTATGAATTTGTATGCCTACCTCTTTTTTACTTGCTCCCTGAATATAACTAATGTCGTCAGGCTTAATAAATCCATCCTCCAGTTCTAGGCCATAGCTTATCTTATTAAAATCCCCTTGTGTTAAATTTTTAGATAATTCCACATGGTAGATTTTCATGATATGATTTCTGGGATGGGAGAGTTTTTCGGCTAAGTTTCCGTCATTGGTTAATAATAATAAACCTGTTGTGTTACGATCTAAACGTCCAACGGGATAAATACGCTCTTTAGAGGCCTTTTCTACCAAATGCATTACTGTGCGTCTTTCTTGAGGATCTTCTGTCGTCGTAATATAATCTTTTGGTTTATTAAGCAACACGTAAATCATTTTTTCACGCTTCAACTTTTCGCCATTATAACGAACTTCATCTTTTACAGGGTCTACTTTACTTCCTAATTCCGTGACTACTACACCATTCACCGTAACCACACCCGCTAAAATAAGTTCATCAGCTTTTCTCCGAGAGCAGACACCTGAGTTAGCTATATAACGATTTAAGCGAATTAAACCATCATCCTCTCTATCTTTTGCGAAAGCATTTCCTCGCTGCTTATGATAAGGATGATTTGGTTTGCTGAATTTGGTATAAGATCTAGGCCTGTTTCTTTCCTCAGATTCAGATATGTTATTTTCACGATTAAATTTTTTGTTGGAAGCTTGATTGAAACTTGCCCTTGTTTTTTTATCTCCAGAAAATTTTTTGTTAAAGGGTTTATCTTGGTAAGTTCTTTTTTGTTCTTTTCGCTTGTCAGCAAATGTTTGCTCTTCTTGGCTGTCGTTCCATTCTTTTTTATTTGTTCCGCTCTTGGAAAAGGCGTTTTTATTCGAAAATGAACGACCTGCTCTATCCGAATTCCAATCACTTTTAGTTGCTCTATTCGATTTTTTATTTTCGGAGTAAGGGCGTTGTTGTTTGAAGGATTTGTCATCTCGACTATTCCTATTGTTCCTTAATGGCATAATTTTACGTAAAATATAAGGAGACAAAAGTACTTAAATTTATGGGATAAATATTAAGTAGAACGGAATTTTAACAATAGAATGAGATAGATATCCCTTATAAATGAAGGTATTGATGAAGACGGGATAGTTACAGAGACAGTGATGTTCTCGCTGTATAATGTAAATTTTGATTGAGCTATTTTCAAAGAGTGGATGCTGTAAAACAGCTGTATTGTCTGCGATCTTGATTTAGGCGTAATAACCAGCAATTAACTGCAAAGGGATGCTTTGCGTTGAGTGTTTCTGTAACTATTTGGAAAATAGCTCAATAATTTTTATATTTGCTGCACTTTTTTGCATAACCAAAACAGAAAGGTAAAGCATGATAAAAAAACACCTATGTACGTGCATGGTGGTTTTGGTAACCTTGGTTCTTTCAAAGATGTTTTTATACAGTACACCTGTTAAACATCAGGTTAAAAATACCATTCCAACAAGTACAATAAGTGCAACAAATAAAACAAATAATAAGAGCAAAAAAAGTAAGCTTTTTGAAAGCTTGAATTTTGCAAATGAATATCTCCCGATAGGAGATAAGCGGATAGAACAAAAAGTTGCACGTTCGTTGAAGGCGCATTCTTTTGAAAGGCTTAAAACCCATAAGCTCCACAAGAATGCTAAAGCTTGGTTCCCTATTATTGAACCTATTTTGAAGCAATATGGTATTCCCGAAGATTTTAAATACCTGCCTTTGGTAGAAAGTGGTTTAATTCAAGGTAATTCTCACCGTGGAGCTGCTGGTCTATGGCAGTTCATGCCCGCAACCGCTAAGGCCTTTGGATTAGTGGTCGGTTCAGAAGTTGATGATCGGCTAGATGTTAAAAAATCTACTATAGCTGCCTGTAAGTATTTAAAAGTTTTGTATGCTGATTTTAATAACTGGACGTTAGTCGCTGCTGCTTACAATACTGGAGGAGGTAGCCTCAGAAAATCCATTCGCAATCAAAATCAGGAAGATTATTATAAGCTTAAACTAAATAAAGAAACAGCAAATTACGTGTACAAGCTTATTTCGACGAAGGAGATCATTGAGAACCCATCTATATACGGTTATAAGGGTGAAAAACAAGATACTAAGTTAGCCTTAGAAAACCTGGATGCTGACGAAAGTGCCAATAAACTATAAGAAGGGCTTATACCTATCCCTAATGGTATTCACCAAGAATCTACAAGAGCTCATGACTGTCTAGCAATAAATCCGGCTTAAAAGAAAGCAAACTTGTGGTCTTTTTGCATTGTATATCAAGGCAAATTCCTTAAGTTTGTAACAGACTTTAGCTGTTCTAATGTGTTACGTGCAAGATCAGTTGTTTTGTTAAAGAAAGCCCTTTCTTGGATAAGAAGAGCTCATATTTGGATAACATGGGAAACCAAAATAGAAAGGTTTATGTTATCTAGTTAAGGCAATCCAAATTTATTCCATTTTTTATTTTTTTATTAAATATATGAGTAGTAGGCATACACCTGATTTAGGAGAACAGAGCGAACTTGAAGTATTTGGAGCCCGCGTACATAATTTAAAAAACATTGATCTTACGATACCAAGAAATGAATTAGTTGTGATAACCGGTTTAAGTGGAAGTGGAAAATCTTCTTTGGCCTTTGATACCATTTATGCAGAAGGCCAACGCAGATATATGGAGACCTTTAGTGCTTATAGCCGGCAATTTATGGGAGGAATGGAGCGACCGGATGTTGACAAGATCGCCGGATTAAGTCCTGTTATCGCTATTGAGCAAAAAACAACGAGTAAGAACCCGCGTTCCACAGTGGGGACGATTACGGAGGTTTATGATTTTCTACGATTGTTATATGCACGCATTGGAGAAGCGTATTCTTATGTTACCGGTAAAAAAATGGAGCGCATGTCTGAAGATCAGATTGTTTCACGTATACTGGAACAGTTTGCAGGACAACCTGTGAATATATTAGCTCCACTTGTTAAAGGCCGTAAAGGTCATTATCGAGAATTGTTTGAACAAATTCGCAAACAGGGTTTTGTCAAAGTTAGAGTAGATGGAGAAATAATGGACGTCGTGCCCAAAATGCAGGTTGATCGGTATAAGATTCATGATATTGAAATGGTCATTGATCGATTGGTCGTTACGGAGAAAGACACGAAGCGTCTGCAGACATCCATTCAACAGGCAATGAAAGCGGCAAAAGGTATCATTAAGCTGAGCGATGCGGCAAATAAAGAATATTTCTTTAGTCGCTATTTAATGGATCCCGCTAGCGGCATCTCTTATGATGAACCACAGCCAAATACATTTTCGTTTAATTCGCCTTATGGCGCTTGTGAAAAGTGTGATGGATTAGGTTATGTTTTTGAAATAGATAAAGATTCGGTTATTCCAGATCCAAAATTGAGCATTATTAAGGGAGGTTTAGCTCCCTTAGGAGAGTATAAAGACAATTGGACTTTTCAGCAATTAAAAGCGGTTGCTAAAAAATATAATTTTTCATTAGCAGATCCGTTGAATAAATTATCTGCTGAACAATTGGATTTGTTACTCAATGGCGCTCCAGATCTTATAACGGTACCTGTTACCTATAATAAATGGAATGTTAAAGAATATAAAATAACCTTTGACGGTATTTTTAAATTGTTGGAAGAGCAGACGGAACGAAAAGGAGATGATGCGGAACTGTTTCGGGTGATGAAAAAATGTCCGGTATGTGAAGGTGCGCGGTTAAAAAAAGAGTCATTACACTTTAGAGTGGCCGATAAAAATATCTATGATCTAGCAAGCATGGATATTTTTTCACTGGTTACATGGTTTTCCAATTTAAGAGAGCGATTGAATGAACGGCAAAAAGTAATTGCCGAAGAAATTTTGAAAGAAATCATTAGCCGGCTAAACTTTTTATTGGATGTAGGGCTTGGTTATCTGACGTTAGATCGTACCGCGAGAACCTTATCAGGGGGAGAAGCACAACGGATCAGATTGGCTACACAAATAGGTTCCCAATTGGTTAATGTATTGTATATCTTAGACGAACCAAGTATTGGACTTCATCAACGGGATAACGAGCGCTTGATTCAGGCGCTTAAAGACTTACGCGACATTGGTAACTCCATTTTAGTGGTAGAGCATGATAAGGATATGATTTTACAATCCGATTATGTTGTTGATATGGGGCCTGCAGCAGGGCTTAACGGTGGTTTAGTGGTAGCACAAGGTAAACCGGAACAGATTAGGCAAGCCAAAACGCTTACTGCGGCATATCTTAATGGAACTAAAGAAATTCGCGTGCCTCAGGTTCGAAGAGATGGAAATGGCTTTCACCTCACGTTAAGCGGTGCACAAGGGAATAATTTAAAGAATCTAACGGTTAGCTTTCCTTTAGGAAAGTTGATCGCAATTACCGGTGTATCGGGAAGTGGAAAATCGACTTTAATAACGGAGACGCTTTATCCTATATTGAATCATCACTTTTTTAGAGCAAAAAAAACGCCCATGCCTTATAAAAAAATAACGGGTTTGGAACATTTGGATAAAGTAATCGAAATTGATCAGACTCCTATTGGCAGGACACCACGTTCTAATCCTTCAACCTATACAGGTGTGTTCTCCGATATTCGTAGCTTATTTGTTCAGCTTCCGGAGGCTAAAATCAGAGGATATAAGCCGGGTAGATTTTCATTTAATGTTAAAGGAGGGCGATGCGAAGTTTGCCAAGGTGCGGGAATGAAAGTGATCGAAATGAATTTTTTACCTGACGTGCAGGTCCCTTGTGAAGCTTGCAATGGGAAAAGGTATAATAGGGAAACACTTGAAGTGAGGTATAAAGGTAAATCTATTAGCGATGTGCTGGATATGAGTATTGATGAAGCGGTTCCTTTCTTTGAATCCATTCCAGCAATTTATAGAAAAATTAAAACGCTTCAGGATGTAGGTTTAGGCTATATTACATTAGGACAATCTTCTGTAACGCTGTCTGGTGGAGAGGCCCAGCGGGTTAAGCTGGCTACAGAGCTTTCTAAAAAGGATACAGGTAATACGTTTTATATATTAGATGAACCGACTACCGGATTACACTTTGAAGATGTAAATGTATTATTAGGTGTGCTAAATAGATTGGTAGACCGTGGAAATACGGTATTGGTCATTGAACACAATTTGGATGTCATTAAGGTGGCTGATTGGATTATTGATTTAGGACCGGAGGGTGGGGCAGCTGGAGGAAATATTTTATTCAGCGGAACTCCGGAAGACATGGCAGAAAATAGTACTAGTGAAACGGCTAGATTCTTAAAAGCAGAGCTTTCACAAGCTGTTGGATAATACTTAAATAGTATAGGTTATGATTGTATTGGATAAATTAGGCATAGCAGATCAAATAAAAGCGACATTAGAAACCGTTTTTGACCCAGAGATACCGGTAAATATCTGCGAATTGGGATTGATTTATGAGATTATTACCAAGGAAGATGGTACAGCGAAAGTTGTGATGACGTTGACTGCACCGGCTTGTCCTGTTGCCGGAGAATTATTAGACGAAGTGCAGCAAAAAGTATCCCAGATAGAAGGCGTAAAGAATGCCTTGGTGGAGCTTACCTTTGATCCCAAATGGGATAAAAGTATGATGAGTGATGAGGCTCGTTTAGAATTGGGATTTATGTAAGCCCTTCTGCTAATGCATGAAAAGTGCCATTTTACTTATTATCTAAAACTTACTTATGGCCTGTCCTTTTCGACAGTCATATTTTCAGTACTTTTAGCTTCTAATGCCTCTAAGGTTTTCGTTGGTTGTCTATCTTTTGCATAAAGTCCCCCTCCAAAAATTCCATGCCAAATATTCCTCGATTCTTTGGTCAGAATAGGAGCAATAATAGCCAAAATCAGTACATAAACGACAACAAATGATTGAATAATTGGATTTAGTCCACCTGCTTTACCAATATTGGCCATGATGATCGAGAATTCTCCACGTGCCGAAAGCGTGAATCCAATATCGAATGAGGTTTTTTTCTTTAAGCCTGCAAAACGAGCAGCAAAATATCCAGAAGCAAGATTTCCTATAATAGTCACTAACGCGGCGATGGCTCCCCACATTACGGCGCCACTTAAGGAGAAAGGATCGATAGATAAGCCAAAACTGAAAAAAAACATTGCTCCAAAATAGTCTTTATAAGGCGATACCAATTGCTCGATACGTTTAATATATTGTGAATCAGCTAATACTAATCCAGCCATAAGTGCACCAATCGCTTCCGCTACATGGATCGTTTCTGAAAAACCGGCTACTAAAAATAACAAAGCGAAAATAATGAGGATAAATATTTCAGATGATTTTATATTCAGCACCTTATCTATATAAGGAACGAGCTTTCTTCCCAATATTAGGAAAAGCAATATAAAAGCCAACGCCAATAAGGAGGTACTGGCAACTGTCCAAAAAGATCCCCCGCCTGTTAATACTAACCCTGACAAGAAGGAAATATGCATGGCAATGAACAAATCGTCAAACATGATCATGCCCATAATAACTTCCGTTTCCGGGTTGGCTGTTCTTTTTAAATCAGTTAATACTTTGGCAACAATTGCTGTTGATGAGCTGGTCATAATTCCGCATAAAATCATCATTTCTGCAAAAGGTAAGTCCATGAGCCAGCCTACCAGTAGCCCAGAACAGAAATTGAGCAAGACATATACCGTGCCCCCAGAAACAATTGATTTTCCGGATTTAATTAAACGGCCTACAGAAAATTCTAGACCCAAATAGAAAAGTAGAAAGAGAACCCCTAATCTGCCCATAAAATCAATAAAGGGTTTACTTTCCGTAAATTGTAAATCTATCAAACCAATTTGTGGTGCATGTTCGCCTAAAGCCATGCCGATCAAAATAAAGAACGGTATGACAGAAAATCGGAGTTTATTGGCTAATATACCAACTAGAGCTACTAGTCCAACAGCAATTCCTATTTCTAGTATTAGGGTTTGTGTATGCATACAATCACATTGGTTTTATATTTATGTTAAACAACTTGATAGCTACGTAATAACTCTTTTAATGCTTTGATGTTACTACGTTTTCCGGCAATGACCAGTGTGGTGCCAGGTGTTATTAAATAATCAGGACCTGGATTAATGGTGCTGTCTTCGTTTTTTATCGCCGCAATTATGGAAGCGCCGGTTTTCTGTCGTACACCTAATTGACCAATCGTTTGTTGGTTAATGACGGTTTTGTCTTCTACTTTATACCATTCAATGACGAGGTCATTTACCGCTAATTCCATTGTCTCAAGCGCTTTAGGTTTGTAGGACAAACCACCGATGATACCTGCAACTTGGCGGGATTCCTCATCGTTTAACGTCATGACACATTTTGTCTCATTTTCTTCGTCGTCCAAACGGTATAATTCGCGATTACCATCATCGTGGATAACCACCACCATATTGTCTCCTGCTCCGGTTTCAATTTGGTATTTTTTACCTATACCAGGTAAGTCACTTTCCCTAACGATAGACATTTTATCCTCAGTTTAAATATGCTAAATACATTCACAAATGAATTACAAAGGTACTAAAATTATCTTAGGTTTGGGTTTCATATCGGCTAAACCGAGAAACCGCATTTAACATGAAATAGACTGATCATGTTAAAAAAACTTTCGCTTGGAAATTTGTTACAACGCTAATACATCAACTTGCAAATCGCAAATTTCCTAGGTGATATTTTAAGCTGAATGAAGAGCCCTTGCCAAATAGCGCGTGATTAAAATAAATCTTCTTTTAAAATGTACTTGTACAATATGAGGAAGAAATAAGTCTTTTTTTATTAACTTTCGCTATGCAGAATTTATTAACGGCTTCTCAAATGCGGGAGGCAGATGCGTATACGATCGCACACGAACCTATAGCTTCTATTGATCTGATGGAACGTGCTGCGCATGCTTTTATAGAACGATCGTTGGCTTTATCGCTGATTAAAAAAGATCAATCTATACTTATTTGCTGTGGAGCAGGCAATAATGGGGGAGATGGTTTGGCTATTGCGCGCCAGCTTTATGAAGAAGGGTTTTCGGCTCTTCACATTTGGATTATACATTACAATGAGCGACAGTCGGCCGACTTTAAAACCAATTTAGCACGTATAGAGACCTTACCTATCAGCATTCAATCATTTGCTCAAGAAGATGAATTGCCTATGATAGAACAAAGCCTTATCATTGATGCTATGCTAGGTTCGGGATTAAACAAACCCCTTTCTGGCTCTTGGTTAAAGGTAGTTCAGCACTTAAACCAAGCGAAGAAAAAGGTAATTGCTGTAGATATACCGACTGGCATGCCAGCCGATGGTCATTTAATGAGATCAATGACTGCTTTGTTCGCCCACGAGGTTATCTCATTTCAACGACCTAAGATCAACTTTCTTTTTCCGGAATCAGCCTATTTTATGAAGCGCTTTCATGTGGTTGATATTGGACTGAATGAAGATTTTATTGCCAGACAAGCAAGCGATTTTTACGAAATAACATCCAATGATGCTCGCGCCATATACAAAGAAAGACGTCCCTTTAGCCATAAAGGAACTTATGGACATAGTTTATTGATTGCTGGGAGTGAAGATACGATGGGGGCGGCTTTGCTTTGTGCAGAGGCTTGTCTGTATACTGGTTCTGGACTAACTAGTGCCTGCATTCCAAAAACTGGTTTAACGGCTTTAAATACACGTTTACCTGAAGTTATGGCCATATCAAGGGAAGCACTTTTTCATCAACCTCTTAAGCAATATACAGCTATGGCCGTTGGTCCCGGGCTGGGAAAGAGCCAAGAAATCAGTGAATTGATGAAGCGTCTTTTGGCGAAACCTGCTATGCCTATGGTTATCGATGCTGACGCGCTAAATGTGTTAGCGGAGAATCAGCAGTTATTTGATCGTTTGCCACCGGACAGTATACTTACGCCGCATATGAAGGAGTTTGATCGATTGTTCGGCGAGCATAGTTATTGGTATGATCGGGTAGTGAAAGCTCGGGAGGAAGCCCAGCAACGCAAACTGATTATCGTGCTGAAAAATCAATATACCTTTATTGCCTTACCTAATGGTCGGATCCTCGTCAATTTTACCGGTAACCCAGCCATGGCAAGTGGAGGTATGGGGGATGCGCTTACGGGTATGTTGGTTGCCCTCTTAGCGCAGGGATATCGAGCCGAAGAGGCTGCTATTTTGGGCTGTTACCTTCATGGTAAATCGGGAGATTTATTAGCTGAAACAGGGATGGCGGTTGTTCCAGCAAATGTATTGATCCAAAACATTTCCAAGGTGATGGGAAATATTTAGCAATGCCTTAGTTTTTTCGTGAACGTTATTACTGTAAAGGGGAATGGATAGATTTCTTTCATTGTAACGTCACCAACCGAGATGGCTAAGGCTTTAAGTTAGTCGGTGTACTTTGAAAAGTTCAAAAAAATTATTGCATATCAAATAAATGTTTTTCTGCATGATAAGAAGAACGTACCAAAGGTCCGCTTTCTACATATTTGAATCCCATCTTTAGACCAATTTGCTGATAATGTTTAAATTGTTCTGGGGTAATCCATTCGATCACGGGATGATGTGCTTTGGTAGGTTGTAGATATTGCCCTAAAGTCAAGATATGCACACCTGCATCATAAAGATCTTGCATTGCCTCAATCACATCGGCTTCAGTTTCTCCAAAACCTAGCATAATACCTGATTTTGTACGTAGCCCCGCAGCAGAAATTCGGCGTAGACATTCCAAACTTCGATCATATTTCGCTTGAATGCGCACTTCTCTTGTAAGCCGCCTAACCGTCTCTAAATTATGGGAAACAACTTCTGGACGTACGGCTAAAACGCGCTCTAAATTTTCCCATATTCCCCTGAAATCTGGAATCAACGTTTCAAGGGTTGTCTCTGGGCTTTCGCTACGAATAGCATTTACCGTTTCTGCCCAGATAGTTGAACCACCATCTTTTAAGTCATCCCGATCAACTGATGTAATGACGCAATGTTTGACCTGCATCAATTTTACAGAGGTAGCAACCCGCATAGGCTCATCTAATTCGACGGCTTTCGGTCTCCCTGTAGCCACTGCGCAGAAAGAACATGAACGGGTACAAATATTGCCCAAAATCATAAATGTAGCCGTTCCTGCTCCCCAGCATTCTCCCATATTGGGGCAGTTACCACTTTCACAGATCGTGTGTAATTTGTGCTCATCAACCAAGCCCCTTACATGTTTGTATTCTTTTCCAACAGGTAATTTGACACGTAACCAATCGGGTTTGCGTTGCAATTGATTGGCAGGGATTACAGGTAGTTCAATCATACAACAAAAGTAATTAATAATTTTTATTTTAGCTACGGATTAGTGCAAAGGTCTATTCGATATTGACACTAAAGCAACACATATTATATTAATTACACGTTCAAATGGCAACAGCAGAAACCGTTTATTTAGGGGATTTGAGAACAGAAATAACCCATATTCAATCGCAAACAAAAATCATTACTGACGCTCCTACAGACAATCAGGGAAAAGGAGAAGCTTTTTCACCTACGGACTTACTTGCGGTATCGTTAACCAGTTGTATGCTAACTATCATGGGAATTGCTGCGCGCGCGCATGGAATTGCTTTTGGGAAGGTGGAAGCAAATACCACTAAAATCATGCAAGCTAATCCGCGGAAGGTTGCCGAAATTCATGTTGCCTTTCATTTTCCAAAAGGGGCTATCTATAGTGAGCATGAAAGAATTTTGCTTCAGAAGGCCGCTGTATCTTGTCCCGTGTACCTAAGCTTGCATCCGGATATTAAGAAAGATATTGTCTTTAATTGGGCAGATGAATAACGACCTTAGCTGCTTCGATAGCATTATGCGATTCATGGTAAAGACACTCATCTCCTTTGATAAGTAGTATTTGAGGAGACTCGTGTTTCACTTGCCATTTTTCTGCTATTTTATTGGACACCTCTCGGTACTTTATCAGATCCAAGAAATAAACAGGTGTTCCTTCTGGAATTAAGGTTGATTCAAATTCAAATGTTTTTTTAGCCATGTTACTTACCGGACAACGGGTACTGTGTTTAAAAATAATGGCATACGTGCCTGAATTTGCTAGTTGTTCCAGTTCTTCTACGGATGTTAATGCTATCCATTTCATACGATGTCTTGTTAATCTTTTATGGTTTTAAAAATTTATCAGCTTCTACATTAATAAGAGCGGAAATAATTGGATAGTTTATTTGAATACCGCTTTTTGTGTCGCGGAAGGCAGAAATAAGTGTAAGTCCGCCACCAACATCCTTAAAACCGGAAGTAAGTAAATTGAATAAAATTTCGTTATTGTCGGATAAGGCCTGCCATTGAAAAATCCGGCCGGTATTGGTGTCAATAAATAATTTTGAATGTCGTATTCTTGTTGTTTGTTGGGGTGTGGGAAGTTCAACTACATAATAGCGTGCACTTCCAATTAATTCTGCGCCATTTATCTTTAGCGAAGCAGAATCTTTTAAGAGTTGCGGGAAGAAGAGCCAAAAGGAATCGTTCGCAAAGGCATCTAATACAGGTTGTAAAAAACGTTGAGCAGAATCTTTAGGTGCAATAAGATTATTGTTGATGAAAACTTTTCCTTTTTTATTTCTTGTATTGAAAAGTACTACCAATTTATCTTGATGCGTGGTAGCGCCTTCAAAACGGCAATTTCCAGTTTTTCTATCCCAAATATAGGCATGTTCTCCGGGAACGGTCTGATGCCATGTTGTCTGACAACTGAACATGAAATAACGGGCTTCTTCCCAGCTTTGTCGATCGCCTATACCTTGCCAGATTAAATTTAATAGTTGATCTTTCGTTTGTGCAAATACCGGAATAGTAAACGTAAAACTAAAACATAAGGCAAAAAATAATCGCCATCTAATCTGCTGTTTATAGGAAATAGACATGTTCTTGTTTATTGATTTAATCCAACTTTTATGTTACCAGACAGTTGTGCTACAGGCATCATACACGATAAAAACTGCTGGTTATGCTAACCTATAAGTTATGGCTTTTTATTACCTAAGCCTCTTTATTTTGGGGTAAGAGTTGTATGCCGGACATAAGGGAACTCCCTTGAAAGTAAAGTAATCCGATCATTACCACAGTGACTAATACAGCTAAATTCTTCATAATGCCAGACGTTACATAAAACGGGGTAAACTTACTTTAAAAAGAGAAGATTATCAAATGATGAACTGGAAAGCGTTATTTAGCCTTTTATTGTTTTGCTCATATTAGCCATTTGTATGGCTGTAGCAGCAGCTTCTTCTCCTTTATTTCCGTGTATTCCTCCTGCACGTTCTAACGCTTGTTCTAAGGTGTTGGTGGTTAAAACGCCAAAAATCACGGGCTTATTGTATTTTAGTGCTACTTGGGTGACTCCATGGGCGACAGCTTCGCAAATAAATGTGAAATGCGGCGTGTCTCCCTGAATAACACAACCTAAACAGATCACGGCATCTATGTGCTGATTGCGTAAGATAATATCGGCTCCTGAGCTTAATTCATAGCTGCCGGGCACTTCTATGATCTGAATATTTTCAGCCGAGGCTCCTTGTTTGATCAGTAATTGATATGCACCTTCTAATAGTGATGACGTTATTTGTGCATTCCATTGAGCCACAACAATGGCAATAGTTAAATCAACAGCTGAGCCAACAGTGATATGAGAGAAATCCGAAAGACTTTTGAATTGAGTTGCCATTTATACTAAACGATTACAATATTATTGATGGGTGGCGCAACGAGCAATATAACTATCAATAATCGATGCCTCATAGCTCTGTGGGTAATTCGTTTTTATTTTTTCATAACTTTCCAGTGCTGATTTGAAGTCGCTTTGCGCCTCGTAAACTAACCCTAATTTCTTTAAAAATAGGGGGGCAGTAAATGCATTATCGCTTTTATTTGCCGCTTTTTTATATTGATCGGCCGCTTTTTTGTAATCTTTTAATTCTGAGTAAGCGTCTCCTAGTAAACCTGTTACCAGTGGGTCTAATACGGGGCTGCCTGTATCTGAATATTTGGCTAATGCCGCTGCAGCTTCTTGGTATTTACCTTGACGTAAATATAAACCACCCAAATAGGCATTCGCAACATTCGCTGATTTTGTATTGGAGTATTCTTCCGCAATTTCTTTAAATCCAGGGAATGACCCATCACCATCAATTGCACGTTTCTGTAGCGAATCTACCATTAGGTATTCTTCTGCTTTAAACATTTCGTTAGTTGCTCGCTCTGCCCTCGGAGCCAAGTAGAACCGTTGATATCCTACATAAAGTAAAATTAAAACGACAATGCCTATAGCAATAAATGCAAGACTTTTTTGATTATCGCGGACAAAGCTTCCCGTTCCGCTGTTGTTCTTTGTGTTATTAACGCTCACGTTATCTTTTGGTTAATTTGACGTACCAGTTTTTATTTAAGATTGCAAACATAGATAAATTGTTTTTCATATGCAACATAAGGTGCGTTCTTACCACCGGATCAGCTGGGGCTTTAATACTGCGTTTTCGAAGTTATATGCAGGATATCCCAATCGAAATCATCTTTCGGTGTCGATTGTGTAAATTTTTTCAATTTAAAATGGAAGATTGGAGTTATTAGTCGTTATAATTAACCACTGATAAAAGTAAGTTTAAGGCGATTAATCATTATCAAGAGGGAAATATACACCGGATTGTCGTCGATTATGACGGACCTATTCGTAAATTGTCTTATAGCATGTTAGGAAATGGTTGGTTGAAGTTAGACTATACGTATACCTTGTATGGCGATTAAGACTATATGGGGATTACGTTTTCATATCCAGAAGAAAAAGTGAAGGGCATTACTTGGCTGGGAAAGGGACCATATCGGGTATGGAAAAATAGGATGAAGGGAGGGCAGTTTGCGGTGCACCAAAAGAAATATAATAATACAGTGACGGGCATGGATTGGCGTTATCCCGAATTCAAAGGGTATCATGACCGCATGTTTTGGGCAGTAATAGATAATGAGGAGTATCCGATTACAGTCGTCTCAGAAACGGATCACATCTTTTTGCGATTATTTACACCAAAACCCACTGGAAGTAAAAATGTTGATCCCGTTTTTCCGGAAGGTGATATTTCATTTATGGATGCTATAAGCCCTATCGGTACGAAGTTCCAAAAAGCGGATCAACTAAGTCCGCAAGGTAACAAGAATCAATTTAGAAACCGAAGAGACAGGCAACGCCTATGGGGAGCCACCCTATATTTCGACTTTGGTATAGGAGCTGTCGAAAATGTACAATAAAGGAGCAGTGCTGAACTGCCCGGCAGCATCTTAAAAAAAGCAGAAAGTGAAAAGCTTTCTTTACCTTTGTGGGCATGTGGGCAAAAGAATTAACGGTTATTAATTTTAAAAATTATGAAGAAGCTTCTTTGCATTTTTTGCCAGGTGTTAACGCATTTACTGGTGATAATGGTGCAGGGAAAACAAATTTATTAGATGCGTTACATTATTTGTCCCTTTGTAAGAGTTATTTTAACCCGATAGATGTACAGCAAATTAGACAAGATGCTGATTTTTTTATCGTTCAAGGTGTGTTTGAAAAAGATGGAGAAGATGATTTATTAGCGTGTAGTTTAAAACGTAACCAAAAAAAGCAATTTAAGAGGAATAAGAAAGATTATCAACGTCTAGCTGATCATATTGGTGCCTATCCTTTGGTTATGATTTCTCCAAACGATGTCGCAATTATCGTTGAAGGAAGCGAGGAACGTCGCAAATTTATGGATAATGTTATTTCACAAACGGATAGTCATTATTTAGACGACTTAATTCTTTATAATAAATATTTGCAAAGCAGAAACAGTTTACTAAAGCAACAAGCTCAACATAAACGATATGATGATGAATTGCTCAGTATTTATACTGAGCAACTATGTGAGGTAGGGGAAAAAATTTACCAAAAAAGGAAAGCGTTTATAGCTCCTTTTATTGAAGTTTTCAATCAACATTATCACTATTTAACGGAGAATAAGGAATCAGTAGAACTCTCCTATGAATCGCAACTCGTTCAATCCAGCTTTCAAGACTTGCTTATGGCTGCCTTACCAAAGGATCGGGTATTGGAACGTACAACAGTGGGTGTTCATAAAGATGATCTAGCGTTTTCGATTCACGGTATGCCGTTAAAAAAATTTGGATCCCAAGGACAACAAAAATCTTTTCTTATTGCCCTAAAGTTAGCCCAATACACTTTTTTCTGTCAAGAAAAGGGATTTAAACCCTTGTTACTGTTAGATGATATTTTTGATAAATTGGATGAAAAGCGGATGAGGAAATTGATGCAAATGGTTTCTGCTGATGATTTTGGACAGATTTTTATTACCGATACAAGTACGGAGCGGATTGAGCATACGTTTACCGAAATTGCAGTTCCTATTCGTATTTTTGAAATCGCAGATGGGCAGATTATGGGGAATGAGATGTATGGTATAAAGGTATAAGATACGAGGTATAAAGTATAAAGGTATTGGGGGCGTTAACTGGCAGGAAATGTTACTTATAACGTAAAACGTATCCCGTATAACTTGCAATCAAAATGGGCAGAACGAATGATAAAACATTAAAAGAAGCGATCAATCAATATTTGGATGCATTAAAGCTGCGACGTAAATTTGATGAAACGTCGATTTTAGCTGTTTGGCCGGAGCTTATGGGGCCTGCTATAGCAAATAGAACGAAGCAGTTATTTATCAGGGATAAAAAATTGTTTGTACGGGTAGAATCTGCCGTTATTAAGCATGAACTGTTACTCATGCGTACCCAGATTATAGGAAAAATGAATGAACACGTTGGACGCGTTATTATAGAAGACGTGATCATTTTATGATAAGCAACTTAGGCTAATAGGCCCAATTGTTTCACCAATTGTTTCATGTCTAATTCCAGCACATTAATGTGGTGTGCAGCTTTTGCATAGAAAGGATGACGGTAGGCCATTCTGTCAGTGATAAAATCAAGAAGCTCTTCTTCGCTCAAATGTTGAATTAGGGGTCTTTTCTGTCGTTTACTGGCGGCCAATCGTTGGGCTAAGGCCTGATATGGCATCTGGAAATATATGGTAATTCCGTTTTCGTTCATCCATTCCATATTATCAAAGAAACAAGGGGCGCCTCCACCAGTTGCAATAACGGCAGGTTCTTTATCGCCGAGTTGTCGAAGAATATCCCGCTCTTTCTTCCGAAAATCCGCTTCGCCGTGGATTTTAAAATAGTCTGTAATAGACATGCCTTCCTGAGCTACAAATAGCTCATCGAGATCAATGAAATTACGTTGAAGTATTTGAGCCAATTTTTTTCCATTGGTTGTTTTTCCAACGCCCATGAATCCCACAAGAAAGAGATGTTTATCCAACATGCAGTAAAAATAGGTTTTAATCTAATTGTTCGAAATATTTTTTAGCTAAGGTTTCAAAAGATGGTGTGGTATTATAATGCCATTTTTTAATGACGGTTCCACTTTTCATGAGTAAAATACCAGGATTTGCCCTAACCATACTTTTTAAAGGTACTGCATCAGCAAAAAAAGTTTCCATATATAAATTAATTTGCTCATTAATAGCATCTACTTGTTGAGCAGAGCTAGCCGTAAGCAATACGGTACGTATCGTATATTCTTCTGTGGCTTGCTTGGCTAAATTGTTTAATTTTTCCAGTGCTTTTAGGTTCGTTTGGTTCAAATCATAAGCAACAAAGATTAGGTTATAATATGGATTATCCAGTAATTCGGTTGTATGATCTACTCCCTGAGCATCGGTAATATTTAAATCTTTGATCGGGATTTGGTAACCCGCTTTAACTATACGGCTTTCTGGATCGCCAATGATTTCCCAGTTGTTGTCTTTCCACAATTCATTTTTTAAATAGTCCTTATCCGTAACGATTTTTTTCTCTTTAGTTTGCTTATGCTGTAACGTATAGGTGATCTCATATTCATCCAAGGCAGCTCCTTTAGGGGCATGCATGAGGGTGGGCAGGTTATTACCTTCTTTATATGGAAGAAAATCAATAAATGGTAAAAAATTATAGGTGTAAATTCCTATTCCGAGACTAATTACGATCGCTGCCGATAACGTTAATGTTTGGCTGATCTCGTTAGTAAATAGTGGCTTAATGTTTTTTCTACGTAAAAATATGATGATAATCAATGCCAGCAGTACGAGGTCTTTACTAAAGGATTGCCAAGGAGTTAATGGAATGGCATCCCCAAAACAACCACAAGAAGTAACGACGTGGAAAAAGGCCGAGTAGAAGGTTAAGAAAGTGAAAAATAGAATCAATAATAAAAGACCCCAAGTCACTTTTTTTCCATATAATCCTAAAAGCAGTAATGTACCTAATACCATTTCCAAGCTACATAATACAATGGCTAGGGCTAATGCATAGTTCGCTAAGAAAGTGAGATGAAATACATCAAAATATTCCTGTAGTTTATAACTAAAACCGAGGGGGTCATTGGCTTTAATAAGTCCGGAAAAGATAAACAACACACCTACAACCACGCGAACAAACAGGAGTAGAAAATTAATCTTGTTGGTCTTTTCTGCTACGATATGCATAGTCTACGGATTTAGCTGGTAATCTTTAGTGGGGTACTTAATTTTAGGAGTGCGAAAATAGCATAATTGAGCATATCCTGATAGTTGGCTTTTACGCCTTCGGAAACCAGTGTTTTTCCACTATTGTCTTCGATTTGTTTTACCCGAAAGATTTTCATCAAGATCAAGTCGGTTAACGAACCTATTCTTAAGTCGCGCCACGCTTCACCATAATCATGATTTTTAGCCAACATCAGTTCCTTGGTCTCGGCTACATAGTGGTCATACAGTTGCTGTACCTGTGTAATCGGTAAGTTTTCTTCCGCATCTGGAGGTAGTTCCAATTGGATCATGGCAATAATACAGTAATTAATGATCCCGATATATTCAGAAGAAATATCATCCGAAATTTTAGAAAACTGGTTGTTTTCGATGGTTCGGATTCGCTGCGCTTTAATAAAAATCTGATCAGTAACAGAAGGTAAACGCATGATTCGCCAAGCGGTACCGTAATCTGCTGCTTTTTTTAAGAATAGTTCTTTGCATTGGGAGATAATAGCGTCGTACGCTTCAGAGGTGTCCATATGTTTTTTTTCTGCTGTATTCATCGCTGCGGCAAGTTCTATGCAAACCTACTATAAAATTTTTCTTTTCGGAATTATATATGTGGGGAAATTGAAAATAAAAGCGCTAAGTTTGTATGAAACCATCTAAAGCTATTTCTTATCTTGGTATTATTAGAAGACAATATTCATGAAATTTTGTAACGTAGGGGGACAATTATTGGAATTTCATCCGCCGAAGATTATGGGGATTTTAAATGTTACACCTGATTCTTTTTTTGATGGGGGAGAACATTTCGCTTTGGATCAGGCATTAGATCGGGCAGCAGTACTCTTGCAGGAAGGAGCCGATATTTTAGATGTAGGAGCCTATTCGTCCAGACCTGGTGCAAGGGAGATTAGTACACAAGAAGAGATCGATCGCTTATTACCTGTGGTCGAGCATTTAGTTCGTAGCTATCCAAAAGCAATCCTTTCTATCGATACCTTCCGGGCAGCGGTAGCACAAGAGGCTATTAAAGCGGGTGCTCACCTGATTAATGACATTAGCGGAGGCAATTTGGATGAAGACCTTTTTGATGTAGTAGCTGCGTTGGGGGTCCCCTATATCTTAATGCATAGCCGGGGTAATCCGCAAACGATGCAAAAACAAACTACCTATGCCGATTTAATCGAGGATATATTGGCGGAGTTGTTACCAAAAATAGATCAATTGAGGGCACTCGGCGTAAAGGATATTATCCTGGATCCGGGTTTTGGTTTTGCTAAAACATTAACCCAGAATTATGAGTTATTACAAAGGATAGACGAATTGAAGATTTTAGGCTTACCTATTTTAGGTGCCTTATCTAGAAAGTCAATGATTTATAAACTTTTGGGGGTCGGTCCCAAGGAGGCCTTGAATGGAACTACTGTGCTTCATACGATATTGTTAACCAAGGGTGTAGAACTGATCCGGGTACATGATGTTAAAGAGGCAGTAGAAGTTAGAAAAGTAGTTGCTCAACTCTATCAAAACAGTCAATAGGTATGACACATGGACCGTGCATATTAATCCACCGTCTGGCGGATTAATCACACAAGAACATGTAAATTTATTTACGGATTTTAACTATCCAATTGGTGTTCAGGAGTACCAATAATGAATATTAAGCATAAATTAGACGATAATTAGTTACAGATGAAACGATATTTTATCCTTTATTTAAGCGTATTTGTGCTGGGCTTTTCTGTGGAAGCCCAGACTTTTCAGTTGGCAAAAGTACAGGAAGGAAAGGCGGTTAGTTTTAGAGGAATGGCTATTCCTAATGACAGTGTTGTTTGGATTTCGGGAAGCGCAGGTACAATAGCAAAAACGATCGACGGTGGTAAAAATTGGCAATGGTTAACCGCAAAAGGCTATGAAGGATTGGATTTTCGATCTATTGTGGCCTTTTCGGATAAAAAGGCTATTGTGGTTAATGCTGGGAAGCCAGCCGTGATTTTATTAACTGAAGACGGCGGAGATTCTTGGCAGAAAGTATATAGCTACGATGTAGAAGGAGCCTTTTATGACGGCATCGGTTTTTGGGACGAGCAGAAAGGAATCGTTTTCGGCGATCCTATCGCCGGCAAGTTACAAGTACTAAGTACAGAAGATGGAGGTAAAAGTTGGAATAACATCAGTGATGAAGCCAATGTTGAAATGAAAGCAGGAGAAGCCGGATTTGCAGCCAGTGGAACCAGTATAGTAACGAAGGACAATGGCTTGGTATGGATTGGGACAGGGGGAAGCCAGGCGAGGTTATTATTTTCGTATAATTATGGGAAATCTTGGACGAGTTATCAAGTACCTATAGAGCAAGGCGAGTCATCACAAGGCGTTTTTTCTATAGCTATTAATCATCAAAACCAATTAATTGCGGTAGGAGGGGATTACCAGAATTTTAAGAACAATAATAATGTTATCCAGCTATCGAGCAATGGAATGACTTGGGCAGCGCCAAAATCCCGACTTTCAGGATATAAGTCTTGTGTACGGTACATTAATGATACCTGTGTTGTAGCTACGGGTACTTCGGGTACGGATATTTCTATGGATGGAGGGCAAACATGGAAATCGCTCTCTGAACAAGCGTTTAATGTAATAGCTGTCTCAGAAACGGGTAAACTCATCTTTCTTGCTGGGGAAAAGGGAACAATCTATCAATTGACGCGAGATTAGATTTGAGCTAACGTACAATTCAACAAGCTTTACGCTTTTTTCCAATTGATCAGCATATTTAAGAATACCAGGCCGCTTATCCCAATACAAAATACCGACCAGCCTCCAGTATGGTATAATAAAATACCTAAGGCAGATCCAATAGCGCCACCGATAAAGGTGGTTGTCATGAAAACGGTATTAAAACGATTTCTAGCATCTGGTTTTAAAGAATAGATCAAGGTTTGTTTACTAATTTGCAATGCTTGATGACCAATATCGATTAAAATAATACCGACTATTAATAAAAAGATGTGGTTTCCAGTAAAATAAAAAGCAAGATATCCTAGTAGTTGTAAACACAAGCCAAGTAGCGAGATTCGCTTTACCATATTCCTATCTCCACTACTGTTCTTGCCCACTAAAGGGGCGGCTAAAGCTCCGGAAGCCCCGATGATGCCAAATAGTCCAATCTGTACGGTATTGTAAGCAAAAGGTTTGGCAGAAAGAAAGAGTACCATGGTGACCCAAAAAGCACTCATGCTGGCAAAAGAAAGTCCGTTGCTTATAGAAGCCCATCGTAAAGCAGGAAATGTTTTGACATAATGCCCTATGGAGCGCATTAATTCCTTGTAACTGCCTCGATAAGCAGGTTCATTTTCCGGAAGAATGCGTTTGATAAGCAATACTAACAAAAAGCAAATAGCAGCTGCGATGAAATACATGTGGCGCCAACCAAGGGCATGACCAATATAACCGCTAAGCGAGCGTGATGACACAATACCGATTAGTAAGCCACCCATTACTAATCCAATAGCTTGACCTCGTTTTTCATCTGGTGCCAGACTGGCTGCAAAAGGAATAATTAATTGCGGTACAATGGAAAAAAGGCCAATTAGAAAACAGAGGATTTGTAGTATAAAGAAAGATTTGGTAAAAACGGCTCCAAGCAACACCAATATCGCAATTGTGGTAGTTGATACAATTTGTTTTTTTCTTTCCAGCAAATCTCCCAAAGGAACAAATAGTAGCAAACCACTAGCATAACCTAACTGCGTAAGGTAAGTTATGCTACCGGCTTCAGCTTCACTGACGCCAAAGTCGTCTGCTATTAAAGGCAATAACGGCTGACAGTAATAGAGATTGGCTACAATTAAACCACAGCAAACAGCCATGAACCAAGTCAGGTACTTTATTGATCGCACGATGAAAGCTATTGTTTAAAAGTCCTGAAGTCTTGTCCATCTTCAATTTTTAAAAGTGTTTCGTAAATTAAGCGAATAACATTGTCAACATCTTCCTTATGGATCATTTCTACGGTCGTATGCATATAGCGTAGCGGAAGTGATATCAACGCGGATGGTACGCCACCGTTAGAATAGGCAAATGCGTCAGTGTCGGTTCCGGTTACACGAGAAGATGCCTGTCGTTGGAAAGGGATTCCTTTTTCTGTGGCTGTAGCGATGAGCAGCTTATTCAGATTAATTTGCACTGCAGGGGCGTAAGACACCACGGGCCCTTTTCCACAAGCTAAATCACCTTGGGTTATTTTGTTAATCATGGGGGTTTGTGTATCGTGTGTAACGTCCGTTACAATGGCTACGTTTGGTTTGATGGTTTGGGTAATCATTTCAGCACCACGTAAACCAACTTCTTCTTGTACAGCGTTTACAATATACAAGCCAAAAGGTAATTTCTTTTTGTTTTCTTTGAGTAAACGGGCAACTTCGGCAATCATAAAACCACCAGCACGGTTATCTAATGCTCGACCAACATAATAACGATCATTCAATATGGTGAATTCATCTTCATAGGTAATGACCGAACCAACATGTATACCTAAATCTTCAACTTCTTCTTTAGTGGTACATCCACAATCCAGGAATATGTTTTTTAAGGTTGGTGCTTCCTCTTTTTCTCCACCACGGGTGTGGATCGCTGGCCATCCAAAAACGGCTTTTACAATGCCTTTATCCCCATGGATATTAACCCGCTTTGAAGGGGCTATTTGATGGTCTGAACCACCGTTTCGGATCACATAAATTAGACCATCTTTCGTAATATAGTTGACAAACCATGAAATCTCATCGGAGTGTGCCTCAATAACTACTTTATACTTCGCTTTTGGATTGATCACGCCAACTGCAGTTCCATAATGATCGGTAAAAGTTTCGTCTACATAAGGCTTAATATAATCTAGCCAAAGACGTTGCCCTTCCCATTCATATCCGGTGGGTGATGGATTGTTGATGTATTTTTCGAAAAATTTTAAGGTTTTTTCTGTAACGATAGGAGTGTGTTGTGCTGCAGTATTTTTTTTTGATTTTGCCATTATTCGAAATATTTGCGGTATCTAGAGCCTCTAAAAAAATCTAACCATACCAATTTAAACAAGCTCTTATTCTAAACGCTAGCAAACTTAATTAAAATGCTTTGCATTCACGAAGGCAAAACAGGAATAAATTGCTTCGTAAGTAATTCACTATCGTATACAAGCGAAATGGTTTATTTAAAAAAAACAAACATAAGCTGTTCCAGGCTGTTATGAACAACAAAATGCTATCGCTATGAATTTTATTGAAAGAACGGATCACAATAACCGGCAACGCTTAGTGTTATGCTATGAAGATATCGGTGAAGGGCAGCCAATAGTGTTTATTCATGGTTGGCCCTCCAATCATCTCATGTGGGAGCCCCAGCTCAATTTTTTCGTTGATCAAGGTTACCGTTGCATTGCTTATGATAGAAGAGGATTCGGTATGTCATCAAGACCGTCGCACGGTTATGACTACGATAACTTAACCGATGATTTGCATGAACTCATCGTTCAACTTAATTTATATGATGTCATTTTAATCGGTTTTTCTATGGGTGGAGGAGAGGTTGCGCGCTACTTTACCCGCTACAATGGTGATCGAATCAGTCGGGTTGTCCTATTGGGATCGGTGACACCCTATCTGTTGAAAACGGAGGATAATCCAGACGGATTGGATAAAAAAGTGTTCTCTTCGATGATAGAAGCCATACAAGCTGATCGACCCGCATTTTTAGAGGGGTTTTTTAATGATTTTTTTGGTGTTAACTTAGTGAATAAACCGGTAAGTAAAGCCATGTTAGAATATCAGCGTTCTTTAGCATTAATGGCTTCTTCTTTGGCTAGTCAGCAATGTGTCCGCTCATTTTCCGAAACCGATTTCAGCGCAGATATGGGTAGAATAAATGTACCCACCTTAATTATCCATGGTGATGCAGATAAGATTGTACCAGAAGATATCAGTGCCAATTTGACAAGTGCGATGATCAATGATAATCAGTTTATTTTATATGCAGGTGCCCCGCATGGTTTTTTCTTAACACATAAAGAACGGTTGAATAACGATATCCAACAATTTTTAAACAGTTCACTTTAGTGTGATATTGCTGGCCACTTCCGTTGATTTTTCTCTTAGTGGATATTGTGCAATTTAGCTAAGTTTGTAACTTTACAGCAACTCTGAGAGGAGGCTATAATTTTTACGCTAAAAGACTTAATCATGAATAATGTTCATATTCCTCGTTTAGATTTGTTGGATTTTACCACAGGTAGTCCCGATAAACAGCGCCAGTTTTCTGATGCCCTCGGCAAAGCTTTTACCGAAACAGGATTTGTAACAATAGCTAACCATGGGATGGATAAAGCATTGATTAACGAACTGTATGAAGTTGTTCAGCAATTTTTTTCCTTGCCTGAAGAACAAAAGCGCAACTATGAAATTCCGGGCTTAGCAGGACAACGTGGATACACGGCTAAAGGAAAAGAGAAGGCTAAGGATGCTAAAACCCCAGATTTGAAAGAATTTTGGCAAAGAGGCCAAACGGTTATAGGTGACGATGAGCTCCGCGCAAATTATCCCGATAATGTGGAAGTAAAGGAACTACCAAAATTTAACGCTATTACCGAAGAAGTTTATCGGCGCTTGGAGTTAGCCGGTCGATCGTTATTAAAAGCCATCGCGCTGTACCTGGATTTAACAGAAGATTATTTTGAAGATAAGGTAATTAATGGTAATTCTATTCTAAGGGCGATTCATTATTTTCCGTTAGAACATCCTGAAACATTGGCACCTGATGCGGTGCGTGCCGGTGCTCACGAAGATATTAATCTGATCACTTTACTCATTGGTGCCAGTGCAGACGGTTTGGAAGTATTAACTAGAGAGGGCACTTGGTATCCGGTAACAGCTCAAGGAGACGATATTGTTGTTAATGTTGGTGATATGTTGCAACGTTTGACGAACAATAAATTAAAGTCAACGACGCATCGTGTTGTTAATCCTCCTTTAGCATTGATGAAAACTTCTCGTTATTCCGTTCCTTTTTTCCTTCATCCAAAGGCAGACGTGAGTTTGGCTGCTCTGCCAAGTTGTGTTGATGCAGCACATCCGAAAGCATATCCCGATTGTACAGCGGGCGAATATTTGGATGAGCGGCTACGGGAAATCGGATTGAAGATGTAGTCTTTTGAGGTTTAAGGTATGAGGTCTATATGTCTATAATAAAAGGCACTTTACTTATGCTTTACACCCTTAAATGTTACACCTTAACTCTAACCTTACTTACACCCTAAACCTTACACCTTAAATTAAAACCATTTTAAAGGCCAAAGCACAAGTATTTAAGTTCGGTAAATTCATCCATACCATATTTAGAACCTTCCCGGCCTAATCCAGATTGTTTAATTCCACCAAAGGGAGCAACCGCATTAGAAATAGCCCCTTCATTGATACCGACCATACCAGACGCTAGTGCGTCAGCTACGCGCCAACAACGCTTAACATCTTGACTGTAAAAATAAGCGGCTAATCCGAATTCCGTATCATTGGCCATGCGAATGCCGTCTTCCTCTGTTTGAAATCGATATAAGGCGACAATTGGTCCAAAGGTTTCTTCCTTAGCCATTAGGGCATTTGGTGGAACATCGGCAAGTACGGTTGGCGCATAAAATAGGCCTTCCAAATGCTCTGCTCCAGTTAATATTCGTGCTCCCTTTTTTAAGGCGTCGGAAACATGGTGTTGTACTTTTTTCAGCCCATTTTGGTTAATTAAGGGGCCTACTTTTACGTGTTTATCTAGGCCATTACCGACTTTAAGCTTCTGAACAGCTTGTGTAATTGCTTCTGCAAATCGATCAAAAATGGCATCTTGAACTAAAAATCGATTGGGAGCGACACAAGTTTGACCAGCGTTTCTAAATTTAGCAGCAATTGCTCCGCGTACTGCGGCTTCTATATCAGCATCATCGAAGACCAGAAAGGGTGCATTTCCCCCCAGTTCAAATGAAACTTTCTTTATCGTAGAAGCTGCCTGTTCCATTAACGTTTTGCCAACGCCTGTAGATCCTGTGAATGAAAGCTTACGCACGATAGGGCTGGTGCTTAATATTTTACCGATTTCTGCCGAATCTTTTCCCGTAATTACATTGAACACGCCATTGGGTAAACCCGCTTCTTTAGCTAAATGCGCAACAGCTATCGCTGTTAAAGGTGTTTGTGAGGCTGGTTTTAAGATGATAGTACAGCCTGCTGCCAGTGCCGGTGCAATTTTACGGGTTACCATTGCCAGGGGGAAATTCCACGGAGTGATAGCCGCGGCTACACCAACCGGCTGTCGTATGGTGATGATTTGTTTTCCACGGTTGGGAGATGGGATTTGGTCACCATAGGTGCGATAAGCTTCCTCTGCAAACCAACTGATGAAGGAACTGCCATAGTCTACTTCGATTTTACTTTCTTCTAATGGTTTGCCTGATTCTAACGTGATGATCTCCGCAATTTCATGCTTATGTTTAACAATGAGATTGTACCAATTTTTTAAGATGTTACTGCGTTGTGCTACCTCCGTTAATTTCCAGCTTTCCCATGCGGCTTCTGAAACGGTTATGGCTTTTTCTATTGCTGTACGATTAAGGTCAGCGACGCCAATAACCGCTTCTCCAGTAGCGGGATTAATGACATCAAATGTTTTTCTGCCCTTGATCTCTTTACCATTAATAAAAGCCGTTCCCTTTATAAGCGTATTTCGTGTATTCATGATTCTGGATTAAATTTCAGCGTGCTGTATCCTTAGAGCCCGGGTAAAATTTATCTAATTATTTTTTTATGTCTTTTTTTGGCTGCACCTTCGTTAAATTTTTCGGGATAGGCTTCCGGCTATCTCTGCAAAATTTGCCTTGGTTCGCTCAAAAATAGCCTATAAAAATTTAACTATACAAATTTAAACAGGCTCTTATAGGGTAATAACATTATTTTAAGCACATGGTTTTTTTAGTAAGAAGTTTGTACTTATTGTGATCCGTAGTTCGTAGTCGGTGTTTCTTTATGTGTTATAAACCGTATTACAGATCCCCAGTTGTCGTCATGATAGTTCCAAATAACGATTTGCAACCCTTAGGTATAACACTCATGTTTCGTCGGTTCTCGCATCTAATAGCTAGTATCTCACATCTAATATCCTATAATTAAAACGAAAGCGATAACTTTGCATCTTTAAAATGGTTTAAGGGAAATATGCGCGCATTCAGGTTACTTTTAGTATCGGTACTTTTTCTACTCTTATCGGGGATCTGTACTGCACAAGATACCCTTAGCCAGCATAAGCGGATATCTCCTGCTGCATCGCTTCGCTATTTAGTGCAAGATTCGGCACGTTTCGCCCGAGCCTTAGAGCGCCAGCGGGTTAAGGATTCTATTGCGCATGTAAAAGATTCATTGCGCTTATTGCGGGATTCGCTCCGTTTTCAGTATTTAAAAGCGCCAAATCCAAATCGTCAGAATCAATTTTTAGATAGCTTAAAAAAAGTTTATATCATAACAGATGGAAATACCTTATTATGGGGTAAAGATATACCATATGGCGGGAGCAAACAGCTTGGGCTAAGGAAAGTGTACCGAACGCAATGGGTTTTGTGGACCGTATTTGCGTTGATTTTATTTCTTGCCCTTATTCGATTATTTTTTATGAAGGACTTAGAAGCCATAGCTACTTCCTTTTATAGTAATCGGGTTTTACTGCAAATTAGTAAAGAAGACAATCTCATCACATCTTGGCCTTTTGTTTTCTTGTATGTTTTATTTGGTTTCACTATCGGCTTGTTTTTATTTCTATATGTAGCGTATAATCGGATCCAGGTTAATTCTATTGAGAGTGGTTTATTCTTTACCATATCGGCGATAGTACTGCTATTGTTTATATTAAAAATCATTATTACGAGGAGTATAGGTCTTATCTTTGGCATTCAGAAATTGGTTCGAGATTACATTTCTATATTATATTTAAGTTATTTTAACGCTGCGATCATTTTTTTACCCTTACTCTTAGTATTGGTTTTGATTCCTGGTAAATATGTAAATACCTGGTTTGCAGTGTCTTGTTTGTTCGTATTGCTGGTGTTTGTCATGCAGTTTCTACGAGCATCTAATACAGTGTTAAAAAGTTATCAATTTTCAAAGTTTTATTTATTTATTTATCTTTGCACCCTCGAAGTTGGTCCAATACTTATTTTGATCAAGTTATTAGGCATTTAACCGAAACAAAAATAAAACTCGTGGCAGCAGAAGATAGAGAAAAAAAAGTAAAAAGCATCTTAGTAACTTTACCAAGACCTGAAAACGATAAATCCCCTTACTTTGCCCTCGCAAATAAATACAATCTAAAATTAGATTTTAGAGCGTTCATTCATGTAGAGGGAGTTCCAGCAAGGGATTTTAGAAAAGAAAAGATCAATCTAGCCGATTTTACAGCTGTGATATTTACCAGTAGGAATGCTGCTGATCATTTCTTTAGAATTTGTGAAGAAATGCGTTATGAAGTGCCCGCTGATTTGAAGTACTTCTGCTTGTCTGAAACCATCGCACTTTACCTACAGAAATATATTCAATACCGGAAGCGTAAAATTTTCTTCGGCAAGCAAACGGCTCAAGATCTGGAGGAAGTGTTGAAGAAACATGCCAAGGAAAAATTTTTATATCCTTGCTCTGACGTGGCTAGTGAAGAGACGCAAAACTGGCTGTTAGAAAATGGCTATGATTTTACGCCAGCGGTATTATTCAGAACGGTAGTTAGCGATCTTTCTGATTTAGCAGATGTATTTTACGATATCATCGTATTCTTCAGTCCATCGAGTATTCAATCTCTCTTTGAAAATTTTCCTGATTTCAAACAGAATGATACCCGCATTGCGGCTTTCGGATCGACCACACATCAGGCCATAGCTGACCGGAATTTGATATTGGATATTGCTGCACCCACTCCTGAAGCGCCAAGTATGACGATGGCTGTAGAGCAATATATTAAAAAGGTAAATAAATAAGTCTATAACGACGATAATGGTGAAAGCCGGGTTACCGATTTATGGAATCCGGCTTTTACTATTTCCAAGTCAATGCATCTTTTGTTTATCTGGTAGTAACAAAGTAAGTTTGTACGGCTTCAGCTTGCTTTGGAGTCACTACTTGTGCTAATTCCTCTTTAGAAGCTGCTTTGATCTTTTTTACCGATTTAAAGGCAAGCAATAGCTTCTCTGCACTTGTTTTGCCAATCCCTGGAATTTGTTCCAATTCTGTCTGGAAGGTTTTTCTGCTGCGTTGGTTTCGATGAAAAGTAATGCCGAATCGATGTGCTTCATCGCGGAGGTGCTGAATAACCTTTAACGTTTCTGATCGTTTGTCTAGATATAAGGGATATTGATCTCCCGGATAATACAGTTCTTCCAAACGTTTCGCGATACCGATCACCGTAACTTTCGTGTCGATTGCCAATTTTTTCAAACTTTTTAATGCGGCAGAGAGTTGGCCCTTACCTCCATCAATGATAATGAGTTGCGGTAAAGCTTGTCCTTCTTCTAACAGACGTTTATACCGACGGTATACAGCCTCTTCCATGGTCGCAAAGTCGTTAGGCCCCTCAACAGTCTTTACATTAAAATGCCGATAATCTTTTTTCGAAGGTTTGGCATCTTTAAATACAACAATAGCCGACACAGGATACTTACCTTGAAAGTTTGAATTATCGAAACATTCAATATGTTTCGGTAATACATTCAGGCGAAGGTCTTCTTTCATTTTATGCAGCAAGCGTTCTATTTTTACTTCTGGGTTTAATTTTTCATATTGGTCTAGGCGTTCCCGCTTAAAAAAGCTTACATTTTTATAAGATAAATCTAATAACTTTTTTTTGTCTCCTAATTGAGGAATTATTTGTTTAAAATCCGGACTCTCAATATCTAATGGAAAGGGAACAATAATTTCCTTAGATGAGCTATTAAAGCGGGAGCGAAGTTCTTGAACGGCTAAACTTAACAATTCCTGATCGCTTTCATCCAGTTTCTTCTTCAGCTCAATCGTTTGCGTTTGGATGACGGTTCCGTTCATGACTTTCAGAAAGTTGACAAAAGCGTATTGTTGTTCGGAAGCAATGCTAAAAACATCAACATTATTGATGCTATGACTAACAATAGTCGATTTGCTTTGATAATTGGCTAAAAGCTCCAGTTTTTGTTTGAGGCGATGGGCTTCTTCAAAATGAAGATGACTAATGGCTTGATCAAGATTGACTTTTAGCTGCTTAAGCACGACGCCTATTTTACCATTGAGGATATCCTTAATGCTCTCTAGATTCAGGTTATAATCTTCCTCCGTTTGATAAGCTTGGCATGGCCCATTACAATTACCAATTTGGTACTCTAAACATACCCTGAACTTTCCTTGTGCTATGTTTTGTGGGGTAAGTGGTAGATTACAGGTACGCAGCGGAAATAATTCTTTGATGACTCCCAAAATGGCATGCATCATTCCTACGGATGCATACGGACCAAAGTATTTAGAGCCATCTTTTATGATCTTTCGGGTCCAAAAGATCCGTGGAAAACGCTCATTTTTTATCACAATCCACGGATAAGTCTTATCATCCTTTAATAAGACATTATAACGGGGTTGGTGTTTTTTTATTAGGCTATTTTCTAATAACCACGCATCTATTTCGGTATCTACTAGCGTAAAAGTAATCTTCTGTATCTTTTTAACAAGTACCCTGGTTTTCGCGTTTTGTAAAAAGGTGTCTTTAACAAAATAGGAGCTTACCCGATTTTTTAAATCTTTAGCTTTTCCAATATAAATAAGAGTGCCTTGTTTATCGTAGTATTGATAAACGCCTGGTTTATGTGGTATTTTTTTTAATGCTTCCTTATAATCGAAGTCATTCATGCTCAGCTTCTGTTTATCGTTTACCCTAGTTAATTTTTATGACTATCGGATATATCACTCAAAGGGACATCAATAGGTCATTTCAACCGTAGTGGAGAACCCGAAGACCAAAGGATTTAAGCCTGTTTAAAGATGAGACCTCTCGACTACCATCGGGATGACAAATAAAGTGTTTCGCTCAAGATGGCGAGCATATACCGTCTTTTTAGTAGATTTTCTGATAGTCAATCATTTTTACGACTTTTTCCCGCTGCACTACACCCATAAAATTAACCATACAAATTTAAATAGATGTTTAGAAATCCAATCGGTCATCAATCTTTTTCTCATCTTCCCTTGGATTTTCATATTGGTATTTGCCGCAATCAAGTTCCCGCTGTAATCCACCTTCTGGAAGTTCAAAGTCGGCTTGACTATATTTTAACGATTTATCTGCATATACTTTTTGCATGTAGAAAGCAAACATGGGAAGAGCTGCATTAGCTCCCTGTCCTAATCTCGTTGAACTAAAATGGATGCTCCTTTCTTCCGCTCCTGTCCAAACACCACTCACCAGCTGTGGTGTAATACCGATGAACCAAGCATCAGAATTGGCTTGGGATGTACCAGTTTTCCCGCCTATCGGGTTGGTTAGTTTATATTTCCAGCGTAAACGTCCTCCAGAACCTTGCGTAACGACTCCCTTCAACATGTCTACCATAACATAAGCCGATTGGTCGTTCATCACTACCTTTACTTTTTTGGTATGTTCATAAATCAGAGCACCATTTTTATCTTCAATACGTAAAAGATATATCGGTTGTGTCCATACGCCATGGTTGACGAAGGCTGAATAGGCACCCACCATATCGTAAACCGATGCATCGAATACCCCTAAACAAATAGAAGGATAGGACGGTACATCTGTAGTGATTCCCATATTTTTAATGAGGTTAGCAACATTTTGTGCACCGACACGTTGGATCACATCTGCAGTAGCCCAGTTCTGCGAATTTGCTAAAGCTGTTTTTAACGTAATAGGACCGGGTACCGTACTTTCGCTTCTTGGTTCCCAACCATCTACATTGATTGGGGTATTAGGTACTTTAAAGCAAGGCGAATAACCGTTGTCAATAGCCACTGCATACGTAAAAGGTTTAGCCGTTGACCCTGGTTGCCGGGCACCCATTTTCACCTGATCATATTTATAATGGGTAAAATTAATCCCACCTACCCATGCTTTTACATAACCCGTTTGGGGTTCCATAGACATCATCGCATTGCGTAAAATGAGCTTGTTGTATTTGATTGAATCTAAAGGGGTCATGACCGTATCCAATTCTCCCTTCCAACTAAAAATGGTCATTTTTGTGGGAGTATTGAAGCTCTTTTTAATTTCGTCTTCCGACTGATCGTCCTGTTTTAACCATCGGTAACGATCAGACTGTTTGACAGCACGATCTAATAACGGTTCCAAACCCTTGAAAGGATCTCGTCCTTTGTATTCGCTCATCAAGGTGGCTTGTAGGTCTTTCATCATTTCCTTTTGTGCTTCCTCTGCATAGGTCTGCATTTTGGAATCAATAGTCGTGTATATTTTTAGTCCGTCACGATCCAAATCGTAGGGTGTACCATCCGCTTTAGTAATAGAAAGCTTATTAAAAATATTTTTAATGTCATTCTTTAAAACTGCACGTAAATAAGGAGCGATTCCTTCGCCATATACATTAGGTTTGAAAGAAAGTCCAAGTGGTTTTTCTTTATAGTTAGCAGCTTGTTCGCTGGTAATAAAGCCAGCCTTTCGCATATTATCCAATACCGTATTGCGGCGTCTGATCGAGTTTTGTGGATAACGGATAGGCGAATAAATGCCCGGGCCTTTTAACATTCCTACCAAGACCGCAGCTTGAGGAGCCGTTAGCTGGCCCGGAGTGGTGTTAAAGTAGGTTCGGGCAGCAGATTTTATACCATAGGTATTATACGCCCCAAAGTCGACTGTATTCAAGTACATCGTTAAAATTTCTTCTTTGGTATAGTTGCGCTCCAGGCGTACAGCAATAATCCATTCTTGTAACTTTTGAATGAAACGTTTCGAAAAAGAATGGGCTCTACCTTCCTCTTGAAAGAGATTCAAGGCCAACTGCTGCGTGATGGTACTGGCCCCTTGTTTTTTACCAATTAAGTTATAAAAAAGGATGGTAAATGTTCGTTTAAAATCAATGCCTGAGTGGGAATTAAAGCGAACATCTTCTGTTGCAATAAGCGCTTGAATAAGCGCCGGTGAAAGTTCTTTATACGTGACATTTGATCGATTTTGTACATAGTAGGTGCCTAATACCGCACCATCAGCGGATATGATCTCAGAGGAAAGATTGCTTTTAGGATTTTCTAAATCCCTAAATGAGGGAAGTTCTCCAAATAGACCCAATCCAACGCAGGTCAAAAACAAAAATCCTAAAATGATCAGTCCTATAAACAGCTTCCAAAAGTTATAGGTATAACGCCTAATATCCGTATTTGTTAGTTTGTTGTTGTTTTTTTTGGTATTGCGTTGCATGTATGTGATGCCTAGAATTATTTTTTAGTATATGTTACTCTTATGCTCATCCATTATGATAGATTGCTTCGATGTCGCGTCAAATTTCCTGCCAAAGCTTCCCGTGATAACGTTTTAATCTGCATACAAAGGTAACCCTCTTTTGTTAAACTTAAAATCTAAAAATTTCTCTATGTTTGTACCTATGGCAGAGAAAGAGCGGAACGCTTATATTTATTATACTGGGTTAGGTTTCCAAATGATTGCTACTATTGGCGTTTTTGCCTATATCGGATATCGGATTGATCGTTCAAAATCCGGCGAGGCTGGATTGTTTACTGCAATATTTGCTTTAATAGGTGTTTTTATCAGCTTAATCAGCACCATTCGGTCGGTAACGAAGCGGTGAAGGAGCGCGTTATCTTTGCCCATTGCGGTATCCTGATAACGTAAAATTATTACGCATAACGCATAACCCATAACGAGCATGTCTTTACCCCGTTTTACCATTTATTACATCGTATATGGTTTCATGTTGGCTTTATTAGCAAGGGTAATTGCTTCTTTATTTCCACAACGAGAAATATTAGCTAGCAACTTTTGGCAAGCTTTTGTCTTTTTGTTTTTGCTGACGTACATCGCTTATATTGTTGCCCATAATGGGATGAAACGAACGGCCCAAGCTGGTGTTATGGCCGTTATGGGAAGCATTGTGTTAAAGCTTTTAGTCGCCTTATCATTTGTTCTGTTTGTTTTAATGAAAACAGCTGTAAATCAATTAGTTTTTGCCTTAAATTATTTTTCTTTATATTTATTATTTTCACTCTTTGAAGTTATGTGTTTGTTACGTAACTTGCGCAACCAAAATAAAAAGTAAAAATCAGGGAATAAATGAAATTTAGCCACTTTTTGACTTCAAAAAAAATAGGAATACTTGCATTTTTCGCCGTTTTCTTCTCCTTTTTGAATGCCAATGCCCAAAATCATGATCAACATCAATCGACTGATTCCACAACTGTAGCGTCTCCTGAAAATAGCCATGTAGCGCAACACGATGAAGGAGCGTTTGAGATCACCAGCTTTATCTTCCACCATATCAGTGATTCGCATGAATTTCATTTTTGGGGTCATGGAGACAGCTGGACAGGGTTGTACTTACCCATTATTCTCTATACCAATAACGGATTGGTGTGCTTTAGCGCTAAAGAATTTCATTTAAATGATGATGGTAGCGTTGTGGTTGAAAAAGATGGGATGCGTTTTGCTCGGGCTCATGGTAAAATTTATTATGCTGCTGACGAACCAGAACATGGCAGTTATGTGCATCACGAAAAAAATAGTGCCGGAGATGAAGTCATTACCAATGCCCGTCCGTTGGATTTTTCGATTACTAAGAATGCGTTTACTGTATTACTTTCGGTCGTATTGTTAACGATTATATTTTTAAGTGTAGCCAAGGGATACAAAAAAAGAGAGGGAAGAGCACCTAAAGGCTTACAGTCTTTTATGGAACCATTGATCATATTTGTGCGGGATGAAATTGCACGTCCAAACTTAGGACATAAATATGAACGATATATGCCCTATTTGTTAACGGCATTTTTCTTTATTTGGTTCAATAACGTTTTAGGATTAGTTCCGTTTTTTCCTGGTGGAGCAAATGTTACAGGGAATATTGCGGTAACCATGGTGTTGGCATTGATTACCTTGGTGATTATTCTATTTAGCGGGAATAAATATTATTGGGGCCATATTTTCAATCCACCAGTGCCTTGGTGGTTAAAACCCTTGATGATTCCAGTTGAAATCTTTGGGATCTTTACCAAGCCATTTGCATTAATGATCCGGTTATTTGCGAACATTACTGGAGGGCACATTTTGGTGTTATGTATTCTTTGTTTAGTATTTATATTCCGTTCGTTGGCGGTTGGGCCAGTGTCTGTTGTGTTTGTACTATTCATTAGTATCATTGAATTACTGGTGGCTTTTATCCAAGCCTTTATATTCACTATTCTATCCGCTGTATTTATTGGAATGGCTATAGAAGAACACGTTGACCATTAAACACATATAAACATTATTGTTAAACTATATATAAATTAAATTAAAATGACTGGAACATTAGCTGCAATTGGAGCAGGTTTGGCTGCAATCGGTGCTGGCCTTGGTATTGGAAGAATCGGTGGTTCTGCAATGGAAAGTATCGCACGTCAACCAGAAGCTACTTCAAAAATTCAAACTGCGATGTTGATCGCTGCAGCCTTGATTGAGGCGGTTGCGTTATTCGCGGTAGTTGTTTCTTTGATTGCAAAGTAGCAGGAAACAACAGACAATTAAAAGGTCTATTTTCGGGGTTGCCGCTTATAGACCTTTTTACAGGCGTTTTATATCAACGATAAATTCTAAAGTAATTTAATAAAACATAATATGGATTTACTCATTCCTGAAGTAGGTTTACTTTTTTGGCATACTATTGCATTTTTGTTTCTATTATTTATCCTAACCAAATTTGCGTGGAAGCCGGTCATGAAAGCTATCGGTGAACGTGAACGTTCCATCGAAAATGCTTTGGATGCTGCTGATAAAGCGAAACAAGAAATGGCTCGTTTAACCAATGAAAATGAAGCGTTATTAAAAGAAGCTCGTGCAGAACGCGATCTTATCTTGAAAGAGGCTAAAGAAATAAAAGAGCAATTGCTGAAAGACGCAAAGGATCAGGCACAGAAAGAGGGGAGTCGGATGATTGAGAAAGCACGTATTGAAATCAATAATCAGAAGGCTATTGCTATGGCCGACGTTAAGAATCAGGTATCGAAGCTTTCTATAGACATCGCTCGTAAAGTATTGCAACACGAATTAGCTGACCCATCAAAACAAGAAGCATTGGTTGGCCAGTTATTAAAGGATGTAAAATTAAATTAATCGCGGCTAAGCCAGCATATTCATAAACTATATGTCAGAATTTAAGGTTGCATCCCGATACGCTAAAGCATTGTTAGACTTGTCGATCGAACAACAAGTGTTGGATCAGGTGAAGCAGAATGTGGAGGATTTTATTAGCGTCGCCAAGAAACATAGTGAGTTGCGTGCTGTTTTAAAGAATCCTATTGTTAAGCATGATAAGAAGAATAATATTCTGAAAACCCTCTTCGGTAATCAGTTTCAACCCGTATTGATTGGTTTCTTTACCTTGATGGTGAATAAGGGGCGTGGTGAAATTTTATTTGGTACGGCGCAAGAATTTATTCGGGAATATAATGAATATAAAGGTATCGTTATCGCACGGGTAACTTCCGCGGCACCGCTATCTGAAGAAAGTAAGGCTGCTTTGAAAGAGGTCATCAAATCATCCACTGGCCATGAGGTTATTTTGGAAAATCGGGTAGATTCGAACCTGATCGGTGGTTTTGTTGTAACCGTAGGAGATCGGCAGTTAGATGTCAGTATCGCAGGCCGATTGAATACATTAGATCGTGCCTTTCATGCTTAATTGCATTAACACGTTTATATATTAATCAATAGAAAAAGAATTTAAAAATCAAGATAAAATGGTAGAGGTAAGACCAGATGAGGTATCGGCAATTTTACGAGAACAATTGTCGAACTTTAAATCAGAAGCCGAACTGGAAGAAGTAGGTACGGTACTCCAAGTGGGTGACGGTATTGCTCGGGTTTATGGCTTGACTAAAGTTCAATCGGGAGAATTGGTTGAATTTGAAAACGGATTACAGGGTATTGTACTAAACTTAGAAGAAGATAACGTAGGGGTAGTGTTATTAGGTCCTTCGGATGAAATCAAGGAAGGTGATACCATTAAACGTACCAATAAAATTGCCTCTATCAATGTAGGTGAAGGCCTGTTGGGTAGAGTAGTTAACACCTTAGGACAACCTATTGATGGTAAAGGCCCTATTACGGGTAAGACCTATGAAATGCCTATTGAGCGTAAAGCACCAGGTGTTATCTACCGTCAACCTGTAAATGAACCTTTACAAACGGGTATTAAAGCTATCGATGCCATGATCCCCATTGGTCGAGGCCAACGGGAATTAGTGATCGGTGACCGTCAAGTAGGAAAAACGGCTGTTTGTATCGATACGATATTAAATCAGAAAGAGTTTTACGATGCTGGCGAACCAGTTTATTGTATTTATGTAGCTGTTGGACAGAAAAATTCTACCGTGGCGAATATTGTGCGTACATTGGAAGAAAAGGGAGCTTTGGCCTATACCGTGATTGTTTCTGCTTCTGCTGCCGATCCAGCACCTATGCAATTTTACGCACCAATGGCTGGAGCTGCTATTGGAGAGTTTTTCCGGGATACCGGTAGACCTGCATTAATTGTTTATGATGATTTATCAAAACAAGCGGTTGCTTATCGTGAGGTTTCTTTGTTATTGCGTCGTCCTCCTGGTCGGGAAGCTTATCCAGGTGATGTCTTTTATCTACACAGCCGTTTGTTAGAGCGTGCAGCTAAGATTAATGCATCGGATGAGATTGCGCGTAACATGAATGACTTGCCAGAATCCATTAAAGGTATCGTAAAGGGAGGCGGGTCATTAACCGCTCTTCCAATTATTGAAACCCAAGCTGGAGACGTTTCTGCTTATATTCCAACAAACGTTATTTCCATTACTGATGGACAGATTTTCTTGGAGTCTAATCTTTTCAACGCAGGTGTCCGCCCTGCGATTAATGTGGGTATTTCGGTGTCTCGTGTAGGAGGAAATGCGCAAATTAAATCCATGAAGAAAGTTGCTGGTACATTGAAGTTGGATCAAGCACAGTTTAGGGAATTGGAAGCCTTTGCTAAATTTGGTTCAGATTTGGACGCTGCAACTAAAGCAGTATTGGATAAAGGGGTGCGGAACGTGGAAATCCTTAAACAAGGACAATTTGCTCCAGTTCCAGTAGAAAAGCAAGTTGCGATTATCTATGCTGGTGTTAAAGGTTTGTTCCGTAATGTACCCGTAAATAAGGTAAAGGAATTTGAATCAAATTACCTACAGCAATTAGAGCTACGTCATCCAGAAGTACTGAAAGACCTGAAAGCAGGTAAGTTTACAGATGACATTACAGCAGTTTTGGATAAAGTAGCTAAAGAAATAGCTGCGAGCTACTAGAATGGTTGCGCGTTGCGAGTTGCCAGTTACGAGTTTTCTTATCATGTAAGACTTATAACGTACTCACAACGCACAACGCACAACTTTTATAATATATGGCTAATTTAAAAGAAGTAAGAAATCGCATAGCGTCTGTTAGTTCGACGCAGCAGATCACAAGAGCCATGAAAATGGTGTCTGCCGCTAAATTGAAACGTGCTACAAATGCAATCGTTCAATTAAGGCCTTATGCGGAAAAGCTGAAAGATATATTGGCTAATTTATCGGCGTCTGTAGAAGGGACAGCCTCACCTTATATGGCTGTACGCAAACCTAAGAAAATTCTATTGGTTGTCGTGACATCCAATAGGGGATTAGCGGGCGCATTTAATGCTAATGTCATTAAAGCTACCAATCTATTAATTGCAGAGAAGTATAGTGAGCAGCACAAAAAGGGCAATATTAAAATCATTGCTATAGGTAAAAAGGGTCAGGATTACTATAAAAAGAATAAATACGATGTGTTGGGTAACCACACCGAGCTATTTGCCAACTTAAACTTCGAGCATACTTCTAAAATTACGGATGTAATCATGAAGGGATTTTTAGCTGGTGATTTTGACCGGGTAGAGGTTATTTATAATCAGTTCAAAAATGCGGCAGTTCAATTTTTAAGAACCGAGCAATTATTACCTTTGGTACCTACTACGCATGAGGTAAACCAACCACAAACTGCGGTAGATTATATCTTAGAACCTTCAAAAGAAGAGATTATCCAAGAGCTCATCCCAAAATCTATCAAAACACAACTTTATAAGGCTGTATTAGATTCTCATGCATCGGAACATGGTGCGCGGATGACGGCAATGGATAAGGCTACGGACAATGCTGGTGAATTGTTGAAATCACTGAAGTTATCTTACAATCAAGCCCGCCAAGCTGCTATTACAACAGAACTTACGGAAATTGTAAGTGGTGCTGCTGCGCTATCTAATGGTTAAGCAGTAGTCGTTAGCAAAGAAATATTACCAGAGTCCTCTTGCTAGCCGGCAAGAGGACTTTTTTTTTCGAAACCTACTTGAACGTGAGGTTAAACTATTCATATAGACTTCCGTCTAAATTGATAACTAATACCACACGATATGCCTAAAAAACTAGCCTTATTCTTGCTCTTCTGTTTTCCTTTTTTTAGCCCTGCCCAAATGAGAAATCCAGTTCTGGAAATGGAGATAGGTGGTTCTTTGTTTTTAGATGAAGGAACCCGTGATGTTTTTCCTGCGGGTATAAATCTGTTTTTGGGACCGAAATGGGTCTTAGGCATGGCGGAAAAATTTTATGTAAAGGGTTCGGTCGGTATGAAGTGGTATATGCATTCCTTACCAGATAATTATTTAGAACATCTTGGAACTATCCGGATAGGACCAGAATTTCAATATCAAGCATTTTCGGTGGAAAATGTCGTGTTTTTTCCATCTTTAAAGATTGACTTTGCCTGGTGTACCAATTTTGATACCGAAGGTGGGGTGGCAGAAGCATTTAGCGATGATCCCGCTTATGTCGTTGCAGAACGGTACTTGCGCGGATGGGGGATAGGACAAGAGCTTGGTCTAAAGGCAGTCTTTAAAGATAAATGGTTTCTTCGATTAAGTTATGAACGGTTGCAACCGAGATTTAAGGTGCTTAATAAAACGCTCCAAGGTGATTTAGGCAAAGATTTTATCGATAGATCATCTAAAAGTTTAGACTTAAATACAGTAAATCTGAGTATAGGTTTCCATATGAATTGGGACTGAGTAAAGCTTATTTTGTTATTTTTGTAGACTTGCAGATCAACGCAATTTTAACTAAGTTTGCATGCGAGTAGCGATAAGGATCGCTACATGTTAAGGTATACTTAACGATGCATCAAAAAAGATTACTATGGCAAACTCAGTAGAACCCAGACCACATGTTAGCACAGATAATAACGCTAACCAAACGCATTATTATGTAACGTTAGTTATCGCTGTAGCTTTTGGCTTAGCAGGTACTTTCTTCCGTTTCCTTCAAGATTCTTTCTTGTTTACTTCCATTTCCAATATTTTATTGATCATTGGATCTTTTATTGGTATCCGTACCGTATTCCGGATCATAAAATAAATGCGAAATATATAAATAAAAAAGGCGTGAAAAGTAGTTCGCGCCTTTTTTCATTTTAGTACATCTCGGTTGACTCGTATCGTATAGTAGCTAGCATGAATTATTATTTAAATCCATATTTCATAGTAGTTCGTGTGCTAATACGGATGCTAGATTAAATCAACAATCCTATGGATAAAATCATTAAATCGTTTTTATACATCATTCTTTTTAGTACATCTGCGGTATTTGGTCAGGATTATGAAAAAGATTATACTACTGCAGTTTTATGGCAACAGCACGCCGGTGAATACCGAGCCCTTTGTTTTCAAGCGTATAATTATGCACGCTTAAGTTTAAATGAAGCATTAGAAAAACGCTCGGAAAAGCCAAGATGTATTGTAGTTGATATTGATGAAACGTTATTGGATAACGCTCCGCAAAGTGCTTATGCTATCTTATCTAAGAAAGGCTTTGACTTGGCTGAATGGAAGCGTTGGACTTCCTTAGCAAAAGCCGATACGGTTCCTGGAGCCTGTAGTTTTCTAAAATATGTTGCTTCCAAAAAGGTTCAGGTATTTTATGTCAGTAATCGGGATCAAAGTGAAAAACCAGCGACGATAGAGAACCTAAAGAAATTTGGATTTCCTGATGTGGATGAAACACATCTATTATTTAGAGATTCGACATCAAATAAGCAAGCCAGAAGGGATTTAATTGCTCAGACACATCAAATTATGCTATTGATTGGCGATAACTTAAGTGATTTTTCAACCGTATTTTATCAGGAAAAAGACCATGTTAAAGCAACAGTTGAACGCATGGCTCATTTGTTTGGTACGCTTTATATTATCTTACCGAATCCGATGTATGGCGATTGGGAGCAGGCCTTGTATAGAAAAGACAAGCGGCTTACAGAGGAAGAAAAGGCATCGTTAAGGGAGCAACAATTAATTTCTTTTTGAGCCGACGATTTTTTCATTAAACTAAGGTTACTAACGATTGTCTAAGTGATGTGCAATGTGCTTGATGATGGCTTGTTGAGCTAAAAACTTTTATGCCTATTCAATCGTTTTATATGCATTAGCTTGTGGTAAAAACCGTCAAAGCAGCGCGTAAAATAGTTAATAACTGGGCAGCAAAATGCCATAAAATAGGATTCAAATGAAAGCTAAATCTATTTTATTACTCCTTTTCTTTTTGGGGATGAATATGGCCTTACTAAAGGCACAAGATAGTGTACAGCATATCCAAAAGCTCGAACTAGCCAAGAAAAAGAAAAAAACATTTTCGGTGAATAGACGTGATTCTACGTTGGTCCTTACCATTGATACCCTAATTATGCAAGATAAATCATCATTAGCTTTTTTCGGTAAGAAAAAGGTGCGTTTAACCGTAAAGTATGCCGAAATACCGAAGCAGGCATATATTATCGGTACCGATAGTAAAAACAATGGATCAGATATGCAGCTGGATTTCCGTTTTGGACAACTAGGCGCCTTATATGTATTAGCAGGAGGACAGGACGCCAATAATGGTACGCGTACTTTTCCAAATGGAAATGGAGGCAATGTAGTGTTACGTTACGACAAATCAGGCATTATCCCTCAACAAGAAAATAAAAACAAGCCCAATTACGTGTTGATTGATACTAAGGCAGGTGGTTACCGGGTTAATCCGCAATCCGATTTGCGCAACATTTATTCGCAGATCGGTATGGGCATACGTTCCGGTAGTGGGCGAATGGGCGGTGTACCGCAGGGACAAATTTATTCTGGATCACCTGGAAAAGATGGAAAAAGTGAAGTCGAGGGGTATTAGGTGGTGGTTGCATTGAAACAAATCAGCAAACTTTTGATAAAAGTTATCTAAAAAGGGTTCCGTTATTTGTAGTGGGCACTGATTTAAACCAAAAAGTTAACGCTAAAAGAATCTCCCATCAGGTTAGAGTATAGGCAGGTGTTTTTATGGGATCGTTTTTAGCTCTACCGCGCAAATCAGTAAGACAAAAAGCATATGATGACCATTAAAACTAAAATCTCTTTCTTTTTTTTTAGCTATTTAATTACGTTCGGAATCGTACCCTGTACATGGGCAAAAGATATACCAAAACCTGGTGAAAGACCTAATATTATTGTCATTCTGGCTGATGATTTAGGTTATTCTGATATTGGCTGTTATGGAGGCGAGATACAGACTCCTAATCTCGATCGGTTAGCCAAGCAAGGCCTGCAATTTACACAGTTTTACAATATATCAAGGTGCTGTCCTTCACGGGCATCGTTATTGACAGGGCTTTATAACCATGATGCCGGTATAGGCGATATGACCACCCCCCAAGATAGTAGTGGATATAGGGGCTATATCGGCAGAAATGCGGTAACAATTGCCGAAGTGTTAAAAGAAGCGGGATACCATACTGCTATGGCAGGTAAATGGCATGTTTCCAATACCCTTACCCAGGCCAATCGCGAAGAGCAGATGAAATGGCTAAATCATCAGGCAGAACATCCACTTTTTTCTCCGCTGGATCAATATCCGACACAGCGGGGTTTTGAGCAGTTTTATGGTACAATATGGGGAGTGGTTGATTATTATGACCCTTTTAGCTTAGTTGAAGGAACAACTCCTGTCCAATCGGTTCCAAAAGGTTATTACCATACTGATGCCATAAGTGATAAGGCTGTATCTTATATTCGTGCATTGAGCCAATCCGACCAACCTTTCTTTCTATACGTTGCCCAGAATGCCCCGCATTGGCCTGTACAAGCACTACCGGAAGACATAGCCAAATATCAAGATACTTATAAAATAGGCTGGGAGGCCATTCGAGAGCAACGTTATCAAAAAATGATACAGCTGGGATTAATTGATTCTACCAAAACCAAACTTTCACCTCGATATCCCGGTGAAATAGATTGGACCAACAATCCCGATTCCGCTTGGGATGCACATGCCATGGCTGTACATGCAGCTATGGTCGACCGGATGGATCAAGGTATTGGTCGTATTTTAAAAGCCCTGGAAGAAACAGGCGAGCTTGATCATACACTTATAGTCTTTTTAAGTGATAATGGAGCAAGTGCCGAGTCGTCTGCTGGATACGGACCGGGTTTTGATCGACCTGGACAGACACGCGATGGGCAAAAAATTTCTTATGCAACGGACAAAAGCGTTCTTCCAGGGCCACAAACTACGTTTTTTTCTATTGGGCAAAATTGGGCAAATGTAGCTAATACACCTTATCGCTTATGGAAATCGCAATCTACTGAAGGAGGCGTGCATACACCCATGCTGGCCTTTTGGCCTAATGGTATTCAAAATCCGGGTACGAAAACCGATCAAGTGGGGCATGTAATGGACTTTATGGCAACGTTTATTGAACTCGCGGGGGCCAACTATCCAACAAGCTATAAGGGAAATAAAATTACGCCGCTACAGGGTATAAGCTTAGTTCCCGTTTTCGAAGGAAACAATAGCGTAGGTCATGAGGCACTATTTAACGAACATGAAGGAAGTAAGTATGTTCGCTATCAAAATTGGAAATTAGTGCAAGCTATTCCTGATCAGCAATGGCATTTGTATAATTTGGCAGATGACCGCACAGAACTAAATGATCTCGCTGGAACTTACCCTGAAAAAGTAAAACAATTAAGTGCTATGTGGAATCAATGGGCAAAGGAGCACCATGTGTTGCCAAAACCCGGGCGGAAGAACAAAAAGAAATAGATCATGGGTTTTCAACAGAAGCGATCCATTGCATGTGTATGCATGCTGCTGCCTTTAATGCTCTGCTTTTTTCGGGCGACAGCCATGGTGCAGGTAAAACCGAAAGAGAAGCCTAATATTCTCGTTATTTTGGCAGACGATATGGGCTATGCTGATATTGGTTGTTATGGAAGTGAAATCCATACACCGAATTTAGATCAGTTAGCGGCAACGGGTATTCGTTTCAGGGAATTTTATAACGGTGCACGGTGTTGCCCTAGTCGGGCATCCCTAATTTCTGGATTGTATGCGCATCAGACAGGAATTGGACACATGACGAATGATCCAGAAGATAGCACAAGCTTTCAATACCATCTACCAGCCTATCAAGGATCGTTAAATTTCAATTGCGTTACCATAGCTGAAGTATTAAAATCTGCGGGGTACCAAACCCTAATGTCAGGAAAATGGCATCTGGGATATCATGATAAAAACAAATGGCCTTTGCAACGGGGTTTTGATAAATATTTCGGTATTCTGGCCGGAGCAGCAAACTACTTTCACCCAACGGGAGGTAGAGGATTGACGTTATTGAATGAACAAGTTGAACCGAAAGGTGATCATTTTTATATAACTGATGCCTTCACGGATTATGCTATTCAGTTTATTAAAGAGCATAAGGAGCAAAATGAGCAACCCTTTTTTCTATATTTAGCGTATACCAGTCCGCATTGGCCTCTAAACGCATTACAAGCCGATATTAAGAAGTATCGCGGAAAATACAAACAAGGATGGTCCGCACTTCGGAAAGAGCGCTTTGAACGGATGAAACAATTGGGTGTACTCCCCGCAGACGCTATCTTAACACCTGATGATGGTGCCGATTGGGATAAGTTAAGTCCAGAAAAGCAAGATGAAATGGATTACCGTATGGCCATTTATGCGGCACAGATAGACCGTATGGATCAAAATATCGGAAGGGTTATTGAAACCCTGAAAGCTTCAGGCGAGTTAGACAATACAGTAATATTTTTCCTTTCCGATAATGGTGCATGTGCCGAAGGGGGTATCTTAGGAGCTGGAAAGAAAGCGCTATTGGGTACGGAGGGGGGATATTTTCTAAATTACGGGCAATCATGGGCTAATGCTTCTAATACACCATTTAAGAAATACAAACACTGGGTCCATGAGGGTGGAATAGGAACACCGCTTATTGTACATTGGCCAGATGGGATTCCCACGGTAGAAACAGGTAAATTCGCTAATCAATATGGTTTTTTGCCGGATATTATGGCTACTATTGTTGATGTGAGCGGAGCAAGTTATCCATTACACTATAAAGGGAATGCTATTTCACCGATGGAAGGTAAAAGCTTATTGCCGGTTATAAGAGGGAAGGAAGAACCGATACATCGTGAACCCATTTTTTGGGAACATGAAGGGAATGCTGCTGTCCGCTTGGGTAATTTAAAATTAGTTAAAGAATACCATCCATCTGGTGAAAGTCACTGGGAACTTTATGATCTAGCACAAGATCGTTCAGAAATGCACGATTTAGCTGCTGACATGCCTGATCAGGTTAGAGCAATGTCGGAGGCGTATAATCAATGGGCAGCACGCGTAGGGGTGGTATCATTTGATAAAATCAGCGCGATTATTAAACAAAAGCAATTGGATAAGCAGCAGAAAAAGCAACATTAGGTTACTTGAGTGATGAAACCATATAAATTATTTAAGCTCGTATTCGTTGTTTACACTTGTATAAGTTATGTACAAGCTCAAACAGCAACAAAACCCAATATTATCATCATCTTGGCTGATGATTTAGGCTGGGGAGATGTTGGTTATCATGGCAGTGCCATAAAAACACCGCATATTGATCGCTTATCAAAAGAGGGAATTGAGTTGAATCGATTCTATACAGCTGCCATCTGCTCACCAACCCGAGCAGGATTAATGACAGGGCGTTATCCCGATCGCTTTGGTTTGCGTAGTTCGGTTATTCCACCTTGGTCGACATTCGGCGTAGATACTGGTGAAGTATTTTTACCGCAATTACTTGCAAAGGCTGGTTATAAAAACAGAGCTATTTTAGGGAAATGGCACCTTGGACATGCGTTATTGGCTTACCATCCGCTAAACCGAGGTTTTACACATTTTTACGGCCATTTAAATGGAGCTATCGATTATTTTACACATATGCGTGAGGGAGAGTTGGATTGGCACAATGATTTTGAGGTAAGTCATGATCAAGGGTATTCTACCGACTTAATCACCGATGAAGCGATTAAAAATATCACGAGTTATAGTAAAGAATCGCCATTCTTTTTATACATTGCGTATAATGCGCCGCATGGTCCTTTACAAGCGAAGGAAGAAGATTTGTTAACATATGGTTATGATGCGCATAAACCCACCTTTGGTCAAGCCGGTAAAGGTGAAAAAGGCAGAGGAAATACGAAAGAGCAAACCTATGCTGCGATGGTTAGTAATTTAGATGAAAACATTGGCCGTATCCTTCAAACACTGAAAGATCTTCATATTGATGAGCATACTGTTATCCTATTCCAAAGTGATAATGGGCCAGCACCGAATGAAGCAGGCTCAAGTGGCGTATTAAGAGGGACCAAATTTACTGAGTGGGAAGGAGTACGGGTTCCAGCTATTATTAGATGGCCAAAAGGATTTCAGGGAGGCTACAGGAGCAATCAAGTAATGGGATATGTTGATGTTATGCCGACCTTATTAGCTATTGCAGGAGTAAAAAATCAATCGGAAAGGGAATTCGATGGAATGAATATGTTACCGGTGTTAAAAGACCGCACAAAATCGATAGACCGCACATTGTTTCTTGGTTCAGGCGCAATAATTAGTCATGATTGGAAATTAATTGAAGCTTCGGATAAAAATCCAAGTATGAAATTAACAGCCGATCAACTTTTTCGTATTGATCAGGATGTATCGGAAAAAACCAATGTTTCGAGTCAATATATATCCGAATATCAGCAGTTAAAGAAAGATTTAGTACCCTATAATGCCATTAAACCCAAACATGTTGTACCTGCTTATGAAGCGGGACGAAAAGGCTTTGTCGCACCTAAGGAATGGAAAATAGAAAAATAATAAGCAGCAAACATGAACGATACCATGAATCACTACCAACTTAGACATATCATTTGCGTAGGTATATTGATATCCATTTTTTCTTTTACGATGGGTTTAAGCATGAAGGCCTATGCGGATGGACCTGTAAAACCAAGCCAGCAACCCAATATCATCATTATTTTGACCGATGACATGGGTTTTAGTGATATTAGCGCCTTTGGTGGAAATTTCGTGCCTACACCAAACATCGATCGAATGGCCAAAAGTGGCATGAAATTTACATCTTACTATAGCGCTGCCCCTATTTGTTCACCCTCTAGAACGGGCTTATTAACCGGAATGTATCCGGCCCGATGGAATTTTTCAACCTTTCTAGATACAAAAAAGCATAACTTGAATGCACAACAGGCTGATTTTCTTGATCCGAAAGCTCCATCCATTGCGCGCTTTTTTAAAAGCGCAGGTTATCATACTGGGCATTTCGGGAAGTGGCATATGGGAGGTGGTCGGGATGTAACCAACGCTCCGGGTTTTGAACAGTATGGCATTGATGAACATGCTAGCACCTATGAAAGTCCAGATCCTGACCCGCTTATCACGGCTACCAACTGGATTTGGTCAAAGCAAGATAGTATTAAACGTTGGGATAGAACAAAATATTTTGTGGATAAAACCTTGGAATTCATGAAGAAACATAAAGGCGAGCCTTGCTTTGTTAACTTGTGGCCAGATGATATGCACACTCCATGGGTGCCCCGGACGGAAACGGAGTATACCGGCAAATTTCCGATAAATCCAGAACAAGAGGAGGCCTTCAAGCTGGTACTTAAAGAATACGATGTCCAAATCGGCCGCTTGTTTGATGGTTTAAAAGAATTGGGACTCGATGAGAATACAATAGTGATTTTTACCAGTGACAATGGGCCATTACCCAGTTTCCGCGGGAGTAGGGCAGGAGGTCTACGGGGCTCAAAGCTCTCCCTTTACGAAGGGGGAACGCGCATGCCGTTTCTGATCAGTTGGCCTGGACACGTTCCGGCAGGTAAGATGGATGAAACCTCTGTAATAGATGCGGTTGATTTGATACCTACTTTAGCAAAGATGGCTGGGATTAAATTACCCAAAGATTATAAAGGAGATGGCGTAGATCGGAGTGCGCTGTTTTCTGGTAAACCGTCATCTCGAAAACAGGATATGTTTTGGGAATATGGGCGTAATGACATTGCCTTTGCTTATCCAAAAGGTAGGGATAAAAGTCCGAACCTAGCCGTTCGGTCTGGCGAATGGAAGCTATTGATGAACCACGATGGAAGCGATGTGGAGCTGTATAATATTGCAGAGGATAAAAACGAAACGCAAAATCGGGCAGCTGAACAACCCAAAGTAGTAGACAAATTAAAGAAAAGGCTGTTGAGTTGGTGGGAGTCCATGCCTAAAAGGACAAACTAATGCACTTTTGCAGGTTTGTATAACAAGGGTGGATTCATTACTTTCGTTTTATGGAAAAAGCCGCTGCTATACAACCCTTAATAACTAATGATGCCGTAGTTTTTGGTTTGCTAATGATCATATTGGCATTGATTTTTTATACCTCCTCTTTAAACCATCGTTTTTTTAAGGGGTTATATGCTGTCTTACCAACGATCTTGTTATGCTATTTTATACCGGGTTTACTCAACTCTTTTCATATCATTTCGGGAAGCCAATCGAAGCTGTACGATATGAGTTCCAATTATTTATTACCGGCTTGCTTGATTTTATTCACGCTGAACCTCAATTTTAAAGAGTTATGGAAACTCCGAAAAAAAGCTGGAGTCATGTTTATTACGGGTAGTATTGGTATCTTATTGGGAGGACCCTTAGCGCTCTGGCTGGTATCGTTAGTTTACCCACAAGTTACCGGTGGAGAGGGCGCAGACGCCACCTGGCGGGGCTTAGCGGCATTGGCGGGTTCTTGGATTGGGGGAGGGGCCAATGAAGCGGCATTATATAGCATTTTCAAACCGTCACCCGAGCTTTTTTCAGCCATTATTGCCGTAGATGTTTTTGTAGCCTATGGCTGGATGGCCTTTTTACTTTACGGAGTGGGTAAAAACGAAGTTCTTAACCGTTTTTTTAAGGCTGACAATCAAGTAGTAGAAGAACTCCAACAGCAATTGGAAGCTGAGCAAAAGGCAAATGCGCGCATACCGGAAACCAAAGATCTGATCGTCATGATGGGCTTGGCATTCGGTGCTACGGGGCTAGCCCATTTTTTAGCGAACCCGATTGCTGATTGGATCGCTTTGCATGCTCCCGCTTTGGATAAATTTAGTTTAACCTCTTCTTTCTTTTGGGTTATTTTAGTCGCTACCTTTCTGGGTATTTTGCTTTCCTTTACCGGTGCGCGACGATTAGAACATGCCGGTGCTTCCCGCGTAGGCTCCGTTTTTTTATACGTATTGGTAGCTACCATCGGTATGCAGATGAATATTTTCGCCATCTTAGGTAATCCCGCCTTGTTTTTAGTCGGGTTAATTTGGCTATCGTTTCATATTCTTTTGCTGGTTATCGTAGGTAAGTTGATTCGAGCACCTTATTTCTTTCTCGCTGTAGGAAGTATGGCCAATGTCGGAGGTGTCGCCTCATCGACCGTTGTTGCGGCAACCTTTAATCCATCGCTGATTTCCGTTGGTGTAGTGTTGGCCGTGCTGGGTTATGCGATTGGTACCTACGGAGGTTATTTGTGTGCCATTTTGATGCAGTGGATATCGTAATGCGGTTAATGATGCAAAGCCGCTTGTGTTAGCATAATGAAACGGTATATTTTCATTTCATTGCAAATGTGGTTATTCTATGATACATATGATACAAATGAAATGGATTGTAAATGCTTATCTTACTCTCCGTAGATTATCACTGGCCTGAAGGATTTTGTTTCTTAATGTGGGGTCTAAGTGCTGATGAGCGTTTAAATAGTGTTCAACAATAGCATAAGCTTGTTTTGAATGGTATTGACCGACGGTGTTTACTAACCATGCTTTTGGAAAGAAAATGTCGCCCGTTCGTTGGATGTCTTCGACAAGCTCCAAGGCCGTGGGCAAGTATTTGATGGCTTGTTTTTGTCGCAAGGGATGATTTAGGTTGGCCAGTGCCTCCAGCACCCATGATTCTTTTTCTCGGTTTTTAGGATTCCTTAAGGTATTGAAAAATTGATTCCGAACCTGCTCGTCGGCGGCTAAGGCAGGTAATAGAAATTCAAACTGTCTTCTTTTGTCAGGATTCTGAATCCTTTCTCCGGTTTGTTTTAATATCGTTGCAGCTTCTGGATGTTGATAAATCGCTAAATTGCTTGCCAGCTTAACGGTATCATCCACATTCAGCCTCAATCCAGGGACTACAAGCTCTTTTTTCCAGATACGATACAATTTTTCCCTTTCATTGGATGGGTAAGCAACCGCACAGAATAAGTTAAATGCTGATTTTTTGCTGTTGGACGAAGCGGAACCTTGCAAGACTTTCCATAGGGTTTGCGCAATAATGGTCTGGAAGTGCTGGCGTTGTGCATCATGGAGAAAAGTCCAGAAAATGGTCTGTGTATAGCCTGTGATTAAACGGACTAAAAGTTCATTTTTTTCGGAGTGGATGGCCTGCAAATAAAGATTTAAGGTTTCCTCCGGATTTATACTGCCATTTAACATCGCTTCATAGGTATTAATGAAGCTATAGGCTCTTGCTACATCATCCTTTAAAGTAGGGAAGATGGCTAAATCAGCAGCTTTTACCGGAAAAACGCCATAGCCTAAACCTTGGAAATTATAAAGGATATGGGCTGGCTTTGGAAGTCCGATAGCAGATTTTACCGCTAAGGATGCACCGTCCATTTTTATAGGAAGCAGCTGTATGGAATCTGGATATAGAAGGGCGATGTCAAATTGCTGTGGCCATATCTTAGCACTGCCATCTTCTGCCTGTTGCTGAATTGTAAAGGACTGAATACGGTTCTTTTCGTCATACGTTACCCGATCACTAAAAATAGGTCTGCTGCTTGCATTCACCCAAACTTCACTCCAATTTTTTAAATTTTCGGTTGTTTCTTCATCCCAAAGAGCAATCAGGTCGTTCCAAGTAGCATTGGCATAGGCGTATTTTTTTAAATAGCTTATCACCCCTTTTCGGAATTTTTCCTTTCCCAAGAGTAACTCCAATTGGCGCATCATGATCGGTGCCTTATCGTAAATGATGTTTCCATAAAGTGATCCAGCATTTTTTAGGTTATCCAAGGGTTGCCGAATGGGATTGGTACCTAAGGTACGATCTTCGCTATACGCACTGGGATAATGATTAAGGAGGAAAACTAAGTCGTGATTAGTTGTTGGGAATGCCGGATTGACAATTTTATCGGCCATGAAATTGGCAAAGACCTCCTTCATCCAAACATCATTAAACCATTGCATAGTCACCAAATCGCCAAACCACATATGTGCTGTTTCATGGGCAATTAGTTTTGCTCGATTCAATTCCTCACTTGCTGTAGCGGTTTCATCCAAAAATAGTGAGGATTCTTTATACTGAATAGCTCCTACGTGCTCCATACCTCCATATTGAAAGGCCGGTATACTCGCAAAATCCAGTTTTTGAAAAGGAAAGGGAGAAGCGGTATAATCTTTCAAGTACGCAATGGCTTGCCGATGCAGCTTAAATAGTTGCGGTATACTATTTTTTATTTTCGCTGTATCTGTTTCGCGGTAAAGCATATGCATATTTAACCTGTCCGAAGTATCGCTGGCTTCACTGAATTTTCCGGCAACAAAAGAGAAAAGATAGGTGCTGATTTTAGCGGTAGGTTCGAAGTCATGTTGCGTTAATATACCCTTGTTTTCCTGTTTTACTTCGGCTGCCCCAGCCAATACCTTCCAATTGTTTGGAGCCGTTATGCTTAATTGGTAGATCGCCTTTAAATCAGGTTGGTCGAAACAGGGAAACAACGTGCTTGCGCGATCAGGAACGAGCAAGGTATATAAAAAATCTTCGTTCCGGTTTAGGGATAGTTCTCCAGCTTTAAATTGGATATGAATGGTGTTTTTCCCCAAGTTTAAATGTTCAGTCGCTACAATAAGATGTTCCTGTTCATGCTTAATAGCAACCTTTTTGCCATTGACCTCTAACGAAACTAAATGATCGGTGCCTTCATTAAAGTCCATATACAAAGGATGTTGTATAGCATGAATCCGTACTTCAACTACTTCCTCTGCCAGAATGGGATCCTCCTTTTTTACAGGTATGGTGAAATGGAGTCGGTAAATAATGTCTGAGAGCTGTTTTTTTCGGTAGTTGGCCAATTCTTTAGCAATACCTGGATCCGGCATCTTGGATTCAGTCGTGTTGGTGTCATTTGTTCCGTGCTGTATACAGGCACTTAAACCAGAAATGAAAAAAAAGAGGTAGATTTGTGCACATTTGATTTTACGTAAAGTCATGGCTCATGATGGATCTTTACGAAAATACAAATATTCGATATATTATTGTCAAATTGATCCTATTCGTTTTACCTTATTAGAGGTGTATATACTTAAGTAAAAAAGAATTTTATGTCGTTAAGAAAATTATCCTTAGTCATTACCATACTTTTACTTTCTTTACAGCTACATGCACAAGATTATAACAGTTCTACTTATGATTACAAATCGGTTAGTTTAGGGATTGCTGTTTCGCCAAATATCAATTGGTTGCGGTATGGCGATTTCGATGTAAAATCCAGTACAGCAAAAATTGGATTTAATTACGGATTAGTTGCCGATTTTGCCTTTTCTGAAAACTATTATTTTTCAAGCGGGTTGTTTATCGATAATTTACGGGCACAGTCAGAAACGTATCAAGACGAAACTGGCGGCAGTGGTGCTTTTTTGACCAATAACTACAAGCTGCAATATGCCACTATTCCTTTAGGCGTTAAATTGAAAAGTACCCAACGGTATTACCGAAGTTATTATGGTCAATTTGGATTTACGCTTGGTGTAAAGTTAAGTGCTAAACAAGAAATAATGAATGGAGATCGGGTTATTGTACAAGAATACGATAATATGAAGGGAGGCGCTGATATTTTACGATTGGGATTGCAGGTAGGTGGTGGAATAGAATGGTTATTGGATCATAATCTGCGCTTTATGACGGGGCTTACCTTTAATAATGGCTTTACCAATGTGCTTAAACATGGAGGAGCAAATAATTCATTTGTGGCTTTAAATTTGGGTATACTGTTTTAAATGATTAAAGACGAAGCGAACATGGTTATAGCGATAGCCCAAATAAATTACCATATTGGTAATTTTCAAGAAAACACCCATAAGATCATCACGACTATAGACCAGGCAAAAGAGGCTGGCGCCGACTTAGTTGTATTTCCGGAAATATCCATTGGCGGTTATTTAGCCAAAGATATGTTTCGGTATGCCACCTTTTTGGATGCCTGTGAAGACAGTATTGCCCAGATTGCTGTACATTGTCAGCAGATCGCTTGTATTATTGGTGCACCTGTACGAACGAAACGAAATCATGCCAAACAGCTTTACAATGCTGCGCTGTTTATAGCCGAAGGTCAAGTGCAGCATAGCATTCATAAGACCCTGTTGCCTGATTATGATGTGTTTGATGAATATCGTTATTTTGAACCTAATGATACCTTCCAATGCATATCCTATAAGGGAATAACTATAGCACTGACGATTTGTGAAGATTTATGGCGTAGCGATTTATCTTCCATCTATACAAAAGATCCGATGCGGGAATTGGTTAAGCAAGATCCCGATCTCATGATCAACATTGCAGCGTCTCCGTTTTCTGAAGATCACTTTCGCACCCGGCAAGCAGTGGTGAGAAACCATATTAATGCCTATAAACTGCCTGCATTTTATGTAAATACGATTGGCGCTCATGCAGACATTATCTTCGATGGCCGATCGATGGTGTTTGATCGTGAGGCTACTTTAGTGGATGTATTGGCGGCCTTTCAGGAAGACCTGCGTTATTATAGGCTAGTGCATAAATCCATTACTCCGTTGCAGGAGCCTACTGCTGTTACCGAACTTTCTTCTATAGCGCGTGTACATCAGGCACTCGTATTGGGTATACGTGATTTCTTTGCCAAATCTGGTTTTAAAAAGGCAATATTAGGACTCTCTGGAGGTATAGATTCGGCGGTTGTCGCGGCTTTGGCTTGCGAAGCCTTAGGACCAGAAAATGTACTATGTGTATTGTTACCATCGGTTTATTCTACGGAGCATTCTTTAAAAGATGCGCTGGATCTCGTGCAGGCTACTGGCTGCCTGCATGAAATCGTTCCTATAAAAACAATAACCGAAACTTTTGATACGGTGCTTGCACCGGTATTTAAAGGAAAAGGAATGGATATTACTGAAGAAAATATACAAGCTAGAGTTCGAGCGGTTATTTTAATGGCTATATCCAATAAACATGGCTATATTTTGCTGAATACATCAAACAAAAGCGAAGCGGCAGTGGGTTATGGTACTTTGTATGGGGATATGGCTGGCGCGCTGGGGGTGATAGGTGACGTATTCAAAACGAAGGTTTACGAATTGGCGAATTACCTCAATCGAAACGGCGAGATCATACCTAAAAACACGATTACTAAAGCACCGTCGGCAGAACTTCGACCCGATCAGAAAGATTCTGATTCTTTACCCGAATACGCCATTTTAGATGCCGTTTTACATCGCTATGTAGAACTGGAATGGAGTGCAGCAGCAATCATAGCGGATGGTTTTGAAGAGGCGTTGGTAAAGCGGGTGATTAAACTTGTTTCTAGTGCCGAATTTAAACGTTATCAGGCGCCGCCTATTTTAAGGGTAACCCGAAAAGCCTTTGGTTCTGGCCGGGTAATGCCTCTGGTCGCTAAGCATTAGCGTGCTGTTATGTGTTAATTGTTCATTATCAGTTAGTTGTATCGGAGTCAATGAATAGTAGTTGCGATCCTCGATAGTCAATAGTCAAAAAACGTTAAATTTTTCTAATGTGTAGCAGATTGGCATTAATTTCGTTATTTTTACATAAAACACGGAGGGTTAAATAACATGAAAAGCAGAGGATTATTGGTAGCATTGGCAGTCATTATAGTAACTGCTTGCTCGCCCTATAAATATTATACCCTGAAAAGCAACCAAGGTGATTTTTCAGCCTATAAAACGTATGCCTGGTTACCGGGCCTAGATTCCTTATCTAAATCGTATTACAATAATGCTATTGCAGAAGAAAATATTTACCGTTCTGCAGATGAAGCGCTAAAAGCGCGTGGATTAACACGGGATGAAAGTAATCCAGACCTATTATTTCGATATAAAGCCATTGTGAATAATACCAGTAGAACCGTTTATGCACCTATGTATGGCGGTTGGGGCTGGGGCTGGGGTCCATATTGGGGATGGGGTATGGGTGGTGCCGTTGGAAGAGAGCGTTTTCGTGCCGGACACATCATCATTGAAGCCATTGATGCCAAAACAAAGAAGATTGTTTGGCAGGGTAGAGGAAGTGGTGAAGTGAGAAGCCCTGAACGTGCGGTAAATGATTTGCCCGTAGTGGTACAGAATATCATGAAACAATATCCAGTAATGGCGCAAAAATAAAGATTTAAGTGATCGCAAAAAGGCTCATGCTGTAAAAGGTGTGGGCTTTTTTATTTTATGAAAGGAGTGTTCGGGTTTTCAGGTAAACTTTCCGTAGTTATTTTATTGCTGTCGCCGTAGAGTGCCGACTAATAGTACCAAATATACCAAACATCCTATACAAGCTACATAGGCTATATAATCGCCTGTTGCGGTATAAAACGTAATAGCCTCATTTAAATTGATATCAGCTTTTAAGGCTGCAGGCTCCCACCACTTGGTTTTTGCGACAATATCCCCTCGTTGATTGATAAAGGCGGAGATACCGGTATTGGCTGATCGGGCTACCCATCGGCGATTTTCAATGGCTCTTAGCTTGGCATAATCCAGGTGTTGGCTTTTGCCTGAAGTATTCCCCCACCAAGCATCGTTGGTTACGATAGCAATAAATTGAGCGCCATCTTTCACATATTGTGCAACATAATTGCCCCAAATGGATTCATAACATATAACCGGAGCTGCGCCGATACCACTTTGTGCATAAAAAACCGTGGGGTGTGCTTGTCTTCCGTAACTGCCGGTACTTCCACCGAAAGCTGCAAATAGTGGTTTTAGAAAAGACAAGGACGCAAAGGGCAATTGCTCTACTCCGGGAACCAGTTTTGATTTGTGATAAAACTGTACTTTGGATGAATTATCAATCAATACTGCGGCATTAAAAACATCAATGTATTTAGACAAACGCTCTAATTTTTGCGCAGAAGGAGTGGCTAACGTATCATAAATCAGCATTGATTCAATACCGGATAACACGTTACCGTTTCGGTAATCATCCAAAAATTGACGTATATCCAAATAATTGGTATTACTTCTAATTTCTTCTTCATTAACGCCGGGAGGCCTTTCCGGAATGGCCGATTCCGGCCAGATAAAAAATTCGGTATTGGATTGTGCTTTTGTTCGCGAAAGTGCTATGAGTTGATCGACTTGTTCGGTAATCGGCATGGTCCATTTGGCATAGGGGTCGACATTCGGTTGCACAACGACCACATTCGACGGATTGACATGCTCTTCATAAGTGAAATAGCGGATAAGCGACAGGGCGCAGGGAATCAATACGAGTGCGGCGAAACCAGCGATCGATTTAGGTAATACAAGGGGTTCTTTAAGCAAAAGCTTTTTTCGCAATAGTAGGAAAAGTAGAACATTACACAACCAAATCCATAGTGTGCCGCCATATACCCCTGTATATTCATACCATTGAATGAGTTGATGAAAATTCGCAAAGCCATTGCCTAAGGTCATCCATGGGAAAGCCAGATCCCAGCTTTGATGTAGGTATTCATAACTCATCCAAAAGCAAATCAATCCAACTAGACTGACTATTAGGCCATAACGCTTTCGTAATTGTGCATATAATCTAAAGGCTAAAGCCATGAGTAAAGCGGCTAAACCAAAGGGAATGAGTGATATGAAAACAGCAATATAAGCAGGCATTACGGCGCTAATCGCATTATACACCCAATAAATAGATGCCGTATTCCAAAGAAAACCCGTACAAAAAGCTAAACCGAAAATCTTGCGTCCACGTTTTGCCGTTCCGTCGAGGATAAGTTGTTCAACCGCTAGCAGTAAGGGAACAAAAGCTACTAATAGTAAGGGAGCAGTATAAGGAATAGGTGGCCAGCCTAACCATAATAGGAATGCACTGAGAAAGGCTAAACGATAAGAGTTTTTCACACTAAAATTGAGATAGGATGTCGTTTTTCTTTTGTTCGTATTCGGCTTGTGTAATGAGTTGTTTTTCGAAAAGGGTTTTTAGCTTTTTCAATTTAAGCGTCAATTCGTCCTCTGGCTCAGGAACAGGGACACTGGCCTTTAATACTGGTTCTTCTGTCGGTTTGAGTGGGGGTTCAATGTTGGGTAAATCGGCGGTTGATTTAAGCATCACTGGTGGTGTGGTTGCTTTTTTAAACTCTAATTCACGTAAACGCTGTTCTTCCATTTTTTTCTCCAAGGCTTCACTCGCTAGCTGGTAGAGTTTCCTCGCTTGAATTTTAGGGATGTATTCAACAGTTAGATTTTCCCCATTTTGAGGTATGATGGTGAATTTAGCGCCAAAAAACTCTTCTTTAAAAGCAACTTCTTTAACTTCTTGCCAAGTAAAAATCTCGAAATTGGTCGTTAATCCCAATTTTGCTGATTCACAAAGAATGACCCGTTTACTGGTAATAACAATACAGTCTGGCAAAAGGGTTACCGCCGGTTTTTTCTGAACAGCAATGTAGGTTATAACCTCCCCCGAGGTGAGCATATCCTTTAATTTACCCAGTAGTTTTTCCACTATCTTGGGATCCTGTTCTTCATTTAAATATTGTTCGATGTACATCTTGTTAATATCTTTATGAGTTGCGCGTTATCCGTTATGCGTTGCCAATCATGAGTAGAGTTGCCCGTTATGGAATATACATGATCAGTTAATTAACAACCGAACTACGCACACAACGCGTAACGCACAAAAATTTACGCTAATTTACGATTTTCCCGCTAAACAAATAACAAACTCCCCTTTTAGCGTATTGTTTTCAAAATGTGCGATTACTTCGCTAATCGTTCCCCGTACGGTTTCTTCATAGATTTTGCTAATCTCCCGAGAGACACTAAGCAGTCGATCATCACCAAAAATGTCTTTAAATTCTTGGAGGGTTTTGAGCAATCGATGAGGTGATTCATAAAAAATGATTGTACGGTGCTCTTCCACGAGTGATTTCAGCTTTGTTTGTCGCCCTTTTTTCACTGGTAAAAAGCCTTCAAAGACAAAACTATCAGCAGGCAAGCCTGAACTAACCAAAGCCGGTACAAAAGCTGTCGCTCCCGGAAGGCAGCAAACGGCTAATCCTTCTTTGATCGCTTCACGCACCAAAAGAAAACCGGGATCGGATATTGCTGGGGTGCCGGCATCCGAAATGAGCGCAACACTTTGCCCTTCTTTTAAAAATCGGATAATTTCGGGAAGGGCTTTATGCTCATTATGCTGGTGATGAGCATACGCTTTTTTATCAATACCGAAATGTTTGAGTAAAGGTGCACTGGTGCGCGTATCTTCCGCTAAAATGACATCTGCTTCCTTTAAAATCCGTATGGCCCTAAATGTCATGTCTTCTAAATTACCTATTGGTGTTGGAACAAGGTAGAGCATGTTTTGAAGTTATGAGTTAGTTATGAGTTATGAGTTGTGAGTTCATGTTGACATCAGTATCAGAACCTCGTTTTAAAGATATGAGCTATACGTGTTTGTACTTTTACTAAACACGCGCAACAGACAAGAAACAACTCACAAAAGCTAAAGAGCTTTTTACTTTTAATTATTGATATTGTGTTCAATTTCAAAGGTATCAATGAGCCCTTCGGGGTTATTGATATTGTGTTCAATTTCAAAGGTATCAATGAGCCCTTCGGGGTTATTGATATTGTGTTCAATTTCAAAGGTATCAATGAGCTTACCCGATACTCGGGTTCGGTTTTTACTTTTTACTTTTTAATTTTTACTTTTTAATATCTTTGCAGCAACAAACTTATAAAATATATGTTGCAAATTAGTTACATCCGTGAAAACAGAGATAAAGTTATCCAGCGTTTAGCTGTTCGTAACTTTACCCAGACCGAATTGGTAGATGAGTTGATTCATTTAGATGAAGAAATACGTTCCATTAAATCGAGGTCTGAGTCTATTTCTGCGGAGGCTAATGCAGCAGCAAAACAGATTGGTGATTTAATGCGTCAAGGGAAGCGCGAAGAAGCAGATCTTCTTAAAGTAAGGACGGGTGAATCGAAAGAGCAGGCAAAGGTTCTACATGAGCAGCTGCAAGTCTTGGAAAGCGAATTTCAGCAAAAGCTGGTACTGTTGCCAAACTTACCTTATAAGGATGTGCCAACTGGTATTTCTGCCAATGATAATGAAGTCGTATTGGAGCATGGCGAGAAGCCTGTACTTCCAGAAAATGCGCTCCCTCATTGGGAGTTGGCAGCGAAGTACGATATCATTGATTTTGAACTGGGTGTAAAAGTAAGTGGCGCAGGTTTTCCTGTTTATAAGGGAAAGGGCGCGCGCTTACAACGAGCTTTAATTAATTTCTTTCTAGATCAAGCTACGGCAAATGGTTATCGTGAAGTACAGGTGCCCATTTTGATTAATGGCGATTCTGGTTTCGGTACAGGGCAATTGCCAGACAAGGAAGGGCAAATGTATTACGTAGGTGCGGATGATTTGTATTTAATTCCTACCGCTGAAGTACCCGTTACGAATATGTATCGGGGAGACATTTTGAAAGAAGAAGATTTTCCTATAAAAAATACGGCATATACACCTTGTTTTAGGCGGGAAGCAGGCTCTTACGGTGCACATGTGCGTGGATTAAATCGACTTCATCAATTTGATAAGGTAGAATTGGTACAGATCGTCCATCCAGATAAATCTTATGAAGTATTAGAAGAGATGAGCACCTACGTACAGTCTTTATTGCAAAAACTGGAATTACCTTATCGGGTATTGCGCCTTTGTGGGGGTGATATGGGCTTTACATCGGCAATGACCTATGACATGGAAGTGTGGAGTGGCGCGCAGAAACGGTGGTTAGAAGTTTCTTCCGTATCTAACTTCGAAACGTATCAAAGTAATCGACTGAAGGCTCGCTTTAAAGGGAAAGATGGTAAAATGCATTTGGCGCATACCTTAAATGGCAGTGCTTTGGCTCTACCACGGATTGTCGCATGTATTTTAGAAGAAAATCAAAGCGATCAAGGAATCCGTATCCCAGAAGTACTAGTGCCTTATACTGGATTTGAGTGGATTTCCTGAATAGTTGAGTAGAGAAGAAGAGAAATAGTTGAGTAGTGACAGTCGTTTTAACTACTCAACTACTATGCAACTTAACTACCGCTCAAAACCAAAAACTTCCTCTCGCTTATCTTTCTTTCCTTGGATTTTGTTCCGTATCAATTGAGCGGCAATCATGCTAAAGGTAATGCCATTACCTCCATAACCTAAGGCAAAGAAAAGATTCTTTTTATCTTTATACTCACCGATATAGGGTAAACCATCATTTGTAGAACTAAAGGTGCCGCACCACGAAAAATCAGTAACCATTGGAATATGTGGAAATAATTTGCGGAATTTATTTTCCAGAACTTTAGTTTTTTCAGGCAACTTGATGTCACGAAGTGCCGCATTTTTAAACGGAATATCTTCTCCACCCATCATAATACGATTATCAGAGGTGGTCCGCAAATAGAAATAAGGTTGCCGGGTTTCCCAGATAAGGCAACGTTCTGGCCATAAGCTTTCAGTGGGTAAAGGTTCTGAGACTAGCGCATAGGTAGAAATAAGTTTCATTACCTTTTTAGGAAGAAATCTTCCGGCTTCAAAGCCGGCAGCGATGACCATATACTTACAGCTAATGGAAACTCCTTTTTGCGTTTCTACAATAAAATGATCTGCATTCCTTTTGTAAGCGATCACTTCCGTATAAGGAAATAATTTCAACTGGTGATTATTTCGGTGATAACCCAGTAATTCGGTGGCCATGCGGTAACAATCGATCTGTGCAGAAGCATTATTTTTAAGTGCTCCGAAACGATCAATGTCATAGGTTTCTTTAAGGGCTTCCCGATCTAAGAAGCTTACGGGAAGTTTATGTTTGGTACGGATAGCGTATTCTTCTTTCAGGGCACGCAGTCCCTTTCTATTGCTGGCCAGCAGCAGAGTTGGCACTTGTGTAAATTCTGCCGATATACCGGTCTGTTTAACCACTTTTTTGAGATCGGCTATTGATTTTAAGCTTGCTCGGTAAGCGAATGCTGCTTTTTCTTCACCCACCTGCTCCGCCAGTTCATGTAGCGGAACATCAATTTCATATTGTAGCTGCGCAGTACTAGCCGAAGTACTTCCGCCGGCAATGGAACGCTTATCTACTATCGCACAGGCGATGCCCGCTGTGCATAGTTCGTGAGCTACTAATGCGCCAGTGATGCCCGATCCGATAATTAAAACATCAGTCTGTATCGGTTCGGTTAAGGTATCTGTTTCCTGAAAAAGAGGGTTTTTAAGTGCCCAAAAAGGTGATCCGGAATGTAAATCCATGTACGTTTTTGTTTTGAATAACCTTTTTGCCCCGAAAATGTTTGCGTTGATTGATTTAATCTTCATGCTAGCTGGCTACGTAGTTTGTTGTTGCCAATAAGCGGAGAATAGGTAGCGATTTAATGAACATTTGTCTATTTGGAAAAAAAAGATTAATTTGAAACAAAAAACCGGAGGTCTTTATGGCGAATTTAAACGCAAATTGGTTTATTGAAGTTCCGCTTGATTTTGAATATAAAAAATACCAGTTATTGGGGTATCTCAAAGAAATCAACCATCATTTTCACAAGACACGCCTGTATCCAAATTTGAATGATTTGGTATTCCATTACAATAATCTGCAAAAATTTAAAAAAGATAAGACCACTTTACAAGACTCCTTTCCTGTACGATTGACTCATGCAGATACCAAAGCCATTCGCCTGAATTATGAAAAATTAGTGAATGATGATGATATCCTGCTTGAAATTGAACAAATCATTATTTACGCGCTAGGGAAAATCGATAAAACACTTAAAGAAGGCAAAGAAATCTATGATTTTGTCGCAAGCCACCTCAGCATAGAACCTGTTGGACTTATCCCTTTATATACAGATAGTGGCTATTTACTGTTACGTAACGGCGATCAAAAAGGCACCTTAGTTTACGAATATCATGCCACACTCTTCGAAGGCAAAGATGAAAAATACCGTGGAGTACATACCCATTATGTTACTACCTATGATCATGCATTTGTTTATCATAATCCGGCGTCCATTCGAAAAGAGCTGATACACCAACGTAAAGCCTTGCCCAATCCGGCAGTTTATCATGTTGAAAGTGATTTAACGTTCCCTTTAGATCAGACATTGTTACCGCTAGCAAAGCGAACATTGATGAAGCAGATTGCTTGAGTTTATTAATCAACTTTTTCTTTACTTTTTTCATGTCTTGCTTGTTTTTCAAGGCATTCAAGCTAATCGTAGTTTGCGGAAAAAAGTGACACAAAAAATCCTATCTTTAGCCCTTTATAAGAACCACTTCATGATGAATAAAAAACTAACAATGACCTTGCTGTCTGGCTTATTATTGTCTGGCGGAATGTATTCCTGTAATCCTTCGACGTCTTCAAACAGTACTACGGAAGAAACAAACGACTCGTTTAACGTTTCGGTCGATGCTTTTGCAGACTTGGAAATTTTACGTTATCAGGTGCCGGGTTGGGATCAATTGAATTTAAAGCAAAAAACCTTGGCGTATTATTTATACCAAGCTGCTTTATCGGGTAGAGATATCATATATGACCAACGCGGAAAGAATAACCTAAGCATCCGCAAGACTCTGGAAGCGATTTTTAATAACCCTAAGACCACGCAATCAGGAAGCGATTGGGATAAATTCAAAACCTATACTGGTCGTTTTTGGTTCAGTAATGGCAATCATCACCATTACTCAAACGATAAGTTTGTACCCGAATGCTCTTTTGAATATTTTGCCGACTTGGTAAAAGCCTGTGATGAAAAAACACTACCCCTGGAAACCGGCGAATCGGTAGATGCTTTCCTTGATCGGATAAAACCGATTATATTCGATCCAACTGTTGAACCCAAAATGGTTAATCTAACCGAGGGGATAGATCATGTGGCCCAATCATCGAATAACTTTTATGAAGGAGTAACACAGCAAGAGGTTGAGGCCTTTTATAACACGTTCCCCCACACGGGGCAGGACCCGGAATGGGGATTAAATAGCAAGGTTATCAAACTTGATGGTAAAGTACAAGAGAAGGTGTGGAAAGTAGGTGGTATGTACGGATCAGCCATAGAAAAGATGGTGAGCTGGTTGGGAAAAGCAATACCTTTTGCCGAAAATGAGCAGCAAGCGCATACGCTTTCATTATTAGTTGATTACTATAAAACGGGCGATCTAAAAAAATGGGACGAATATAATATTTCATGGGTACAGGATACAACTTCAACCATCGATTTTGCCAACGGCTTTATCGAAGTGTATAACGATGCGATAGGAATCAAGGGCAGTTATGAGTCTGTGCTATCGCTAAGGGATTTTGAAACCACCAAACGTATTAAAGCCATCGCTGATCAAGCACAGTGGTTTGAGGACCATTCACCGCTTAAACCGGAGCATAAGAAAAAGACAGTGAAAGGGATTAGTGCTAAAGCCATTACAGCCATAGTCGAAGCAGGCGATGCAGCCCCCAGCACGCCGATTGGTATCAATTTACCCAATTCGGATTGGTTACGTAAGGAATATGGTTCGAAGTCGGTTTCCTTGAGTAACATTATCCATGCGTATAATGAAAGTAGCGCTAGCAGTGGTCTTTTAGATGAATTTATGAACGATCCCGAAAAGCTGAAGCGACTGAAGGAATATGGTAATCTGGGTAGTGATTTGCACACCGATATGCACGAATGTATCGGACATGCGTCCGGGCAGATTAATCCGGGAGTAGGGACGCCTGATAAAACCTTGAAGAGTTATGCTTCCTGTTTGGAAGAGGCGCGTGCCGACTTGGTTGCGCTGTACTATATCTTAGATCCCAAATTAGTAGAGATCGGTGTGATGCCCTCTTTAGAAGTGGGAAAAGCTGAGTACGACAGTTATATGATGAATGGCTTAATGACGCAGCTTACTCGGTTAAAACTGGGTGATAACATTGAGGAGGCGCATATGCGTAACCGCGCATTGAATGCCTACTGGGTGTATGAACATGGCAAAAAAGATAAGGTAGTGGAGTTTGTCAAAGAACAGGGTAAAACCTATGTTCAGATTAATGACTATGATAAATTGCGTGTGTTATTTGGTGACTTACTACGAGAGATTCAACGGGTAAAATCTGAAGGCGATTATGAAGCAGGGAAGAATCTAGTCGAAAATTATGGCGTAAAAGTGAATCAGGAATTGCATAAAGAGGTACTTGATCGTTTTGCTAAATTGAATGTTAAACCGTATAAAGGCTTTATTCAACCGAAGTTAGTTGCCGAAGAAAAAGACGGTAAAATTACGGATGTTAAAGTAGAATATCCGGCGTCTTTATATGAACAGATGTTAGGTTATGGTAAAGCGTATTCTTTTTTGCCTATAAAGAATTAAAAGAATAGAAAAGAGGTGTTAAGTAAGATGTGGGATTAAACCCTTCTTTACTTTACACCTCTTCTTTTGCTAGCCATTTTCCTACTGATGGCGCTTGATAGGTGCGCATTTTATCCAATAAACCCGTTATACTTTCATCAACGAGCAACATATCGAAGTTAACCTCTTTTAAAAAGCCACAAAATACCATATGGCGTAATAACAATTCCAGGTTGTTATAAAATCCATACGTATTCAATACTCCAATGGGTTTTTGATGCAGCCCTAATTGTGCCCAAGTGATGATTTCAAATAGCTCTTCCATGGTGCCGAAACCTCCGGGGAGAGCGATAAAGCCATCGGATAAATCATGCATCATCGTTTTACGTTGATGCATGGTTTCGACGATATGTAGCTTGGTGATACCCTCATGGGCGATTTCCTTTTTCATGAGAAAATCGGGGAGCACTCCAATTACCTCACCGCCCTGTTGAAGTGCGCCATTAGCTACAGCGCCCATTAGGCCAACTTTTGTTCCACCATAGATAAGTTGTATATGTTGCTGGGCTAGGCTTTCGCCCAACCGTGTTGCTTCAGCTTCATAGATCGGTTGCGTGCCCATATTTGAGCCACAAAATACCGTAATATGCTTCATCTCTTTAATCGTTTTCTATATGCAAGGCCTCGTACTCTTGTTGAACAAAGGTGATCAATTCTTTTACATAGGATTGGCTGAAGTTAAATTCAATACCTGCGGTTTTATACGTTTCCGGAATGGTCTTGGTGTAGCCTAATTTCAGAGCTTCCATATATTGTCGAAGTCCCTGTTCAGGATTCTCTTTATAATTTTTCCATACCGCGATAGCTCCCAATTGAGCCATACCATATTCGATATAGTAAAAGGGTACTTCAAATAGATGCAGTTGTTTTTGCCATAAATTCGTTTTGGCTTCTTCCAAGTCTGTCCAATCCGCAAAATTGGCACCAAACTGATCAAAAATTTGGTTCCAGGCCTGATCGCGCTGCTCATGCGTATGTTCAGGATTGGTGTAAAGCCAATGTTGGAATTGATCAACTACAGCTACCCAAGGAAGAGTCTTTAAGATATCCTCCAGTTGTTCTTTTTTAGCACGGATAAGATCTTCCTGATCATTAAAAAATATATTCCAGTGGTCCATAGAGATTAGTTCCATGCTCATGGACGCCAATTCCGCAATTTCGCTGGTCAGATGCTTAAAATCGTTTAACTCTAAAGGAGCGGAAAGAAAAGTATGGATAGCATGGCCACCTTCGTGTACCATCGTTGTTAAATCCCGAAAGGTACTGGCAGCATTCATGAAAATAAACGGAGCGCCACTTTCGGCTAATGGATAATTATAACCTCCTGGAGCCTTTCCCTTTCGACTTTCAACATCAAAGAGGCCTTTTTCTTTCATAAAAGTAAGGCACTGGCCCATATAGGTATCTAGTCGACTAAAGCAGGTAATAGTCTTTTCAATAAGCTCTGTTCCGCTGATAAATGGTTTTAAGGCTGGCTTTCCACTGATATCAACCTCTAAATCCCAAGGTTTTAAGGAGCTTAATTGAAGCGCCTGTTGCCGTATGGTAGCTTTTTCTGTTAATACTGGAACGACTTCTTTTTCAATCGCTGCATGAAAAGCATAACAATCTTGTGGTGTATAATCAAAGCGACCCATGGCTTGAAACATGTAATCGCGGTAATTTTCAAAGCCTGCATTTCGGGCAACCTGATGTCGCAATTGTAATAATTTATCAAACAGAGAGTTGAGTTGGTCTTTATCCTGTAGGCGCCTACTCGTAATTTTATGCCATACTGAAGCGCGTTTTTCCCTGTCGGGATCTTTCAAAAATGCGGCAGCTTGAGGTAAAGTGTAGCTTTGACCATTTAGTTCTACCTCCATGGCGCCCGTAATGCCTTGGTATTTTTGCTGTTCCACCTGAATCTCGGTAAGTAACGGGATATTTTCGTCACGAAACAGCTCGAGGGCTTTTTTTACATGGCGTAGGTAAATGAAATATTTTTCCTGATCTAGATCATCAATAAAGGAAATAGCCATTAATTTTTTGTTCAATTCATTGCTAATGGGGGCAATTTTAGGTTCTATTTCCGTTGCAAAATATTGAAAGGCTTGTACCAATTCCTCATCAGCCGTATTGCATGTCATGCGGATATATCGCCAGGCAAAATCTTCTTCCAAGGCAGCTTCCAATTCACTACGGTCCTGCATCCACTGCGTCAAATCTTCTAATGAGGAGATAGGACGCTGCTGCAATTCTTGGAATAAGGGGGCTAAATTTTCCCAGGTGACCTCCAGATTTTCAGGTACAAAGACGCGGTTCTTTCTACGAAGTATTTGCATAAATTTTTCCTTCTTCTATTGTGGTATAACGTATAAAGTTTAGGGTTCATTGTGTTTGGAGCAGGTAAATTTATTCCCATATAATGGGTGTTGTGGGATGTTGATCTGCTTTCTTGATGGATTTTTCCGGAATAGGCTGTGGGTAATCTACCCAAGCTCCCTCTTTCATATGGGCAACATGATCGATCTGTGCAGCAATTAATTTTCGGTTGCCCGAATAATATTGTAATTCATTATCGCAGTAGTATCTTACCTGAGCAGTACAGAGGAGAAGTTTGTTGTCTAATGATGAGAGTTGTATTTTTCCTTTCTTACCTGGAAACCGAGTCTGATTAAACGGTATGACGATTTCAGGTATCAAAAAATTACTAAACGTTGACGTTTCCAGATCGATGATGCTGAACAAAAACTGTAGGGCCGCGGCACGGGTTTTAGTGTTACGGAAAAAGCAGGCAGTAGGTCGGTGTTGCCTAATGGAAATGTCAACGATACCCTTGGTATGATAATCTAACTGAACAGGGTTGTCGATGACCAATGTATCAAAAGCCGTGAATTTATTAAAATTGAAGCCAGTTAAGGCCTTGATATTATAATCGGTGAAATAAAGCTTTTCTGTTAGATATAATGGACCGGCGCGGTATATCTGCTTGCAGATTTCGGTTAGCCGGTTATGAATTCCTTGGTATTTATAGCCATCCAGTAAAGGCTTGAAAGCTGATTTTAGCTGCTTTCCCATAGCGCTTCCTAAGCCAAAACTGTGCTGGGCGGCTACGCTTCCCGCAGAAAATTTGTGCTCGCCCTGTGCTGCTGTTTTGGAAAAGTGTTTGCCACCGCGTTCGTAATGGACAAGATCGCCTAATTTGCCACTCAGTTTAATAATACCAGTTTGTTCGGCCATTTGTTTATAAATTGATTGTAAATAGGTGTTAATTATTGATGCATTTTACGATATTTTTTGTATTTTCGCAAATACGTTTCATCAACGATCTGATCTAGCTAAAATCCTTACTTTTTTCCTTAAATTTTTTTTCAAATCCGCGTGAAATCCATGTCAAGTCCACCTTTTGTCCACGTTAGATCCACCTATCCCTTTACAGTCCTTCCAATCTTCCTCCGTGTTCCTTTGCTTTTCTTTAGCACGGAAGATGTACGGGGATAGGGAGAATAGGACATGGATAAGCGATGTTGTTGAATTGGGTTGAAAGCAAGCCATAACTAAAGGTGTCAAGGTGGTGCTTCAACTTATTTTCATCCAAAAAAATAAATATCCAGCAAAAAGAAAACGGCAAAAATAACCGAAGCGATACCATTAGTGGTCATGAAGGCGCGATTAACCCGGCGAAGATCGGTTGGACTCACAATCAAATGTTGATAAATCAGCAAGCAGCAGTAAAATACCACGCCGGCCAAATAGAACCAGCTTAAATGCATGTAGAACATGGGAACAATGACACAGCATGCAGATAAGAAGTGAAATATTTCGGAAATCCGCAAAGCACCTTTTTTGCCAAAATAAGCGGGAATAGAGTTTAAGTGATGGGCGCGGTCGAATTCCTCATCCTGTAATGCATAAATAATATCAAAGCCGCCTACCCAAAATAGAACGGATAAGGCGTACATAACGGGTATGATATTAAAGCTTCCGGTCACCACCAGATAAGCACCAAGAGGCGCTAAACCCAATCCCAAACCCAAAACTAAATGGCAGAGCGGTGTAATCCGTTTCGTGTAGCTGTAAAACAGGACAACAAAGAGGGCAACAGGGGATAGATAAAAGCAAATGGGATTGATAAAATAAGTTGCTAAGATAAACAAGAGGCAATTGACAATCGTGAATACCAATGCTCCCTTGGCGCTAATTCTTCCTGCCGGAATATCCCGCATAGCGGTACGTGGATTAAGCGCATCAATATCCCGATCCAGATAGCGATTAAAAGCCATTGCCGAATTTCGTGCCGTTACCATGCAAATAAGCATGAGTACTAACAAGAGCCAATTAAAGTGATGGTTCGTATTATGAACGGCTAGGAAAAAACCAATAAAGGCAAAAGGTAAAGCAAAAATACTATGAGCAAAAAGGACTAGAGAAAAATATTTCTTCATGCTGTTTATTCAATATTCAAAATAGCGGTGTAAACTTAAGATTAACTTCGTTGATTAATGTCAGGATTTCATCACATCCGAGCCGGGTTTCGGCAGAAGTGAGGTAATATGGTGGTGTTTCTTCAAACCATTGCATAAGTGACTGACAAAAAAGCCCAATGTTGTGTTCCGACTTTACGCGTGATAGCTTATCGGCTTTGGTAAAGATCAATTGGAAGGGGATACCTTTTTCACCTAATAAACAACAGAAATCCAAGTCGATTTTTTGCGGTGTCAGCCTGCTATCAACTAAGACAAAAACGCATTGTAAGTTTTCCCGTGTAAATAAATACTTTTTAATAAACTTTCCCCATTCCGCACGGTTAGTACGTGAAGTTTTGGCGTACCCGTATCCGGGTAAATCTACCAAATACCAATCGCCATTGATCAAAAAATGATTGATTAATTGCGTTTTTCCCGGTGTTTGTGAGGTTTTGGCCAAATGTTTACGTTGCGTTAAGGCATTTATTAAGGACGACTTCCCTACATTTGAACGGCCAATAAAGGCGTATTCAGGCAAAGTAGGATTAGGAAGCTTATCTGTTTTTGTATTGCTGCAAATAAATTCAGCGCTTTTGATTACCATGAAACAAAGATAGGAAATTAGTTGTGAGTTGTGGAGTTGCGTGTTTCGCTTGCTAGTTGTAGGGAATTTATATAAGTTTGCGTACACATGACGTCAAAAACAATTACGCCCTATAAGGATAATCCTACCGGCAAGAAAGAACAGGTGGCAACCATGTTCAACAATATTTCCGGCACCTATGATTTTCTGAATCATTTTCTGTCTTTTGGAATAGATATTATCTGGCGAAAGAAAGCCATTAAAGCATTAAAAACCTTGCAACCTAAGGAAATATTAGATGTGGCAACTGGCACGGGAGACTTTGCTTTTGAAGCCATAAAAATCTTAAATCCCGAGCAGATTACCGGAGTGGATATCTCCGAAGGAATGTTGACCATTGCGCGAGATAAAATAATGAAGAGAGGTCTTCAACAGCAATTTAAGGTAGTCTTAGGCGATTCGGAAAGATTGCCTTTTGAAGAAGCCGTTTTTGACGCTGTTACGGTTGCTTTCGGTGTGCGTAATTTTGAGCATTTGGAAAAGGGTTTGGCCGATATTTGGCGGGTGTTACGGCCTGGTGGCAAGGCAGTGATTTTGGAATTTTCCAATCCAAAAGCATTTCCAGTGAAGCAATTGTACCAACTGTATTCGAGAACACTTATGCCTTTTTTTGGTCGCTTATTTTCCAAAGACAAAGCTGCTTACACATATCTTCCTGAATCAGTTGTTCAATTCCCAGATGGCGAGCGTTTTGCTTCCATATTACGGAAGGTAGGGTTTTCGGATGCCCTCTGTCGGCCACAGACCTTTGGTATCTGTACCATTTATATTGCTACTAAATGAGCAACATGCAAAAGATAAGAATAAACACATAATATATCAATATATAAATTATTGATTATGACATATTTATTTATTTTAATTGAAGTTGTAGTATCGAAATAAAAGACATCCGTAGAAACGACAAAACGGTTCTGGCACAGGGTAAAAAATGGAGGGCTTTATTACCAAGCAGTTCATGGGGGTGACAGTAAAATATAAAAACACGAATAATTATTGACAGATGAAAACAGTTTTTATAACGGGAGCAAGTTCGGGTATAGGTTTTGCCTGTGCAGAAATATTTGCTCGCGAAAAATTCAACCTATTATTGGCCTCTAGGAGAATAGATCGGTTGCATGCTATGGCAACAGATCTTCAAAATAAATATGGCGTACAAATCCGCACAGTAGGTGTTGATGTACAGGATAAGGCCTTGGTAGAAAAAGTGTGGAATGAACTACCAGAGGAGTGGAAGGTGATTGATATATTAATCAATAATGCCGGATTGAGTCAGGGTTTGGAGCCAATTCATGAGGGAGATACGGCCGATTGGGATCGTATGATTGATACGAATGTCAAAGGATTACTTTATGTAAGTCGCTTGGTTGCTCCGGGTATGCAAGAACGCAAGAGTGGACATATTATCAATATCGGATCTATTGCCGGTAAAGAAGTTTATCCGAATGGCAATGTATATTGTGCGACGAAACATGCAGTTGATGCGCTCACAAAAGCCATGCGCATCGACTTGTTACCTTATCATATTAAAGTAAGCAGTGTCGATCCTGGCGCTGTAGAAACAGAGTTTTCTATTGTACGGTTCAAAGGTGATCAGGAGAGAGCAAAGAAAGTTTATGACGGATTTGATCCCCTAACTGCGGCAGATGTGGCGGAGGCGATTTGGTTTGTGGCCTCCCGTCCGGCACACGTTAATGTAAATGATTTGTTATTAATGCCCACCGCGCAAGCTTCGGCAACCATTTTTAATAAGCAATAAGTACATTGCGTGACGAAAAACTTATTTGTAATACACTAAAAAACAATAAGTAATTAAAGATGCTATTGGATGTTTTTGAACTTTAAGCAGTAATTCTAAGGTAAATACTTAGGATAACTATTTAATTTATCGACAAAATAAGTAGTTTTGCCGGGAAACAAGCGTATAGGTTTGATTGTTCGTTTATTATTCGGTATAATTCATTAAGCGTAACCATAAATTAAAATGGCACTGGAAGATAGAATAAATCAAGATATTAAGGCCGCTATGCTGGCTAAAGATCAAGCAAAACTAAGAGGATTAAGAGCAATTAAATCGGCATTATTACTGGCGAAAACAGAGAAAGATGCTGGTGAAACCTTATCTGAAGAAACAGAAATAAAAGTTTTACAAAAGCTGGTCAAACAGCGTAAGGAATCGGCTGATATTTATAGTCAGCAAAATCGACCAGATTTATACCAAATCGAAAAGGAAGAGCAGGAAGTTATTGAAACGTATTTGCCGAAGCAGTTAAGTAAAGAAGAAATCGCCGAGCAGGTTAAATTGATGATTACAGAAACACAAGCTACAGGCATCAAAGATATGGGTAAAGTGATGGGGCAAGCCAATAAAGTACTGGCTGGGAAAGCAGATGGTAAAACCATTGCGGCAATAGTAAAGGAACTATTACATTAAGCAGAAAAGCATTTAATCAACATTAGACGTTTAGAAATAAGGGATTTATGGAGTATACCGTCAAGGAAGATAAAGGTTTCAAGTATATTGATGAAGGCGAGGGGGAAGTATTAGTCATGCTCCATGGCTTAATGGGCGCATTAAGCAATTGGGAAGAAACCGTTAATACATTTAAAGGACAATATCGGATTATCATACCCATGTTGCCTATTTATGATATGCCCATTATTTCAACTGGCGTTAAGAGCCTGACCAAATGGTTTAAAAAATTTGTAAAGCATTTGCAATTGGCAGATTTTGTGCTTATTGGTAACTCATTGGGAGGTCATGTTGCGTTAATGTACGTCGCAGAACAGCAAGATAATGTTAAAGCCTTGGTATTAGCGGGCAGCTCTGGTTTGTATGAAAATTCTTTCGGAGGGACTTTTCCAAGACGCGAAAGTTATGATTATATTAAAGAGAAGGTAGAATTCACCTTTTATGATCCGAAAACAGCAACAAAGGAATTGGTTGACGAAGTGTTTGCAACTGTAAACAACAAGGAAAGAGTCATTAAAACCATTGCCATGGCTAAATCCGCTATTCGGCATAATATGGCAAAGGAGTTGCCCAAGATTAAAATACCGGTGGGATTGATTTGGGGGAAAAATGATCGGGTGACACCTCCCGATGTCGCAGAAGAGTTTCATGCCTTATTGCCAAATGCAGAACTTACGTGGATTGATGCCTGTGGGCATGCACCTATGATGGAACAACCAACGCAGTTTAATCAGCAGTTACAGGTTTTTCTGGGAAAGTTGAAGAAATAAATAAGAGGAATTTAACAGATAAATTAAACCAAATGTTATATTTATCGTATCATTATAGAAAAAGGCGTAACAATAGCGATCTAGCTGCAGCGGTGAAAAAGAAATGCTGACATCGCTTTTCATGGCTTTTGAGAAATAAATTACGGTGATGACTACAGGTGAGCTTATAAAAAACGATATATACCCCGTACGAACGGGAGATACCCTACCTTATCTATTAGACCGTATGGCAGAGTATAAGGTATCTCAATTACCGGTGGTTCAAGGCAACTTTTATCTCGGATTGGTGTTTGAAGATGATTTATTGGAACATGTTGGTGAAATTAGCCTAGAAGCAATTGCCTCCAAACATGCCCTCCAAATCATATTTGTTTTCGAAAGCCAGCATGTATATGATGCGCTTCGTTTATTTCAGGTGCATCACTTGGATCTTTTACCGGTTGTAGACGAGCAGCAGCAATATAAAGGTGTTATTTCACAAGAAAACCTGATTGACTATTTGTCTGAAAGTTTGGTGTCGGACGAGCAAGGCGGTATTATTGTATTGGAAATTGGCAATAGAGACAATTCACTGGCACATATCGCGCAAATCGTTGAGTCTGATAATACCCAAATTTTAAGCTCCAGCGTAAGAAGTTTTCCTGACTCTACCCGTTTGGAAGTTACGTTGAAATTGAATCGTACCGACATTTCTTCAATTGTCGCCTCTTTCTTAAGGCATGACTATATTGTAAAAGCTATTTACAACGATAGAAGGGAATACGATACCACGATGGACCGCTACGACCAACTGATGAAATATTTGGACTTATAGACTCATGAAGATAGCTATCTATGGTAGAGAATTTCAATCTGCCGTTATCCAATATGTACAGGAATTATTTGATCTCCTTGAACAAAATGGAGTTGAAATCTGGGTCTACCATAATTTTAATGCATTCATTCAGGATAAAATTAGAGCGAAACAACCCACCTATAGTTTTTCGGCTTACCAAGAGCTACCAGAGGATATCCACTTCATGTTAAGTCTTGGGGGCGATGGTACCATGCTTGCAGCAGTTTCTATTCTGGCAGATAGTGGAATTCCTATTACAGGAATAAATTTTGGTCGTTTAGGATTTCTGGCTAGCATCAATAAAGATAAAATAAAAGAAGCTTTAGTCGAACTCCTAGCTGGTCGGTACGATATTGAGCGCAGGGTACTTTTAGCTAGTTATAAGGAAAATGATCATGGGCTGAAAGAAGAAAAGTTGTCTTTTGCTTTAAATGATATGACAATCATCAAAAAGGACAGCTCGGCAATGATTACGGTGCATGCTTATGTTAATGATGAGCTTTTAAATGCTTATTGGGCAGATGGGCTGATCATCGCTACACCAACTGGGTCTACGGCTTACTCTTTGAGCTGTGGAGGGCCAATTGTTATGCCTGGGTCTGGCAATTTTATTATCACGCCTATTTCTCCGCATAACCTAAACGTTAGGCCTATTGTTTTAGCAGATAATAGTCGCTTACGGATAGAAGTGGAAAGTCGTAGCGATTCATTTTTATTCTCTTGTGATTCAACAACAGAAACCGTTAATACAGGAATGGTTATTCATATTCAGCGGGCTGATTTTACGGTTAACCTTATTCGATTAAAACACGAAAGCTTTTTTAGCACTATTCGTCATAAATTGCTGTGGGGATTGGATACTAGGAATTATTAAGTGGTTTTAAAATTTAAAGTTGAGTGGAAAGCTTAAAGCTAATGGTACCAATAACGAATAACCAACTACTATTATAAATTAATTGTCTTATCTTTACCAGCTTTATTGGCTGGATATCATGCAGCTTTGAAATAGGATGTATTTCGAAAAAAAGATATAAATTTTGGAAACGAATATTATTGAACGTTTAGATCGTAGTAAACTACCGCAACACATTGCCATTATTATGGATGGAAATGGCAGATGGGCTAAAGAAAGAGGAAAATTAAGAGTATTTGGCCATAAAAAAGGTGTTGAATCTGTACGTGACATTATCGAAGGAGTTTTAGATTTGGGTATTCCTTATTTAACGCTGTATACCTTTTCTACAGAAAACTGGAATCGCCCAAAATTGGAGGTTGCAGCCCTTATGGAACTTTTAGTTTCATCGATTGCCAAAGAAACAAAAATTATGTTGGACAAAGGTGTAAAGCTAAATGCAATAGGCAATTTAGAGCAGTTACCTACTAAGGCGTTGAATTCTTTACATCGTAGCATTGCGCAAACAGCAGAAAATACCAAATGTACGCTGACCTTGGCGTTAAGTTATAGCTCGCGGTCGGAAATTGCACAGGCTGCAAAAGCACTCGCACAATTAGTAAAAGAAGGCGATCTTGACGTAGACGCCATTGATGAGCAGCTATTGAATCAGCATTTACAGACCTATCCATTACCGGAACCCGAATTGATGATCCGAACTAGTGGTGAACAACGGATAAGTAATTACTTGTTATGGCAATTAGCGTATGCTGAATTGTATTTCACACCTACTTTATGGCCAGATTTTAGGCGTAATGATTTATATCAGGCCATCTTAGAATACCAAAAACGGGAACGGAGGTTCGGATTAACCAGTGAACAGGTAAAATAATCAAGAATAAAAATCTTTTAACCAAAATACATAGCTGCTATTGGAATTCACTATAAAAAAATACTTTAACAAAAATTAACAACTGTTTATTTTACTTTAGCGGCGATAAATAAATTCAATGAAGCGACTTTTTCTTTTAATAGGTTTGTGTTTAATAGGAGCTCAAATAGCTTTTGCCCAGTTGCGGGCGGGGAACTCGTCTAAACAAGATGGCGAACTAAGTTATTTGCACCCGAAGGATTATATTATTGGCGGAGTAACGATAAGTGGCACCAAATTTTTAGATAATGATGTCTTGTTAACCATTTCGAAACTGAGTATAGGCGATAGGATTTCAGTTCCGGGAGAAGCAACCTCCAATGCTATTAAAAACTTGTGGTCGCAGGGTTTGTTTGATAATGTGGAACTTACCGTAGATGTGATTAAAGGAGATAGTATCTTCTTTAATATTGATGTTGTGGAAAGGCCGCGGCTAACACGGATTGATTTGAACGGCCTCAGTAAAAGTCAGACAGAGGAGGTACGTAAACGCCTCAATGAAAATACCGGTAAGATTATTAATGAGAATTTAATCAATACCACCCAAAATACGATCAAGCGCTATTTGCGTGAAAAAGGTTTTTTATATCCCGATATCAAGATTTCATCGGTAAAAGATACGACAGAAGCCAATAACCAAATCTTAAAAGTTCAAGTAGACAAGAACAAGAAAGTAAAAGCGAAGCGGATTAACTTTACTGGGAATAAGGAATTTTCAAACTATAAAATGCACAAGTATTTGAAGAAAGTTAAGCAAATGCGGTGGTGGCGTTTTTGGGGGCCGGGGAAGTTTAACTATACCAAATATGATGAGGGAAAGGAAGCATTGATATCCAAGATGCGTAGCAAAGGTTACCGTGATGCTACTATCGTGCGCGATACTGTTACTCAGTTAGACCGGAAACATGTGCAGCTAGATATTGAGGTGTATGAAGGTCCTAAATATTATTTCGGTGATATCACATGGTCTGGCAATGCGAAATATACCGATTCGGTGCTAACCAAGATCCTAGGTATTGAGAAAGGGGAGGTCTTTAGCGAAGAGAAGCTTAATACTAAATTATTGGGCGGGGCTAAGCAAACCGGAGCCGATGTTTCTGCTTATTACATGGACGATGGATATTTAACTTTTCAGGTAGATCCTGTACAGACGAAAATTTATGGTGATACCATTGATTTGGAAATGCGGATGTATGAAGGACCGCAATATGATGTTAACCGGATTATTTTAAAGGGTAATGATGTAACCAACGATCGCGTGGTGCGCCGTCAGTTGCAAACGAAACCTGGTCAGAAATTTTCTAAGACAAACATCATGCGTGATATACGGGAAATAGCGACTTTAGGAAATTTCGACGAAACGAAAACGAATCCGGTACCCAAACCCAATCCGGCAGATGGTACCGTAGATATCGAATATACCGTGGCAGAAAAACCTTCAGACCAAGTAGAGCTTTCTGGTGGTTTTGGTGCAGGGCGTATCATTGGTACTTTAGGATTAACGTTTAATAATTTCTCTACCCATAACTTATTTAAGAAAGGGGCTTGGAAACCGCTACCAAGAGGTGATGGACAAAAATTAAGCTTAAGAGGGCAAACCAGTGGTAAATCGTATCAATCGTATAGCTTTTCGTTCTCTGAGCCTTGGCTGGGGGGTAAAAAGCCGATTTATTTCGGTGTAAGTGCCTTTACTTCCATGTCTGCCTATGGTGGCTATGATTACTATACCGGAAGGGAATATATTACCGAAAGTACTCCACGTATTCGGATGAATGGGGTTACCGTAAGTTTGGGTAAACGTTTGAAGTGGCCAGATTATTACTTCCAAGTTAATTACTCATTGAACTTACAGCAATATAAGTTGCGGAATTACGATGCTTATTTCCTATTCAAAAATGGTACATCATACAATATTAACTTAACGCAGGAAATTAGTCGTAATTCATTAAGTGATCCTATTTTCCCGACATCGGGGTCAAACTTACGTTTTACCATTCAGGCAACGCCACCTTATTCACTATTTAATAATATTAACTATCCTACTGCACCGGATAATATTCGTTATCGTTGGGTGGAATACCATAAATGGAAATTTGATTCCCAGTGGTTCCAAACCGTGATTGGTAAATTGGTGTTCAAGGCACAGGCGCAATTTGGTTTTATCGGATCATATAGTAAAGTAACCGGTACTTCTGCTTTCGAACGCTTTAAGTTGGGTGGTGATGGTATGATGGGCTTTGATTTCTTGCAGGGATCAGAAATTGTAGCTATGCGTGGTTATGCAAATGGTTATGTGGTACCTGAAACTCGAACAAGTGATTATGATATAACAGTAGCACGAAATTCTGGTAGTCCTATTTATACGCGGTATCAAATGGAACTTCGCTATCCGGTGATGATGAACGAGCAAGCCAAGGTTTTCTTGCTGGGTTTTGCTGATGCAGGTAATACATGGGATGCCTTTAAAGATTTTAATCCGTTCCAAGTACGTCGCTCAGTAGGTATTGGTGCACGGATTTTCCTACCAATTTTCGGCTTGTTGGGTATCGATTATGGACATGCATTCGATCCTATTCCAGGTGTGGATAGAAGTCAATGGCGTCAGCCATTTACCTTTAGCATCATGCAGCAAATGGGTGGGTTTAATTAGGGAATATTGCTATGGGTCTATTTGCTAAAGTAGGGATAGTGGTGCTAAAAAATGTTAAATTTAATACCAATGAATATAAATGGTATTGGTTTGGCAGGAATTTTGGAAGTTTAATACGGGGCTCGAAGAGACTGGTTAAACCTTTATAACGGAAAACAGTCTTTTTGGTAAACAAAGGAAGAAAAAGATATGAACACTAAAAAGATAGTATTAACGTTAACGTTTATAGTGGCTGTTAGCATATCGGCATTTGCACAACGCTTTGCTTATGTGGATAGTGAATATATTTTAAAGCATGTTCCAGAGTACCTTGCTGCGCAAAAGCAGTTGGATGCCTTATCGGAAAAATGGCAAAAAGAAGTTGATACACGGTATAGTAGTATTGAGCGGATGTATAAAGCCTATCAACAAGATCAGGTCATGTTGAGTGATGAGATGCGTAAAAAGAGAGAGGATGAAATTGTGCAGAAGGAAAAGGAAACCAAAGATTTCCAAAAAAAGATTTTTGGGTTTGAGGGTGATTTGTATCAAGAGCGCTTAAAATTAATAAAGCCTATTCAAGAACGTGTTGCTAAGGCAATACAAGCGGTTGCAGAGGCACAAAGCTTGGATGCGATATTGGACAAGAAGAGTGAAGGTACTACTTTTTTATATTCAAATCCTAAATTAGACAAGAGCAATGATGTGTTGGCTAAATTGGGATATAAGGGAGAAGCACTTGCAAAATAGGGAATACTTGCTTATCATTGCATCGCATATTAGAGAAAATGATGTCTTTTTAACGAGCTAATAGCGAGTGTAAAGCATGTTGATTAATTAACTTAAACAAAAATTATATACGGCCATCAAGCCTTTAAAACAAATTAGATTACGAATGAAACATTTATTAAAGTCGATTTTAGTAGCTGCTGGGTTATTTCTAACGGTAGGTGCGGTACATGCACAGCAAAAAATTGGTCATGTTAATTCGCAGGAAATCCTGTTACTCATGCCAGAGTACAAAACAGCAAACCAAGCGCTAGAAACTTTTGTAGGCACTAAGCGTACTGAAATCCAACAGATGGATACGGAGCGTCAGAAAAAAATCAAAGAGTTTTTAGATAAGCAAAAAACGAGAAGCGAAGCTAACAAAGATGCGGTAGATAAGGAATTGCAAACCTTGAATACAGATATTCAACAAATGGAAGGCCGCATGCAAGAAGTGCAGCAAAAAGCTGAACAAGAAGTAGCGGCCAAAAGGGAAGAAGTTTTTCAACCGGTATTTGAAAAAGCAGAACAAGCGATACACGCAGTTGCCAAAGAGAAAGGTTACGCCTATGTTTTAGATATAGCCCAGCAGTCGGTGCTTTACTTTGATGGTGGCGACGATATTAGCGCTGCTGTTAAAACAAAATTAGGTATCGATCCTAATGCTAAACCTGTTGCTCCAGCACAAAATGCTCCTACAGCGGCACCAGGTACAACTCCAACAACTCCTCCGGCAACGAAGTAATCCGGACATCATAAAAAAAGCCGTTTCTAAAAAGGGAAACGGCTTTTTTTATGTTTATAGCTGCCTAATTTATAAACATTCTAAATATAGGTGTTTGACAAAGTTTTGACAGTGAAAAATACGCTTAGCTGTACTTTTGTCGACAGTATAATATAAAAAGGGTACGAAACCTTGGAACATCTTAAAGTAATAGCATTTACACATAGGCATGTAGACCTAAAAGATTTAGGTAACCTAGTGATTTGTAATGAAGAGATTGAAAGCCGTTTAATCAATGTAAAAAGCAATTTTGATATTGAAGAGCTTTTTTACATTGGCACCTGTAACCGTGTAGAATTTGTTTTCCACGGCCCGCATCAGTTAACGGCAGATTTTGTTAAGGCCTTTCTAAGAGGCTTAAATTTTTGCGTACCTGATGAACAATTTGATCAATTCTTAAACCAAGTAACCACTTATGAAGGTATAGATGCCTTGCAACATCTTTTCCGAATGTCCTGCTCGCTCGAAAGTTTAGTGGTTGGCGAGAAAGAGATTTTAGCGCAGGTGCGACGTGCTTATGAACGTTGTAGACAGTGTGGCTTAACCGGAGACTTTATGCGGTTAATGATGAACAGCTTGGTAAAGACGGCAAAAGAAGTTTATACCCATACTAAAATATCCAGAAATCCTGTCTCCGTTGTATCCTTGGCGTACCGTAAATTACGCGATTTAAAATTTGTAGAGAATCCACGGATTTTATTAATAGGAGCTGGGGAGACGAATCAGAACATTTCTAAATACCTACAAAAACATAAGTTTTCTAATTTCGTTGTTTTTAACAGAACGCTCGATAAGGCAAAACGACTAGCTAAGGACCTTAAGGGTACAGCTTATCCGCTCTATGAATTACGTAATTATAAGGGAGGCTTTGACATTTTAATTACGTGCACCGGATCTACGGAACCCATCATTACACCAGCTATTTACCAGTGTTTGCTTAATGGCGAAACAGCAAAGAAGATTGTTGTCGATTTAGCGATTCCGAATGATGTCGCTCCATCGGTTATTGAAGAGTACCCTGTGCATTATATCGAGGTAAGTGGCTTGCAAGCGATAGCCAATAAGAACTTACAAGAGCGTTATAATGAACTTATTCATGCTGAAAAGATTATCGAAGCCAATGTGGCGGAGTTCCTACCTATTTTAAAGCAACGGAAGGTGGAATTGGCCATGAGCCAAGTACCGGAAAAGGTAAAAGAAATAAAATCCTTTGCGTTGAATACCGTTTTTGCCAATGAATTGCGCAACTTGGATCCTGGATCAAGAGAAGTTTTAGAAAAGGTGATTGATTATATGGAGAAAAAATATATTAGTGGGCCGATGATTCTGGCTAAAGAAATTTTGATCACCAATAGCAAAAATGCTGCAGAGAATTAACATAACACTACACATTTCATAACATCGCTTCAGAGCCTTAATGTTTTGCTCAGAAACTTTTTAAGGATTTGTTCGTATGAATTTTAAACAGGCTCTTACGTATCAATTAATTTTTTTATTTTTATAGCATTTAAAGATGGTTTACTATATACCATCTTTTTCTATTATAGCTAAAACGCAAACAAAAGGTGAATAAGACGTGTATTATAGGAACCCGAGGTAGTGATTTGGCCTTATGGCAGGCTAATTATGTTAAAGACCGTTTGGCTGAGCACGGTATTAGCGCCGAACTTAAGATTATCAAAACGCAAGGCGACCATATTCAGCATCTTAGGCTAGATAAATTGGAAGGTAAAGGTTTCTTTACTAAAGAATTAGAAGAAGAGCTTTTGTCGGGTAAGATCGATTTAGCCGTTCATTCACATAAGGATTTACCGACCGTTAACCCTCCCGGACTAAAAATAGCTGCTGTATCTGAAAGAGAAGACCCTTCAGAGCTATTGATCGTTTTAAAGGATTGCGTTGACCTTAAAAAGCGTCTATCATTAAAGCATAATGCTATAGTAGGAACCTCTTCTAATAGAAGGAAGGCGCAATTATTGTCTTTCAGGCCAGATTTGGAAATAGAAGACTTACGGGGAAATGTGAATACACGCTTACAAAAATTGCGTGATGAACAGTACGATGCTATTATGTTGGCAAAGGCAGGAGTAGAGCGCCTGCAATTAGATCTTAGCGCATTTCATGTAGAAGTTATTCCGCCTAACGAAATTATCCCAGCACCCGCGCAGGGCGTTTTAGCTATACAAATTCGCGAAAACGATGAAGAACTTGATACACTTTTGCAACAGATTCATCAGCCTGATGTTGCAGAGACTATCCGCGTTGAACGCAATGTGTTAAATCTGTTTGAAGGAGGTTGCCATATGCCGCTTGGATGTTATTGCCGAAAGTCGGAATTCGGTTACGAAGTTTGGACAGCAAAAGCGAAAAATGGAGAAGGATTTCCTTCCCGTTTATATTTAAAATCAGACCGTACGGAAGGCTTAGCCGAAAAGATTTTGGCCAAGTTTAGTATCGACCGTAAATTGCCAAGTTCGGTTTTTATAACAAGAGAACTTTCTGAAAGTAGTTACCTCAAGCGCTCTTTGGCACAACACCATATTGCCGTAGAAGCGAGATCACTCATCAAGATATTTCCTATTATTAATACCTTAGATCCCTATATTTTAAAGTATGTACGTTGGGTTTTCTTCAGTAGTAAAAATGGTATCGAAAATTTCTTTCGATTACAGCCTCGTTTGAGTAAACATGTGCAGTATGCGGTAGTTGGAAGAGGTTCAGAAGAGGCGCTACGAAGTCATGGCATCGTTCCGGCATTTACCGGAGAGGCAGAAGGGATCGAAATGGAAAAAGTGGGAGACGCTTTTGCTAAGGTTGCTGCAGGTTCTACCGTGCTTTTTCCTAGAGCAAAAGGATCACTTAAAACGATTCAAAGCAGATTATCCACTGATACCAAGGTTATCGATTTACCCGTTTATGAAACACGCATCGATGACCATGTCGAACGTTCGGGTGCCGAGGTATTAATCTTTACTAGTCCAACCAATGTTGAGGCGTATTTCAAAGATAATCTAATAGAGCCGGGACAACACATTATCAGTATCGGCAATTCTACCGGAAAAAAACTCGAAGAAATGGGATTACCCTATAGTTTACCTTTTTCTCCCGATGAAGTTGGTTTGGCGGAAGCTGTATTTGGTATCGATAATACCAATCGGCGGACATCAGAAAGAGGAGGGTCTGCCGAAACTGTCACCTCATTGCTATAATATAGCGATCTATGTACGGGAGCACTTTTTCCTATTTATCTTTGTAGAGTGGTGCCCGAAATTCGTCATTTCGACCGGTCAACCACGTCATCTCGACCTCGATCCCGAATACTCGGGAAGGTATCTATTCAACGAACAGATCTCAAATATGCTCGATATGGAGTAGGGAGGCTTGATATGACGTAGAGAAACTATATCTAATATGACGGTGATGGAAAGATACACCCATTGAGTATTAAAATAACAGCGAATGATTTATCGACAAAGAAGATTGCGGAAGAATCCGATCGTTAGGGAGATGGTAGCGGAAACACAGCTCTCAAGGGATATGTTTATTTATCCTTATTTTGTTGTTCCGGGAACGAATGTTAAACATGCGATTGCTTCCTTGCCGGGAATACATCATTTTTCTATCGACAAGCTTTTGGAAGATGTTGGCATTGGATTGACGTTCGGTGTCAATAAAATTATGCTCTTTGGCGTTGGAGAGGAGAAAAGCTTGGACGCCCATACTGCTTATGATAAAAATGGTTTAATTCCTAAAGCGATTAAAGCATTGCGTCAGGCTTTTGGTGATGACCTTTACATCGTTACCGATGTTTGTGTGTGCTCATATACCACACATGGCCATTGTGGGATTTTGGAACACGATTATGTGCAGAATGATGCAACAGTTGACGTGATTGTAAAGATGTCATTAGCCCATGCTGAAGCAGGTGCTGATATGTTGGCTCCATCTGATATGATGGATGGCCGTATAAGGGCCATACGGGATGGTTTAGATGAGGCCGGTTATGTAAATGTGACCATCATGTCGCATGCCACAAAATTCGCATCTTCTTATTACGGACCTTTTCGCGAAGCCGCAGATTGTGCGCCAGGTAAAGGCGACCGGAAAGCCTATCAAATGGATTTTAGAAATCCAAGAGAAGCCTTGAGGGAGGCATTTTTGGATGAAAATGAAGGAGCAGATATTTTAATGATCAAACCTGCTTTGGCTTATCTGGATATTATCAACAGAATTAAAGAAGAATCCAATTTACCGCTTGCCTGCTATAACGTATCCGGTGAGTTTGCGATGATCAAAGCCGCAGCGGAAAAAGGCTGGATAGATGAACAGAAAATTGTTATGGAAACCATGTATGCTTTTGCTCGGGCAGGTGCTCAGGTAATTACTACCTACCATATTCGAGATATGGTAGAGCAGAAGTGGCTATAGGCAATTAGCTATAAGTCTTCAACCAAATTAAAAAGTAAAAGGTAAAAAGTAAAAAAACATAAAGCTTTTGGTCTTGCTACTTGATACCGATAACCAACAACAAATAACAAGCAACGAATAACGAATATAATGTTAGATTCTATAAAAAAAATATTTGCTAATACAGAAGAGGATAGGCGACCCGCAGGAGCCAAGCCGGATATATCGCGTGAAAAGTCTTCGGTTCTATTTGAAAAAGCGAAAAAGTACTTTCCCGGTGGAGTAAATTCTCCTGTTAGAGCATTTAAATCGGTTTATGGCACTCCTTTATTTATCGAAAAAGGTGACGGATGTTTTTTGTGGGATGTGGATGGAAACCAGTTTATTGATTTTTGTTGTTCTTGGGGGCCGCTTATTTTAGGGCATAATCATTCGAAGATAAAAGAAGCGGTTACCATAGCTCTGGAAAAAGGGTTAAGTTTTGGCGCGCCAACGGCTTTAGAAAATGAACTTGCCGAATTAATTCTAAAACATAATAAATATATCGAGCGGTTACGATTTGTAAGTTCTGGTACCGAGGCTGTTATGTCTGCTATACGGTTAGCTAGAGGTTATACGAAACGGGATAAGATTATCAAATTTGAAGGCTGTTATCATGGGCATTCAGACGCATTATTGGTAAAGGCCGGTTCGGGCTTGGTTACTTTTGGTGAAACGTCGTCTTTAGGTGTACCTAAAGCTTTTGCAAATGAAACGATTGTAGTCGGCCTTAATGATAAAGAAGCTTTAAGCAAAGCTTTTGAAGATTTTAAAGGTGAAATTGCAGCCGTCATTATAGAAGGGGTCCCGGCAAATAATGGGCTGTTGTTGCAAAGTAAGGAATATATCCAATTTTTACGTGAAATAACACAGACTCATGGAAGTTTATTGATTTTTGATGAAGTTATTACGGGTTTTCGTTTAGGTTTTGAAGGTGCTGCTGCCTATTATGGTATTCAGCCCGATATTTTAACGTATGGTAAAATAATCGGTGGGGGTATGCCTGTGGGAGCTTACGGAGCTTCCGCCGAGCTCATGAGCTATATATCGCCAGATGGAGGAGTTTATCAGGCCGGAACGCTTTCCGGAAATCCGGTGGCCATGGCCGCTGGGATTGCACAATTAACGGAGCTTAGTAAAGCTGGGTTTTATAAAGACCTCAACAAAAAAACAGAAGAGTTTGTTACAGCGATTCAACGTTATGTGTCAGCGAAGAATTATAAGGTAACCCTATTTCATGTGGCTTCTATTTTTTGGATCGCATTTACGGATCAAGAGCAAATACAGACTGCTTGCGCTATTGATCCTAAAAGCATAGAAAAATACAAAATATTGCATCGGGAATTACTAAATCGCGGTGTATATCTTGGTCCTTCTGGATATGAGGTCGGCTTTGTCTCTGCTGCACATACCAAGATAGAACTTGAGAAAGCAAAAAGAGCTATCTTTGAGAGCTTAGATGTGGTTTTTAGTTAATCGTTTTTAAATCAAAACATCAATATCGGGAAGCTAACGTAGCTTTTCGATAAACGGAGACCGGACTGTGTAGGGGAGAAGTATAATAACGGTAGAACATAAAACGTATCATGTATAGCATAAAACGGTTAACGTAAAACATATAACTTATATACTAAGTACTTTTGTACTAAATACTTAAAAAACATGCGTAAGCCCTTATTCTTATTTTATTTTTTGATGTTTTATGCATTGGCACAGATTATTTGGTGGGGTATATTGTTGATGCGTATTGAACCTATGCGGCAAGGCATGGTCATCGGTGAAGGAATGATTTTTATGACCGTTTTCCTGATCGGTGCACTTAAATTAAAGCGAGCCTTTGAACACGAGCACAAAGCCCATAGACAGCAACATAATTTTCTGTTATCCGTAACTCATGAGTTAAAATCTCCATTAGCCTCTATTAAATTGTATATCCAAACGATTTTAAAACGCGATTTAAATAAAGAGCAGCGAGAGCAATTCCTAGCCAATTCCTTAAAGGACATTGAGCGACTTGATGATTTGGTTGAGAACGTACTACTTGCAACCAAATTGGAAAGGATCGGGAAAAGTATACCGAAAGAAGTATTTGATTTTTCCGAATTAACCAGTCGTATAGCGGATCGCTTACAAGTGCATTCCTGTACCTCACAAATCATTAAAGCAGATATCCAGCCGGATATTTCGTATGTTGGCGATAAGTTTGCCATCACATCCGTGGTAACTAACCTCATTGAAAATGCGATTAAATATTCTCCACCCTGTGCTCATGTGCATGTTAAATTGTACAAAAATGAAGCAGGGCAGATCCGTCTTTCTGTGGCTGATTTAGGAATAGGTATTCAGGATGAAGAAAAAAAGCGTATTTTTAATAAATTTTATCGTGTGGGAAGTGAAGATACCCGGAAAACGAAGGGGACGGGGTTAGGATTATATATCGTAAAATCAGTATTGGATAAACATAACGCGCAAATTAAAGTATTAAATAACACTCCTACAGGGAGTATTTTTGATGTAACATTTAACTAAGTACATGACAAAAATTAAAAGTTACCTAAAAACGTGTCATTACGGAGCGTAACAACGAAACAACTGAAGATAGTGAGTTCATGAATTCCCTTAGAAGTAAGACAGTAATGAATAATCTACGTTTTTCGTCATGTATTAAAAACATTTAATGAATATGCAAGCAAAACAACGCATACTTTTGGTAGAAGATGAAGAGCATTTGCTCGAAGCCATTAAGTTAAACCTTGAGTTGGAAGGGTACAAAGTGACAACTGCCACGGATGGTAAAAAAGCGCTTAAGAAGTTCAAAGAAGAACGATTCAATCTTATTATTTTAGATGTTATGATTCCGGAAATAGACGGTTTCCAAGTGGCTGAAACGATACGTTTGGAAAATACAGAGGTGCCCATTATGTTTCTTACCGCTAAAAATACCAGTGAAGACCGTATTACCGGATTAAAAAAAGGAGCTGACGATTATTTGGTTAAGCCTTTCAATTTGGAAGAATTGATTTTACGGGTAGGTAATCTCGTTAGGCGGGGAATGAAGGGAGATGATCTAAAAGAATTAAATTCTTATCAGATTGGCGATAAAACCATTTACTTCAATTCTTTTGAGTTACACCACGCAGATGGTACCATAACAGCGCTAACGAAGAAAGAAACCATGTTGCTGAAGTTACTGATTGAACGTAGAAATGAAGCAGTATCACGCGAGCAGATTTTAGAAACGGTTTGGAACTATGATGTTTATCCCTCTACTCGTACAATCGATAATTTTATTTTGACGTTTAGAAAATATTTTGAGCCTGATCAAAAAAATCCAATTTATTTTCATTCCATCCGTGGAGTCGGTTATAAATTTACCGATAACAAAGCGCATTAGCCTATGATGACTTCCAAAGCCCGGTTTGGTGTAATAGGGATTGCTTTATTATTATTGGCTTTCACGGTATACGCTAAAACCTATCAATTAACGGCTTTGATAGCTTGTTTAATAGGATATACGATTTGGAGCTATTATCGTGATGGGACGGTATTGTTGGCCTCGGAAGCTTTCAAAAAAAAGCAGTATGATTTGGCTCGTACCTTGCTTGCCGATATTAAACATCCAGAATATTTAAGGAAGAAACGAAGAAACTATTACGAATTCATTAGTGGTAGTTTAGATTTGCAATTATTAGATTATGAAAATGCCGAACGGCATTTTCAGATAGCAAGTCGTCTACCCTTTCGGCGGAGAAGCGATAAAGCCTTGATTTTTGTCAACTTGGCGAATCTTAACTTAAGAAAAAAGGACTATGAACGCGTGAAGGCTTATCTGGCAAAAGTAAAAGAATTGGATATGAGTAGCAGAATAGCGCAGATCGTGAATAGAATAGAGAACGAAATACCAAAATAAAAGTGATCACAACAACGATACAAAACGATTTATTTATTCGCGCCGCTTTTTCACAGCAAACAGAACGTCCACCCGTATGGATGATGCGTCAAGCCGGCCGTTTTATGAAAGAATATTGGGATATCAAGAATAAATATTCCTTTTTGGAAATGTGTAAAACTCCAGAAATTGCTGCTGATGTAACACTCTTACCAGTAGACTTGCTGGGTATTGATGCGGCTATTTTGTTTTCGGATATTTTAGTGACCGCCGAAGCAATGGGAGGGGAATTAAGCTTTACACAAGGTGTGGGACCGCGATTCGCTAATCCTATACGGAATGAAAAGGACATTGATGCATTGAGTATAGCGGTTGAGGAGAAATTGCGTTACGTGGCCGATGCTATACGGGTTGTTCAACAACGACTGAATGGTGCTATTCCGCTTATTGGATTTGCTGGTGCTCCATTTACAGTGCTTAGCTATTTAGTGGAAGGAGGCTCTTCCAAAGATTTTAAGCTTACAAAACTTTTTTTAAACAACCACCCAGCATTAGCCCATAAATTACTGGATAAAATAGCAACGGTGACCATTACCTATCTGAATATGCAAATAGCCGCTGGGGTTAATGCTTTGCAATTATTCGATAGTTGGGCGTTGGCTTTATCTTGGGATGATTATCAAGAATTTGCTCATCAGTATAATGTTAAAATCATTGCTGAACTTAAGCGAACAGGTATTCCGATCATTTCTTTCTGTAAAGGAAGTTCAGTCTTTGCACCCTTAATGGCTGAAGCTAGACCGGATGTAATTTCGGTCGACTGGAATGCAGATTTGCGACGCATTAAGCAAACGCTACCTAAAGGTATTGCCGTGCAAGGAAACTTGGATCCTTTCGTTTTATATGCCGATCAGGCAGTTATTAAGAAAAAAATAATACAACTGCTGGAACGCATGCGCGATGAGGAGGGTTTCATATTTAATTTAGGACACGGTATTATGCCTGACATTCCTTTTGATAATGTTAAATTTGCTGTTGACGTAATTAAAGAGTTTAGGTACTAATCAGTTACGAGTTACGAGTTATGTGTTGCGAGAAGAAGTCATGATCATAACGCGTAACGGGCAACTCACAACGCACAACTTCAATGTATTTATACGCAAAAGCAATTCATATTATTTTTGTTGTCTGTTGGATGGCGGGACTATTTTATATGGTCAGGTTGTTCATTTACCATACCGAAGCGAAGCATAGGTCGGCAGGTGAATATGCCATTCTTCATAAGCAATTTATGGAGATGGAACGGAAGTTATGGTGGGTGATTACCACACCTTCGATGTATTTAACCGTATTGGCCGCTGCTGTAATGATGCATCTAAATCCTGCATGGTGGGCTCAGCCTTGGCTACATGTAAAGCTGGTATTCGTATTAGGCTTGATTGTTTACCATTTCATTTGCCAACGGATAATGTATCGCTTGGCGGCTGAGAAAAGTAGCTGGACATCTATCAAGCTTAGGCTTTGGAATGAATTGGCTACAGTGCTTCTTTTTGCCATTGTCTTTACGGTTGTTCTAAAAAGTGCTATCAACTGGATTTACGCCGTATTGGGCTTACTTTTGTTTGCCATCATGCTGATGATTGCAGTTAAAGTGTATAAAAAATTTAGAGAAAAAAGTTAACCATTATATTTATCTAAATAAACCACTTTTGTAAAGCTTTTTTCAGGCTCTTAAGCCTTTATTAGCTCAATGGATTATATTTCCTATCTTGGTACTCTTATGAATTTTCCGTTAGCCATTATAACCCTAGTCACTATAAATATTAGTGCATATGCGCAAGAAAGAGATTCTATCTCGAGGCGATTGCGCATGGTTATGGAGAACCGAACATATTATGATGCGCGAAAAAGTGAGCAAATAGTAGCCTTAAAGCAATTGCTGGTTGCAAACAGGCAAACGCCTCGGCAACAATATGCTATTCATCTCAGACTTTCTGAAGCGTATAAGAAATATAAGGCAGATTCGGCTGTATTTTATACACAACAAAGTATAGCTATTGCAACCGCACTGAATGACCAGCAACTCAATAACCAAGCAGCTGTACAATTAGCGTGGCTGTATTCTACAGAAGGCTTATACATTGAATCAAAGGAATTATTGGATCATATTGATCGCGCCTCATTAGCTAAACAATTATTGCCCGATTATTATGAAGCCTATTTGGGATTTTGTAGTCATTACGGACAAAGTAATAACAATGTTGTCTATTATCGGAAAAGTGAATTATATAGAGATTCCTTACTTTCTGTACTCGATCCTTTATCGCTCAAGTATCGGATTACCGATGCTACACGAATGTTGTATCAATCACAAACCAAACAGGCAGAAGAGTCCCTCTTGCTGTTATTGGACCAAACAAGCGATAAAGATCCGGAGCGAGCACTGATTGCTTATTTGCTTGGAGTTATCTATAAGAATAAAAATGATGTGGAGCAACAGCAGAAATTTTTCGCTATTTCTGCCATTGCAGACGTGGTGAATGCGATTAAGGATAATGCTTCTATGCAGAGTTTGGCCCTTACCTATTATGATATGGATAATGTCGATCTGGCATACCAATTTATTCAGGCGGCTATCAACGATGCCATCTTTTGTAACGTGCGATATCGAACGGTTGAAAGCTCTTCATTCTATCCCATTATCAATGCTTCGTTTCAGGAAAAAGAGCGCCAACAAAAGCGTGCATTACGTTCTTATCTCTTGCTGATCAGTGTGTTATCTCTAGTGCTTATTGCCGGTATTATGTATATCTACCAGCAAATGAAACGACTTGGTAAAACAAGAAAAGCACTTTACCAAACGAATCAACAATTAAGCAAATTGAATACTGATTTGCAACAGGCTAATGATCAACTTTTTGAGTCTAATCATATTAAAGAGGAATACATTGCCCATTTTTTTGATATATGCTCTGCCTACATTGAAAAATTGGAATCGTATCGTAAATCACTGCATAAAAAGGCTATGAGCAATCAGCTCGAATCGTTAATGAAGGACTTGAAATCGACCGATCTGGTCGAAAAAGAACTGGAGAAGCTCTACGAAAGCTTTGATTCTATTTTTCTTAATTTGTATCCCACTTTTGTAAAGGAATTTAACAGTTTATTATTACAGGATGAGCAGATCCTCCCAAAACACCATGAATTGCTCAGTACCGAACTCCGTATTTTTGCCTTGGTACGCCTAGGTATCACAGACAGCATAAAAATTGCCAGTTTTCTGCGCTATTCGCTGCGAACAGTATATAACTATCGAACTAAAGTGCGGAATAAGGCCCGCGTTTCACGCGATGAATTTGAGGAGCAAGTGAAAGCAATCGGTACTTTTAGAAAACCCTAACCCTTCTTTCTTTACTTTTTAGGTACTTTTTTGGCTATTTAATTTTTATTAAATAGTTGATTTTTAAGGCTATACTTATCTTTTGCGATTACTTTCTTCTTGTTGGAGCCAATTGGGGTGCACCGTCTTCATCAATATAGACCTAATTTTACTTCGGCTAATAATTAAATCCTATTTCATTATAACCTATCTAACAAGTGTATGAATCTTTTTAACTTAACCAAACGCATTTTGCCTATTTTTTGTTTATTGCTAGGCATAATGACAACAGCTGTATATGCGCAAGAGCATATATCGGTGTCGGGTGTGGTGACCAATGCCAGTTCAGGCGAATCTTTGCCTGGCGTATCGGTTATCATTAAAGGCACGACCCAGGGGACGAAAACTGACGAAAACGGTCGTTTTACGTTAACGAATGTACAGAGAGATGCTACCCTACAAATTACGTATATCGGTTTTAATCAAACCGAAGTAAAGGCCGTTACCAATCCATTACAAATACAATTAGAACCCTCCGTCAATTTATTGGAAGATGTAGTTGTAATCGGTTATGGCTCGGTAAAACGAAAGGATGTAACAACGGCTATCTCCAGTGTTTCTACGGCCGATTTAGATAAACGTCCTATTGTATCGACAGGACAGGCACTGCAGGGGAAAGCAGCGGGCGTGGCCGTTGTTCAACCCAATGGTGCTCCTGGTGGTGAAACGTCTATTCGTATCCGTGGTACAACTTCTTTTAATGGTAGCAACGATCCGTTGTATGTGGTAGATAATGTGCCGGTTGATAATGTGAACTTCCTTTCACCCAATGATATTGCCGATATACAGGTATTGAAGGATGCTTCTTCAGCAGCTATTTATGGATCACGTGCGGCCAATGGCGTGGTGCTGATTACAACGAAAGCGGGTTCGACCGGTAACGCCAAAATATCCCTAAATACCCAAGTGACACAAACCGATGTGATCAATAATATCAAACCCCTTAATACTGCACAGTACAAGGAACTACAAGACGAGATCGGCTTAATTAATCTGCCAGATGGGTTAACCGATCAAACCAATTGGTTTGATGAAGCGTACACTAAAGGGAATATCCAAAGTTACCAAGCGTCTGTATCGGATGGTACCGAAAAAATCAAGTACTTTCTCTCCGGTGGATATACTAATGAAAAAGGAACCCTTGCTACTGCCTTTTACAAACGGTATAATTTTCGGGCAAACATTAGTGACCAGATCCGCAAGTGGTTAAACGTAACAGCCAATATTGCCTATTCAGATTATTCCAATAACGGTGTAACGACAGGTTTAGGTGCCAATAGGGGTGGAGTAGTACTTTCGGTAATTAATACACCAACCTATGCACCGATTTGGGATCCGGAACATCCCAATCAATATTATAATAACTTTTATGGCATAGGCAATATTACCAGTCCGCTCGAAAATATGGCCCGTAGCAAGAACAACAAGAACCGTGAAAACAGATTAATCGCTTCAGGAAATGCCTTAATCACTATTTTACCCGAACTGACCTTCAAATCGTCTTTTGCTATCGATCGGAGAAATGCGGTTAATACTACGTTTTTGGATCCGATTTCGACCGCTTGGGGAAGAAACCAATACGGAGAAGGATCTGATTCACGCAACATGAATACTGTACTGACGTTTGACAATGTTGCCACCTATACCAAAGCCTTTGATAAGCACAATGTCGAAGCCATGACCGGTACGTCATGGACCAAGTCGAACTACACCAACAACTGGATTAACGGATCGCATTATCGGAATGATTTGATCGAAACATTGAATGCAGCGAATAAAATTGCTTGGGATAACACGGGTTCCGGAGGATCTGAATGGGGGATCATGTCGTACTTTGGCCGGGTTGCCTACAACTTTGATAGTAAATACTTGATCACTGCCAATCTTCGGGCTGATGGATCGTCTAAATTGCATCCAGATAGTCGGTGGGGATATTTTCCGTCGGTTTCCGCCGCATGGCGCCTTTCTTCCGAATCCTTTATGGATGGTGCTGATTGGTTAGACGATTTGAAAATCCGTGGCGGTTGGGGACAAACGGGTAACCAATCGGGTATCAGCGATTATGCTTACCTGCAACGGTATTCGCTCAGTCGCGTGGAGTGGTTTAAAGAAGGGCAGGAAAATGCAGTTCCAGTAGTAACACCAACCAATTTACGGACACGTGACCTAACCTGGGAAACCACTACCCAAAGCAATGTCGGGATAGACCTGACCGCTTTGAATAACAGGTTAACCGTAGCACTGGATTATTATTATAAGCGCACAACGGATATGTTGATGAACGTTACGGTCGGCTCAGGACCAGCCATTTCAAGAAATATCATACGGAATGAGGGTGTTATGACCAATAAAGGGATAGAGTTGACTGTTGGCAGCAAAAACATTGATGGGGCCTTCATATGGAATACCGATTTTAATATATCCTTCAACCAGAACAATTTAGAAAGCTTGGCGCTTGCACAGATTTATAACGATGCTACTACCAGTGATGTAACACACGACTATGTGGTACGAAATGAGCCAGGACGAGCTTTAGGAGGTTTCTTTGGTTATATCAGTGATGGTGTTGACCCAGAAACGGGTGAATTGCTATACCGGGATTTGAATCAGGATGGACGTATTTCCTCAACAGATCGGACCTATATTGGCGATCCTAACCCGGATTTTGTCTTCGGTCTAACGAACCATTTTTCTTATAAAAACTTTAACCTAAGTATATTTTTACAGGGCTCTTACGGTAACGATATTTTTAATGCTTCCCGTATTGAGACAGAAGGAATGTATGACGGAAAGAATCAATCAACACGTGTACTCGACCGATGGCGTATTCCAGGGCAGATAACAGACGTACCCAAAGCAAATTTTGATATCAAAAATTCGTCTTATTTTGTGGAAGATGGAAGCTATTTACGGGTAAAAAATATTTTCTTATCGTATAATATTCAATCCGCAACGCTGACTCGTTTAGGTATCGGTAAGGTACAGCCTTATATTTCGGCCAATAATTTACTCACGTGGACCAACTATACCGGTATGGATCCAGAAGTGAACCAATGGGGTAATAACGGTGCTATACAGGGAATCGATTGGGGCACTTACCCCCAAAGTCGATCGTTTGTTGTAGGTATTAATGTTGAATTTTAAAAATGAAAAATATGAATTCCAAATATAAATACATATACATCGGATTATTGGGCAGCATGCTGCTCAGCTTTTCTTCTTGTCTGAAGGATTTTGATCCGGTAGACACCTACTCCGACGTGACGGAAGGAATTAACGATGAAGGAAAAGAGGTGGTTTTTAAAGATAAAGCCGCAGTGGAAAGTCATTTAAAAACACTGTATAATCAAATGCGCGATCGGCAAGAGCATTGGTACTTAGATCTGTTGCTCATAGCGGATGCCCATGCGGATAATGCCTATGGAGGTACTACGGGTGCCGAGGTTATTCCTTTTGAAAACAATGCCCTTGAGGGATCTAATTCCGTAATTGACCGCGATTGGAATCGTTATTTAGAAGATATGGCCCGGGCTAATCGATTGATCGTTAATATTGATGAAGTAGAGGATGCAACACTGACAACAGCCTTACGCGAAAGGTATAAAGCAGAAGCAAAAATCTTTCGTGCCATGATACTTTTTGATATGGTGCGCATTTGGGGATCGATACCGGTAATTACAACCGAAGCGGGGGATATTACCGCCGAAACGATTGAAGATGTATACGATGATTATTTTCCATCGCAAGCAACCGAAGAGGAAGCCTACCGGCAGATCGAGAAAGATTTATTAGAGGCCTTAGAGACAGCACCAGAGAATGATGCAGGCGATAAAACGCGCTTTTCCAAGTCGGTAGCACGTACCTTGCTCGCTAAGGTATATGCAGAGAAGCCAATTCGGGATTATTCGAAGGTTATTCAATATTGCGATGCTGTTACTGCAGATGGTTTTGATCTGGTAGACGATTTTAGTGATCTCTTTGGAATGAATGCAGCAGGTACAGACGCCAAAATGCGTAATACGAAAGAATCTATTTTGGAGGCGCAATTCTTTTCTGGAAGCGGGAATTGGGTAACCTGGATGTTTGGTCGTGACTTAGCAAATTGGAACAGCAACTTCACTTGGGCGAAGTGGGTAACCCCATCACGTGATCTGATTAAGGCTTTTGAAACAGAAGGCGATCAGGAACGTTTCCAAGAATCGGTCGTATATTATGAAACCAGCTGGAGCAACTATTATCCTTCCGATCATTATCCATTTATGTATAAATGCCGTTCGGCTTATAGCAGTATCATTAAATATCGTTATGCCGATGTACTTTTACTAAAAGCAGAAGCCTTGATTATGGGACCTTCTGATTTAGCTGGTGCCGCTGATATCATCGATCGGATTCGGCAGCGTGCGGGGTTGAAAAAATTGCCTGCTAATATCCGTGGAGATAAAGAGGCCATGTTAAATGCGCTTTTGAAAGAGCGCCGGTTGGAACTGGCTTTTGAAGGTCAACGCTGGTTTGACCTGGTGCGGCTCAATAAGGTAGAAGAAGTCATGAATGCTATTTTCGCGAAAGATTCGGGCAGAAAGGCGCTGGTGTATCCTTTCAATGAGACTTCCTATCGCTTACCCATACCGCAAGGAGTAATTGACCAAAATCCGAAAATTGTTCAAAACCCAGGCTATTAACTGATTAGATGATTTTAATGGTAAAGTATACGATGAAATTCAATGAATATATGAAACAGCTATTAATGGTGACTTGCTTTTTAAGCACAATTTTAATTGCCTGCAGCTCGGATAAAAAGGTGACACCAGAACCACCGGAAGAAAAACCGGAGGTGAAAGGCGACGTAACGATTTACGTAACCACCAATAATCGCGCATATGATTTTGCAAAACAGGCAGTTGACTTCAATGATAAAGCAAACATGTCGCCAACCACCATTACGTTAGATCCTAACACGCGTTACCAAACGATGGATGGCTTCGGTGCAGCCATAACAGGTTCTACTTGCTATAACCTGATGCAAATGGCATCGGCAGACCGAGCCCAATTTTTAAAAGAAACCTTTTCTGAAACAGAGGGCATGGGCCAAAGTTATATCCGTATAGCCATCGGGTGTTCCGACTTCTCTTTAAGCGAATATACACTTTGTGATGAGCCAGGCATCGAAAACTTTGGTTTACAGGAAGAAGAAAAGACCTACATTATCCCAGTGCTAAAAGAGATTTTAGCGATCAACCCCCATATCAAGATTATTGGTTCGCCTTGGACGTGCCCACGTTGGATGAAGGTGAGTAACCTGACCGACCGGCAGCCGTATAATTCGTGGACAGATGGGCAGCTTAATCCTGACTATTATCAGGATTATGGTTTGTATTTTGTGAAGTGGATTCAAGCGTTGGCCAAAGAAGGAATCGACATTTATGCCGTTACGCCACAGAATGAACCATTAAATCGGAAAAATTCTGCATCACTGTTTATGAGTTGGCAAGAACAACAAGTCTTTGTGAAAGAAAGTTTAGGTAAACAGTTAAAGGCAGCTGGGTTGAATACCAAAATCTATGTATTCGATCATAACTATAATTACGATAATATAAGCGATCAGAACGATTATCCGATTAAAATCTACGAAGATGAAGCCACCGCAAACGTAGTTGCCGGTGCGGCGTATCATAACTACGGTGGTAATAAGGAAGAGTTAGCCGATATTCATCAACAACGACCAGATAAAGAGTTAATCTTTACCGAGACCTCCATTGGCACTTGGAATGATGGGCAAAATTTGTCTACCCGATTGATGGACGACATGCAGGATGTAGCGCTCGGAACGATTAACAACTGGAGTAGGGCTGTTATTGTTTGGAACCTGATGCTTGACAGCGAACGTGGACCTAACCGCGACGGCGGATGCCAGACCTGCTACGGTGCAGTAGACATCAATAAAAGTAATTACAAATCCATCACGAGAAATTCGCATTATTATATCATCGGCCATTTATCGGCTGTGGTGAAACCCGGTGCAACGCGGATCGGTACAAAGGGCTATACCGCTACTGGGATTACCTATACAGCCTTTGAAAACCCTGATGGTAGTTATGCATTTGTGCTGTTAAATAATACTGGTGAATCAAAAAAGATAACCCTAAGCGATGGTACGCATTATTTTTCGTATGACGTACCTGCCAAGGCGGTGGCTTCTTACCGTTGGAAATAAAAGGAGGATCGCCAATCTACGTTAAACTATAATTGAAATAACATGAACAAATCGATATATATCCTATTGGCGCTCGCTGTGTTATGCTTCTGGAGCGCCTGTAAAAAGGACGATCAAAAAGCTGTCGGTAATCCGGTGATGGATACGAAGACTGAATTTTCAAAAGCGCTTTTTGGTGATAGTCTGATTTTTACGGTCAACGTATCCGATCAGGAAGTACCACTGTCTACATTGAAGGCACATTTGTATTATGGAGAAGAACTGGTTTCGGAGACGGTTATTCGTACGAAAACAAACGGCGATTATACGGGTAAAATTTATATTCCCTATTATGCCGACATTCCGAATGGTACAGCAACCTTGAAATTGGTTTTGCAGAATATCCACTTTACCTTAACGGAACAAACGTATGACCTATCTTTAGAACGGCCAGATTATCCGTATCTTACTTTGGTGGCCGGTGAAGAAACTTATCGGATGGAACGTACAGATCTGTATACCTATGCCGCAACGGCTAATTTTCCCATTAAAGTAAATGCCTATATTCAAGCACCAAAAGTAGGTGAAGCAGGCAATGAGCTAACCTTTGGATGGGAAGATAATGCCATTAAAGAAGGTAGTCTAACCAATATTCCATTTTCCAACCGATCGGCTGGGCAATATAGCATTACCTTCAACTCGCTAACGTACGAAGCTGCTCCATTTATTATTGCTTATGCGATTAATGAAACGGTAATGCAACGGATAGACGATAACCATTATAAATTGGATATGAACTTAACTAACGGACAAGAATTGGCGTTTGAAGGAATCAGTGATTTCGCCGATTGGTGGATCGATCCGGATTATTTGACAAAAGTATCAGACAATACCTTAAAATTTGCTGCACCGGATGGGCAATACCGCATAATCGCCAACTTCCAATATAAGTATTTTGCAGTGGAAAAGTTAGTGAATGGTGAGCCGGCCAAATTGCAGGCTGATGGCTCAGGAGCCGTTTGGATCATAGGAGAAGGGATTGGCAAACCATCGGTTAGTACCAATGCGGTAGGATGGGATACCGGTAAGGCTTTGTGTATGGTGCCCCTTGGCAATAAGAAATACCAAATAACAGTGGTAGCTGGTACAACAGTGAATGCAGACAATATTAATTTCAAATTCTTCCATCAGAAGGATTGGGGAGATGAGTTTAATAATACGTCTTTATCAACAACAAGTGATGTCATATTCATTGGCGACGGTAAAAACGGAAGAGACCCTGGTAATTTGGGAATCGTAGAAGGGAAGAAGCTAGAAAATGGAGCTACTTATGTGTTTACCATTGATCTCAGTGAGGGGAATAACAAAGCCATATTAACCGTGGTTAAGCAATAACGGAATCTCGAGCTTGTCTACAAGCCGTCATTTCGACTGTAATGCCTTATTTCATCATAACGCTCTGCCCAGCGGTCGAGATGACAACTATACTGCATTCCGGTAGAAATGACGGCAACAAGCTTTAAATAGTTTCGGTTTCCAACGGATTATGGATTATCTGCATGGTGGAATCTATTTCCATTCATTTCTTTTTCAAGCATGGCATATTGATTCCCTAAATATTTTTCCATCTCCATCTGTTTATATTTTTTGGAGTTATCTAGCATAGCCTGTAAGATACCCATACCTAAGCGAATATCGCGTTCGTCAACTGCTTGTGGTTTATCTTTGGCCAGTGCTATCTTATATTTCACCTGCTCGGCAACATACTGACCATTTCTTCTCATTAAATCGTTTGCCTTATTCGTTTCATTAACTTCATAAAGCGTGTCTGATAAATAATAAAAATCAACCGCTTGATTCATGCCTAAGACTTTTTGAGGCAACACCGTTAAACATTTATTAGCAACTTCGCGTGCGGCTTCCCGTTGATTGGTATCCAGTAATTCTCTGGATAAATTGTTAAAATCATTGGTGAGTTGCGGTACCATGCTTTTAGTAAGCGGATCCAGATAGTTTAACTGATTAACTTTGCCCCACGTATATTTTTGCATTAAATTTGAATATAGGGCTTGATAATTGGTTAATGGGGCCGTTTCATCAGGTTGCTGGCTAAGCGCAGCGATTTTAGAGGCATCTATAGGCATTAATTTGGATACCATCCCCTCATTCACCAGGTATTTATTCAATCCCATCTGTGCACTTTTAGGCATTCCATTCGAAAAGTAGATTGGGCGTTTCCATTGATTGTTGATGAGTATATTAAAAAAAGCTAAGTCGCTACGTGTCACAAAGTCTTGATTAAAATCCCATTCCATGCTGTCGGTAATGAAATCATTCCATGCCTTAGGAACAACATGATTCGCTAAAACTGTATGCTTATTTATCGCAAATTTCAGCTTTTTAGTTGGCAGGAAATTCTCTCCGGTTTGTTGTGACTTATCTGCAGGATGATCGGATAGCATAATCGCTAAAAGATCTTTAATCTCTACACGCTCCTTGATCCCATAGTCTTCATAGGAAAGATAATCCCGTACACCTTTATCAATCTTTGCTGGATCGATATCGATGGGAAGAGGTGCCGATTGGTTGATCTTTTTGCGCATTTGCTTTACATACCAATCAGAACTTAAGTAGCCAATATTCACAATGCGTATATCTGGCCGGATATTCTCCACCTCCTGTGCGTACCAGAGCGGGAAAGTGTCGTTATCGCCATACGTAAATAATATAGCGTTTGGAGCACAGGATTCCAGGTAATTACGAGCATATAGATCGCGTGTACTGTAGCGTTGTGAGCGATCATGGTCATCCCATCCGTCTTTGATCATCAATAGGGGAGCTAGGACAAAGGCAATGGCAAAGGCGCTTATGCTAGCATATTTAGCTGCAAACTTTTTCTTAAATAGCTGTGTGAGACCAATAACACTAAAGCCTATCCATATCGAGAACGCATAAAAAGCGCCTACATAAACATAGTCGCGCTCGCGTGGCTGGATTGGCGTATCATTGAGATATAAAACAATAGCCAGACCTGTAAAGAAAAAGAATAAGCTAACAATCCCCATATCTTTCTTATTTGTCCGATAGTGCCAACATAAACCAATAATTCCCAGTAATAAAGGGAAAAAGTAAAATTGATTACGAGAGGGGTTTTCTTTTTCGGCTTTTGGTAGCGCATATTGGCCACCCAATCGCATATTGTCAATAGCCTTAATGCCACTCAACCAATTTCCGTCTGTCAGATTTCCCATTTGGCCTAAATTATCGTTCTGCCTACCAACGAAATTCCACATAAAATATCGCCAGAACATAACCCCTGCCTGATAGCTAGTGAAGAACTGGATATTACTGATAAAGTTTGGATGTTCGTTTGCTGATAAATGCAGCCAGTACCGATAGAAATCACTATCCTTTTGACTGTGCACACGAGGGAAAAGTGTGGTACGATCATAATCGTATACCGGTTTATGGCCGATCAATGTATAGTTCTTTTGATCTTTCCGGTAAATAGCAGCACCGTCGTGTACAGCCGTAGGTTGTGAATCGAAATATTTACCAGTTAGGAGTGGGTTGGGTATATATTGATCTCTGGAAATGTACTCCAGAAAAGAAAAAATATGATCAGGACTGTAGTTGTTTAGTGATGGATTGGCGCTGGCTCTTATGGCTACCATCGCAAAAGAACCGTAACCAAACAGCACAAAGGTAAAGCAAAGCAATCGTAAATTCAGCTGTGGTTTGTTCTTTTTAATCGAATAGCGGAAACCATAAATTAACGCTCCCGTTAATAATGCCGCAGTAAAAAGTATCCCACTACCAAAATGTAAACCTAGCTGATTGACAAAAAATAATTCAACGAAGGCAGCTATTTTAACCAAGTATTGAATGATACCCCATAAAATGAGTGCAAGTAAGAGCAAGCTCCAACCTAACGTTTTCAAAATTCCTTTTGTACTTACTTTTGGTGTTCTTTTGAAATAAATAACCAGCGCCAATACTGGAATTGTGAGTAAATTGAGTAAATGGACGCCTATGGAAAGCCCCATGATAAACGCTAAAAGAACCAGCCATTTGTCGGCACGTGGTTCTGAAGCATGGTTTTCCCATTTTAAAATAAGCCAAAACACCAAAGCTGTGCCTAGGGAAGACATGGCATACACTTCGGTTTCTACTGCAGAAAACCAAAAGGAATCGGAAAAAGCGTAAGCCAAAGATCCCACAACTCCTGCCCCGAATAGTTGAAAATAATGTATAGTGGTAAGGGGTTTATGGGTATGTAGCAGGGCTTTTTTGGTTAAAAAGGTAATGGTCCAAAATAAAAAAAGAATGGTTAATCCGCTACAGATAGCTGATCCAGTATTCATCCAGTAAGCCAGTGCGGCTTTATCACCCAATGCAAGGTTAGAAAAAATATTTTGGATCATTAAAAAGAGTGGGGCTCCCGGTTGATGGACAATTTGCAATTTATAGGAGGCGGCAATAAATTCTCCACAGTCCCAAAAGCTAACGGTTGGTTCTTTCGTAAAGAAATAGACTAAAGTTGCGATTAAACAACAGGTCCAACCAAAAAAGTTGTTTAATTTTTTGTAGGTCATCTCCATAATAAGGGCTATTTGTCCCTAAAAGTACTGGAGAAAAAAAGAAAATGCGTGCAAAAAAATGTTAAATAAATTAAATGTATGTGTTTTTGTTACATTAAAGCCCTTCTTTTATTTTTTGAGGAAGGCTATTGAACACGAGTGTATAGCTATGGTCAATCATTTCCTCTACTTGTTTTTTACCCAGCTCACCGTTAAGAATAACAGTGTTCCAATGTTTTTTATTCATGTGATAGCCGGGTAAAACACTATGCGGATGGCGTTCGCGCAGCTCGATAGCGCGCTCCGGATCACACTTAACATTAAAAGAAAGTGGTTGCCTGTCCAAACCAGTTAGCAGGAAGATTTTACCACCAACCTTAAATACTAAGGTATCTGGACCGAAAGGCATATCTTCTTCCGTGCCAGTTTTAGTTAAGCAGTACGTCCTCAGTTCTTCGATGTTCATTTTTTAAGTAAAAATTCAAAAGTAAAAAGCTTAAAGAGAATATAATATGCAAATAGCAAGACACAAGACAAATTTTAGCGAAATTAATAAAGCGAAAAGCACAAAGCCAAGAGCGTTAGGAATATTTGGATATTTGATACTGATGTCTTGATACTTATTACGCATAACTAATATAGTATTGTAAACTTCATCTCCAACGGATGGAAATAGCGAATCAAGTCTTTAATGAAATCATCACCATATTTCACGTAGAGCAAACCAAAGTTTTCTACTCTTTCCTGCAGCTCTCCATGGGGAAAAAATTTCTCCTTTATTTTGTCTATTTGATTGATAGCATCATCAAAATTTAATTTATCGGCCTTTACAAATTTTTTTTCCAGGTTATTAATAGCCCTGCAAAGTCGCGCTTTTATAGCTTCTGCACTTGGCCGAAGCGTAGGATCAATCTTGGTAGCTCTTTCCTTAATACGTTCAAAGATTGCTTCCATTTCCAACCATTCTTCATTTAAGTTTAATCGATGTTTAGAATGTATGCGTACATACTCTTTTTTCAGCTCATCGGATTGCTTGAAAATGCTTTTAAATGTTAAATTTAATCGAAAAATCTTATAGTCGAGGGCCTCATTGGATACGAGAGCGGAGTTGCGCGGAAGAAGAAGAGGAAAATCAACTTTATAATGGTCAAAATTGCTTTTTAATTGAAGCCAGTAAACAATCTCGGAACCTCCGCCAATATAGCACAAATTTGGTAAAATGATTTCTTGGTAGAGGGGGCGCATGACTACATTCGGACTAAAACACTCCGGTTGCTCTTCAATGGCTTGGATGAGTTCTTCTTTAGTAAAGCGTATATTGTGGTGTAAGACTTCAAATTGTCCGTCATCAGTTGCTACAATCCGTTCCCTGTATTCGTCTGTTAGGTAAAAAAAGTTAATTTCACGGGCATGTACTTGTGCTTCGAAACCAGCCTTTTCCAGAGCCTTTGTGTCTTTGGTAATATGTTGATAGCTATATTGCTCTACTATGTCTTCACGTATGTATGGGGCAAATATTTTTTTCAATGCGGGGTTGTCGGCATCTACAATAACTAAACCATACTGTTCAAATAAGCCATTAACCAAGTAGCGTGTAGCATCAGCTAAATTTTCGTGTCGGAGATAAGCATCTTCTATCAATTCAGCTAGCTTAGCAGAATTATGCGTTAGTCCGAGTAACTTTTGATACTTTTTTACCGTGCGGGCCATGGATAAGGTTTCCATACGCCCAGTAGCCGCTTGTGCTGGGATATCCCATTTAATGATTTCACCTTGAAGCTGCGTGTGGTTTATTTCCGCAAAGTCATGATCTTCCGTCGCCATCCAATAGATGGGAACAAAATGGTATGTGGGAAATTTTTCTTTTAATTGTTCGCATAGTTTAATGGTACTCGCAATTTTAAAAATAAAATACAGTGGACCAGTGAAAATATTTAATTGATGGCCAGTAGTTACGGTAAATGTATTTTCATCTGCTAGGCGTTCGATATTCGTTTTTACGGTTGGAGAACATTTTTCTAGCATCCGGTACTGCGCTTTTAATACCTGGACTAAAGTAGAACGATCCGTTTTGTCTTTTTTTTGTTCCAGTTGTTTTTCGAAACCTTGGAGGTCAGGCCAATTATTGATAAAAGGAGCAAGTTTTTTGTCTTTTGCTATATAAGCTAGTAGCGTTTCAGAAAAACTATGGGTATCGTTGTAATTAATGTAACTTGCTTTCACTGGTGTTTTATTAGCTGTTGATGATTAGCTCTCAGCCTTTAGCTCTTAATAATTAGCCATGGGCCATTAGCTTTATTCTCTTTCCGCTTTAAGCTTTCTGCATTATCGTACCGTACAAATCAAAGTCTTCTGCCCGGTTTATGTTGACCTGTACAAATCGGCCTACTGGAGCATAGTTTTTGTCTGCCGCGATGAGTACTTCATTATCCACTTCCGGAGAGTCGAATTCGGTTCGCCCTACAAAATAACCCTCCTCTATGCGATCAATAAGTACTTTATACGTTTGGCCTATTTTTTCTTGATTGATTGCATAGGAAATTCCCTGCTGGAGTTCCATTAGTTGTTCAACCCTGGATTCCTTTTCTTCTTGTGGTACATTATCTTCTAAAGAAAAGGCATGTGTCTTTTCTTCATGCGAATAAGTGAAGCAACCTAAACGATCGAAACGTGTATCTGCAACCCATTGGGTTAGCTCATCAAAATCTTGTTGTGTTTCTCCTGGATAGCCACAAATGAGTGTCGTTCTTAGGGCTATATTCGGTACACGGTCGCGGATTTCATGAACCAGATCAATCGTTTTTTGTTTGGTAATCCCTCTACGCATCGATTTAAGCATCGGATCTGAAATATGCTGTAAGGGCATGTCTAAATAATTACAGATATTACTTCGTTCCTTCATGACATCTAAAATGTCCATTGGAAATCCTGAAGGATAAGCATATTGCAACCGAATCCATTCGATTCCTTCAACATCAGAGAGATGCCGAAGCAGATCTGCCAGATTTCTTTTCCCGTAAAGATCTAAACCATAATAGGTGAGATCTTGAGCAATCAAAATCAATTCTTTGGTGCCATTTTTGGCCAATAGCTTAGCCTCCTTTATCAAATCCTCAATAGATTTGGAAATATGTTTGCCTCGCATTAGTGGGATGGCACAAAAGGAGCAAGGCCGGTTACAACCCTCGGCAATTTTGAAATAAGCATAGTGGGAAGGCGTAGTGAGCATCCGTTCGCCCAGTAGTTCATGCTTATAGTCGGCACCGACACTCGCGAGTAATTGTTGCAGGTCATTCGTGCCGAAATAGGCATCCACATTTGGAATTTCCGTCTCTAATTCTGGTTTATATCGTTCAGATAAACAGCCCGTAACAATGACTTTTTCCAACTTACCCGCTTCTTTTAACGCACTATATTGGAGAATGGTGTCAATAGATTCTTGCTTCGCGTTGTCAATGAAACCGCAGGTGTTGATGACAACGATATCGTGCGCTCCAATATTATCGGCTTCGTGTACGACATCTAGCTTATTACCACGAAGTTGTCCCATTAGTATTTCGCTGTCGTGGATATTTTTAGAGCAACCCAACGTTACCACATTGATGCGCGGTTTGGTTGGTTGCGTTAGCGTCTTTTTTGTTCTCATCCTATACTACACACCTCGTTATTTAAATAACGAATCAACAAATTCCTTTTTATTAAATAATTGCAGATCATTTATACGTTCGCCTACTCCGATATATTTAACCGGAATTTTAAATTGGTCTGATATGCCAATGACAACACCACCTTTAGCCGTTCCGTCTAATTTGGTGAGTGCTAAAGCATTTACGTCAGTAGCTTGTGTAAACTGTTTACATTGTTCAATGGCATTTTGGCCGGTAGAAGCATCCAAGACAAGTAAAATTTCGTGTGGTGCACCGGGAACAACCTTTTTCATTACATTTTTAATCTTGGTTAATTCGTTCATTAAGGCCAGTTTGTTGTGAAGTCTTCCAGCGGTATCAATGATGACCACGTCTTCCTGATTGGCTACGGCCGATTGTACGGTATCAAAGGCAACCGAGGCGGGATCAGAGCCCATTGCCTGTGCTACTACACGTACACCCACGCGTTCACCCCATAATTTGATTTGGTCTACCGCTGCGGCGCGGAAGGTATCAGCGGCTCCTAATACAACACTGTTTCCTGCTTGCTTTAATTTGTGCGCCAATTTTCCGATAGTAGTGGTCTTTCCAACACCGTTAACCCCAACCACCATAATGACATATGGTTTGTGTTGACCATATGCAAAATTTTCAAAATCATTGCTGTTATTTTCGGCGAGCAACTGTTGAATTTCATCACGCAGAATGCCGTTCAGTTCGGATGTGTTGATATACTTATCTCGCGCAACACGTTCTTCAATACGTTCGATGATTTTTAGGGTGGTGGTAACCCCAACGTCAGAGGTTACCAGCACCTCTTCCAGGTCATCAAGTACTTCTTCATCTACGGTCGATTTTCCTACAACCGCTTTCGTGATTTTACTGAAGAAACCTTCTTTTGTTTTTTCTAAGCCTTTATCTAGCGCTTCCTGCGCTTCAGGGGTCTGCTCTTTCTTTTTGAAGAAATCAAATAATCCCATAATTGTCTATATACGAGCGTCTATGTTTCAGTTGGTAAAGGTACTATTTTTCAAACTAAAATATTGTTTGTACAATATCAAGATTTGGGTATTCTAAAGTACCCTAAAAAGAAAAAGCCCTTTCCAAAGGAAAGAGCTTTTATATACCGATATGCACATTAACTATTGCGCAGCAGCGTTTTCTTCAACAATCTCTCTTGCTGCTTCAACAGCATCTTTAATATGATCGTTGTGTGCAATTAATTCTTTAAACGTATATGCACCTGTCTTGGGTGATTTTACGGCAGTAATTACTTTCGTGTAATCTTTACCTTTACCGGTTTTCAGAGTAGCAACGGTTTTCTTAGCCATTTTCTTTCTATTTTATACCCCAGATGGGGCAAGTTTATCAAAAGATTTACTTAATTTCTTTATGAACAGTTACACGTTTTAATACTGGATTGTATTTCTTTAACTCTAACCGTTCTGTTGTATTCTTTTTGTTTTTTGTGGAAATATAACGAGACATGCCCGGCATGCCACTTTCTTTATGTTCGGTACACTCTAAGATTACCTGAACTCTGTTACCTTTTTTAGCCATTGTAATATTGTCTTAATGCCGCAATTTTGCGGGATATTTTGGTGCAAACTAAACGTATCCTTTTTTAATAAACTTATTGATCACTGCCGTAATTCCATTTTTATTGATGGTTTTAATAGCAGAAGTAGATACTTTTAATGTTATCCAACGGTTTTCTTCCGGGATAAAAAACTTTTTTGTTTGAAGGTTAGGGTAAAATTTACGCTTGGTCTTAACGTTAGAATTAGAAACGTTATATCCGTTCAAAGCCGCTTTCCCTGTTAAATCACAAATTCTTGACATGACTATATGTATTCGTGTGTTGTTAAAACTTTCAGTTTCTTAAAGAGTGTGCAAATATCTGAAAATGTTTTTATTTATGCAAGTGCGTACGCGAAAATGTTCGATCAACAAGTGCGTGAGCTTAAAAAAACAAACGATGCGCGTCACTATTGCACATAAATAAGCGCCATTTAAAACCCATCTATTGATGATAAAAAAGGAAAACAACGAATATAACGATAATTTGTTGATCGTTTTTTAAGAGAAATTCAGTGGAATATAGTACCTTGCGTCGACTAAAATAAACTAAATTGTAAATCCAAAATTAACCCGATTTAAATCTCTTTTACGTTATGGCCATACATACATCTTCTGAGGCTTCCTCGAAAGGCTTATGGAAAGTTATCGGAGCTTCCTCACTAGGTACCCTTATCGAATGGTATGACTTTTATATCTTCGGAAGTCTTGCTGTCATTATTTCTACCAAATTTTTCCCTGCAGATAATCCTACAGCCGCTTTTTTATCTACGTTAGCCACTTTTGCTGCCGGATTTGTAGTGAGGCCCTTTGGTGCACTTTTTTTTGGTCGTTTGGGAGATATGATTGGTCGAAAATACACGTTCATGGTCACCTTGTTGATCATGGGACTTTCTACTGTGGCTATCGGATTAATTCCAGAATATAAAACCATCGGTTTTTTGGCGCCGGTATTGGTTTTATTGTTACGCCTGTTGCAAGGTCTAGCTCTTGGCGGTGAATATGGCGGAGCAGCAACCTACGTAGCAGAACATGCCGAACCACACCGTAAAGGCGAACGCACATCATGGATACAAACGACCGCTTCCTTTGGCTTATTTATTTCTTTGGCAGTGATCTTATTGACCAGAAAATCCATGTCTGATGAAGCTTTTGCGAATTGGGGATGGCGGGTACCTTTCTTGATTTCCATATTCATGGTTATTATCAGCTACTTTATTCGTAGAAATATGGCCGAGTCGCCTTTATTTCAGCAGGTGAAAGCAGCAGGTAAAGTTTCTACTAATCCCTTAAAAGAATCTTTTGGACACAAGTTTAATTTCAAATTTGTTCTGTTGGCGCTATTCGGTGCGGCTATGGGACAGGGTGTTGTGTTTTATACGGGGCAGTTTTATACCTTATCTTACCTACAACGAGTGTGTAACCTGGATTTTGATCAAACGAATTATATCTTGGGTATTGCTATTTTTTTAGGCACAGGTTTGTTTATTTTTTTCGGATGGCTTTCGGATAAATGGAGTAGAAAGGCTATCATGCTTATTGGTATGCTATTAGCTGTACTTACCTATAGACCTATTTATGATAAAATTTATCAACTAGCTGATGTGACAACAAAGGTGGAAATGACGGAAGATGCAAAGGTCACTCATCATCAAGAGGCCGTCTTACATGGCGACTATGGTGCCGATATGGCGCGTGTTACTACCCAGCATCGATTTTATACCGATGGAACGATGCAGGACGAAATTATACGGGAATATGTAGTTAAAAAAACGGGTGATGTAGTCCATACAGACCATACTATCGCGATTAAATTGTCCAATACGGCGATGTGGATCGTAGTTTTATTGGTGTTTTTGCAGGTGGTTTATGTTACCATGGTGTATGGGCCCATTGCTGCATTTTTAGTAGAACTATTCCCGGTAAAAATCAGGTATACTTCTATGTCTTTACCGTATCATATTGGGAATGGCATTTTCGGTGGATTAATGCCGACGGTAGCTACATATTTAGTGGCGAGAGCACAAACGGCAAATGCGTCTGCCGAAAAAGCTGGCGAGCAGTTACCTTTTGATAAACCCTACCTGGAAGGATTATGGTATCCCATTATCATTATTGGTATTAGCTTGATCATCGGTCTGGTTTATATATCCAATAAAAAGGAAAAGCAACAAGAGGATGTTCATTAAGTGAGGATTAATTTTAAGGAATTTGCATTTTTTAGCGCCTAATTATAAATAATATGATGAATTACATTAAAAGATATTTAGGAATCATTTGGATGTTACTGGCTTTGGTAGCCGGTTATTATTTGCTCGTTAGTCAGGCTATACCGCAGTTTGAAAGCGGAAAGCCAGATGATTTAGTTCCGGCCATCATTTACACCTTTGTATTGATGCCTATTATTAGCGGAGGATTATTTGTATTTGGTTGGTATGCATGGAAAGGAGAATATGACGAGGCATAATTTTTTCAATGGTACCTTTTTACTACGTTTGGCCGTGGCCATTATTCTGGTAGTGCATGGTGCAGGAGGCATGTTTAATAACGGAATAAACGATTTTGGTAATTTGTTCCTCAATCAGGTAGGTTTTGCTCCTTTTGGTGTCTTTTTGGTTTGGGTTATCAAGCTGTCTCACTTAGTTTGTGCTGTCTGTTTGCTGTTTGAAAAATATGTAAAATGGTTGGGTTGGCTGACTATTTTTATTCTCATCATGGGAATTGTTTTGGTTCATTATAAAGAAGGCTGGTTTGTGGTAGGGGGTGGAAGGAACGGAGTCGAATTTAATTTTCTGCTCATTATGGCTTTATTGACGATCATGTTCCCGCAAGGGTTAAATAAAGCGCAGTAACCATTCTCATCTACATCGTTGATAAAAAAATGGCTGAAATAAATAAAACAGTGGTTTGCAAAGCCTAACTAAGATTGCTAACTTGGGTGGCTGTTAACTAAACAACAAAACCAATGAATTTAAAAGTTAAGTCGTTTGAAGATTATAAGGAGACGTATAAAAAGAGCGTTGAAAGACCAGAAGAATTTTGGTCGGGTATAGCGGAAGAATTTAAATGGCGGAAGAAATGGGATAAGGTATTAAGCTGGGATTTCAAGGGGCCTGATGTTAAATGGTTTGAAGGGGGAAAGTTAAATATAACGGAAAATTGTTTAGATAGGCATATTGCTGAATTAGGTGACAAACCAGCCATTATTTGGGAACCAAATGATCCTAATGAAGCTTACCGTATGCTTAGTTATAAGCAATTGTTATTCAATGTCGAACAGTTTTCTAATGTATTAAAAAATAATGGAGTAGTAAAGGGCGATCGGATTTGTATCTATTTGCCCATGGTGCCGGAACTGGCTATTGCGGTATTGGCCTGCGCGCGCATTGGAGCCATCCACTCAGTGGTATTTGGCGGTTTTTCTGCTCAGTCAATAGCCGACCGGATTAAAGATGCCCAATGTAAGTTGGTTATTACAGCCGACGGCAGTTTCCGCGGTACAAAAATAATTGAACTGAAAGATATTGTTGATGATGCGCTAGGGCAATGTCCTTCCGTAGAAAAAGTTATCGTATTAACCAGAACAAGAACACCTGTTTCCATGATCAAAGGACGCGACGTATGGTGGGAAGATGAGATCAAAAAAGTGGAAACCCAAGGCAACCCACATTTTCCTGCTGAAGAGATGGATGCAGAAGACATGCTCTTCATATTATATACGTCAGGATCTACCGGAAGTCCGAAAGGTGTCGTTCATACCTGCGGAGGATATATGGTGTATACGGGCTATACATTTGCGAACACCTTTCAATACGAACAAGGCGATGTCTATTTCTGTACGGCAGATATAGGTTGGATTACAGGACACTCCTATATTGTGTATGGGCCGCTTTCACAAGGAGCAACTTCCTTGATGTTCGAGGGCATTCCGACTTATCCTGATGCAGGGCGGCTATGGGATATTGTTAAAAAGCATCAAGTAAATATTTTATATACGGCACCTACAGCCATTCGTTCATTAATGGGAGCAGGTGATGATTTCGTTGATGGAAAGGATTTTAGTTCCATTAAAACCTTGGGATCAGTTGGTGAACCGATTAACGAAGAAGCTTGGAAATGGTTTGACGAAAAGATTGGTCATGGGCAGGCACCAATCGTAGATACCTATTGGCAAACGGAAACGGGTGGATTTATTATCAGTCCGATTGCAGGAATTACACCAACCATTCCCAGTTACGCGATGTTCCCGCAGCCGGGTATACAGTTAGCCTTAATGGACGAACAGGGCAAAGAGATAGCGGGGAATAATGTAAGTGGCAATCTGTGTGTTAAATTTCCTTGGCCGGGCATGCTCCGTACAACATATGGCGATCATGAACGATGCCGGAAAACATATTTTGCAGCTTATCCGAATATGTATTTTACTGGTGATGGGTGCTTACGTGATCAGGATGGTTATTACCGTATAACCGGGCGGGTAGACGATGTGTTGAATGTCTCCGGCCATCGTATAGGAACCGCCGAAGTAGAAGATGCCATCAATAAGCATAGTGATGTGGTTGAATCAGCGGTTGTGGGTTATCCGCATGCGATTAAAGGACAAGGAATTTACGCGTTTGTCATTGCTGGCGATCATCAGAAAGATGAAGAACTCATGCGCGGAGATATCAATAAAACGGTTTCACGCATTATCGGAGCTATCGCTAAACCAGATAAAATTCAATTTGTGGATGGATTACCCAAAACCCGTTCTGGAAAAATTATGCGGCGTATTTTGCGAAAAATCGCAGAAGGCGATACCACTAATTTAGGTGATACAAGTACCCTACTTGATCCTGAAGTGGTAGAGCGCATAAAAAAAGGAGCAGAAAAGTTACGGAGTTAATCAGCCCGGATTTTTATGTAATGTTTAATCAAAAAAGAGGTCTTAGTGCCTCTTTTTTTGTTTCTCTACTCAAGCAAACATTTTTGTCTGCACGGTGTTTAACTAATACAGAAGAAAAATAAGTTATTATTTAAAAACAGAAAAATGAGCAATTTAAGTTTAAAAGGTACATGGAATCAAATTAAAGGTAAGGCAAAACAAGCTTATGCTGATTTGACTGATGATGATTTAATGTATGAAGAGGGAAAAGAAGACGAATTAGTGGGGCGTCTACAAAAGAAAACAGGTAAGACAAGAGACGAAGTGGTTGATTGGTTAAATAGCCTTTAATTTATAGGTATTTGACAAAGGGGCGCTTCAATCAGAAAATGATTGGAGCGCTTTTCTTTTTCCATGGTAAATCCATTAACTTCGCAACATGACAAAACAAAAGCCAACGATACTGGTCGTTAATGACGATGGTATTACTGCTCCTGGTATTAAAGTGTTATTAGAGGAAATGCAGCAAATCGGGAAAGTGATAGTAGTTGCACCGGATAGCCCACAATCCGGTATGGGGCATGCTATAACCATTGGTAAACCCTTACGCATTGATCCAGTAACGATTTATCCAGAGGTGGAAATGTATAAATGTTCAGGCACACCGGTAGATTGTGTGAAACTAGCGGTGAATAAAATTTTTAAGGGCAGAAAACCTGATCTTTGTGTCTCCGGAATTAATCATGGCTTAAATAATTCCATCAACGTTTTATACAGTGGTACCATGTCTGCTGCAGTAGAAGGTGCAATTGAAAGTATTCCGTCAATCGGCTTTTCTTATGACGACCATACCTTTGATGCTAACTTCGATCATTGTCGGCCTTATGTTCGGGAAATTGCTCGCCAGGTATTAAAAAATGGTATACAAGCGGGTACCTTATTGAATGTAAATTTTCCACAAGGCCAGCTAAAAGGAGCTAAAATTTGTAGACAAGCAGATGCCAAATGGGCGGAAGAATTTGACGAACGTTTGGACCCATATAATCGTCCCTATTATTGGTTAACCGGTAAATTTGTATTAAATGATCGTGGAGAAGATACGGATGTATGGGCACTTAGCCATGGTTTTGTATCCATTGTACCGGTGCAGTTTGATATGACGGCACATCACGCCATTCCGCAGTTAAATGCCTGGTCTTTTAAGTTGTAAGTAGTAATAAGTGATAAGTTTTAAGTGCATGGACAAGGTGTACACTTGCGTAAAACTTATAAGGTCTTGATACTTTAAAACGGAAAACCTATAACTTAAAACGTATAGATAAGAACATGCTCAAAAAAAACAACTTGTTTACAGGAGCGGCTCTAGGCGCTGTAGCACCGGTTATGGCCTATTGGCTAACGGAACACACCTCATTGGGAACACGATTTGTTGATAAACCGTTGTTGTTATATGTTATAGCTGCCACATTAAATTTATTGTTGGCAAGGTATTTTTACAGACGTCAAGCTGCTAAAACAGGTGGAAGCTTGATCGGCATCACCTTCGTTGGTTTGTTGCTATTATTAGTTTTTAAAGAAGGGTTTACCATTTAAATGGACATATGAACTATTATATTGTAGCTGGTGAAGCATCTGGAGATTTACATGGCGCACATTTGATCCGTGCTTTGCGTGGGATGGATGCTCATGCTCAATTCCGGATTGTAGGAGGTGATCAGATGCAACAAGCGAGTGGGGAACATGCGGTGTTACATATTGCGGATATGTCTTACATGGGGTTTGTAGAAGTACTAGTTCATATACGGAGCATTCTAAGAAATTTGAAAACGGTTAAAGCAGATTTAATAGCTTATCGTCCTGATGCATTGGTTTTAATTGACTTTCCCGGATTTAACCTCAAATTGGCTGCTTTTGCCAAACAACATGGGATTAAAGTCTTTTATTACATTTCACCGAAAGTATGGGCATGGAATACAGGGAGGGTAAAAAAAATCAAACGTATTGTTGATCATTTGTTTTGCATTCTTCCCTTCGAAGTTGATTTTTATGCTAAATGGGGTATGGAGGTCGATTATGTTGGAAACCCGCTGTTGGATGCGATTAGCCAGCATCATACGAATAAGCAATTTAAACAAAGCAACGGGTTGGACAATAAACCCCTTATCGCTTTGCTACCGGGAAGCAGAAAAATGGAAATCAGCAAGTTGCTGCCGGAAATGTCGCGGTTAGTAAAGTTGTTTCCTGGTCATCAATTCGTGATTGCTGGGGCACCAAATTTCGATAAATCCTACTATCAACACTATATACATGGGGCGGACATCCCGATCGTGTTTAATCAAACCTACGATTTATTGAAACATGCCGAAGCTGCCGTAGTGGCTAGTGGAACGGCTACGCTAGAGACCGCCTTATTACATGTGCCACAAGTAGTTGTATATAAGGCGAATGCCCTATCCATAGCAATTGGCAGGCGGGTCATAAAAGTCGCCTATATTTCATTGGTTAATTTGATTATGAACAAGGAGGTAGTAAAGGAACTTATACAGGAAGCTGCTAATTCCAATACGATTTCGAAAGAACTGGATCAATTGCTCAACAACAAGATTTATCGAGAGGAAATGCTGGCGCAGTATCAAGCGTTGCAAGAGCGAATGGGCACGCCGGGTGCATCAGAAAAAGTAGCGAGGCAACTATTGGCATATCTTAAGTAACATCATCACTCATCTAAAATACTAAATTATTTTGTTCTACATATAAACAATATTTCATTAGGCTTTTATATTTGTAAGATGGAGAAATTAAATCGCGATTTGCAACGCATCAATCCACCGACTATGGCAGATATTGTAGAGGTTCGGTTGATCGAATTTTTAAAAAAGAAAGCTTTTAAACCAGGAGATGCGCTCCCTAAAGAGCTGGAGATAGCAGAAGCGCTGGGAGTAAGTAGAAATGTAGTACGCGAAGGCTTGAGCCGGTTAAAAATGTTGGGATTGATTGAATCGCGAAAGAAACGAGGTATGGTGTTCGTCAATCCAGATATTCTTGGCACCTTTGAAAAGATTTTGGACCCCTTGATTTTAGATAGCGCGACATTGAAAGACATTTTTGAGCTACGTTTAGTGCTGGAGTTAGGGCTTAGTGAACTGCTTTACCGGAAGAAAACAGAAAAAGATATTAAAGAACTGGAAAAAATAGCTCGGAATCAAGATGTAGAAGATAATACCTTCCGTATTAAACAAGAAATTGCTTTTCATGGAAAACTCTATGAAATTACAGGTAACGATACCTTAAAACGATTCCAGAAAATGCTACTTCCTATTTTTGGATATGTTACGGCCATGGAAGATAAACCTATACGGGGAAAGATTAGCCATCTCGACTTAGTGGAAATCTTAAAACATGGTTCGAAAGAAGATTTTAATCAAGGAATGCTTGAGCATTTGAGACCCCACTTCGATCACCTCAACGAATTTTAACACTATTTTCTAGTTTCTCTGAAAAATTGGTTTTGGTATTTACATTTCTTTTTCTACATTTGTTATGTAGAACATATAAACATAAATTATAAACCAAAATCAACATGAAAAGAAGTCTCATTCAGGTGCTGCTTTTGCTGATTAGCTTAACCAATATGCTTGCTCATGCGCAGGATATTGGTTTTGTTGTTTCAGGTAAAATCACCACAAGTACTGATTTACAACCATTATCAGGTGTGAACGTTAGACTTAAAGATACTTCCATTGGCACGGTTTCAGACAAGAATGGTAGCTTTACCTTAAAAGCACCATCAGGTGAGGGTACACTGATTTTTACCTATGTTGGCTATCGTACCGTGGAAATACCTATTGACGGCAAGCATCAATTGTCTGTGTCGCTGGAAAGTGATGCGGCGGCACTGGATGAAGTGGTTGTTATTGGCTATGGTGAGCAAACTCGTTCGACCTTGACAACTTCAGTAAGCAAAGTGGATCAGAAAGAATTTGCTCATGCACCCGGGCAGAATCCGCTGTTGCAGTTGCAAGGCAAAGTGGCGGGCTTGTCTTTGCAAATTAGCAACGGGCAACCGGGGGCCAGCCCGCAGGTATTTATCCGGGGCGGGAGTTCAACGTCTCCCGAGAGCGACGCTCCGCTTATGATTGTGGATGGCCTGGTTGGTGCCATGCGTAACCTTTCGGATCTCAATCCGGATGATATCGAATCCTTACAAGTGCTGAAAGATGCGGCTTCAACTGCTATTTACGGTGCCCGGGCGGCCAATGGTGTGATCATCGTGAAAACAAAATCCGGAAAGCAGGGCAAACCCATCATTAATTTGAAGGTAACCTCCGGTTTGGAACAACTGGCTAAAGGGTACAACTTTACGAGCGCCAGGGATTATATTTATATCAGTCGACTAAACACCCAGAAATTTAATACCACGAATCCGCAGACGTTTTTGACGGGCGGAACCTATGGCATGTCTACTGGCAACCCACGAAATTCTCGGAATACACTGGAGTTTCTGGATGTTTACCTGCAAGACTACGGGCAGGATTATGTGGCCGATCTGATCGAGCATCAGGGATGGGAAACGATGGTGGATCCGGTAACGGGTAAACAGTTGATTTTTAAGGAAACCAATTATCAGGACATGACTTTCCAGAACGGCAATTCCATGCAATATGACCTGAATATGAGCGGTGGAACGGACAAAGCAAATTATTACATCGGATTGGGCCATGTCAATCAGGATGGTGTTGTAACGGGTACTTCGTATAAGAATTACAGCGCACTGTTCAATGGTACTTATGCCTTGAGTGATAAGGTGAGTGTGCATACGAATATGTCTTACCAGCTGCGCACCAGCAACGCGCCATGGAATTACCAAAACGTGCTTGCCCGGTCTATTTCCATGCCATTTACGTATCGGGATTACTATGAAGACGGACTGCCGGCACCGGGAGAAGGGGTTGCGAGTTTCAGGAGCAGGCAGTATGAGATTTATTATAAGGAAAAATACAATGATATTAAGGTGCATCGGACGACAATCGGACTGGGTTTGGATTATAACATCCTTCCGGGCTTGAAATTTTCGCCGAGCTTCTATTGGAATACAACGGAGGGGATTGAAAACTATTTTGAAGCATACAACGAAACGAATAAGAATAGAAATGCTTCGGCGGTACACGAGCAGTATCGGAAGATTCAGGCCGATGGGCTCTTGACCTATGATAAACGGATTGCTGAACGTCACCATATTAATGCCTTGCTGGGGGCGAGTTATATCAATGATGCCGAATACCATATGAGTGGCAGCGGATATAATGCAGCAACAGATTACATTCCTACATTGAATGCCACTGCACCGGAAACGCAACGCATTAGCACCACAAAAGGTACTGATGTGATCATGAGTTATTTTGGGCGGGTAGATTATGATCTCGATGCCAAGTATATGCTCTCGGCAAGCTTTCGTGTGGATGGATCTTCCCGTTTTGCGGAAGATCATCGATGGGGTGTTTTTCCGGGTTTTTCGGGAGGCTGGAATGTGCATCGCGAATCCTTCTGGGAGCCAATAAAACCGGTAGTGTCTTCCATGAAGATTCGGGCAAGTTGGGGACAAACGGGTAATAATGATTTATCTATTGCAGATGCACAAGGGCAGTATGCAGCAGGCTATACCTATAATGGTCAGGTCGGAATCAGCAATACGGTATTGGCCAACCGTAATTTGGTGTGGGAAACGACCACTTCCTTTGATGCGGGTATTGACTGGGGTTTTTTGGACGACCGTATCCGCTTGTCGACCGACTACTACAATAAGCTAACCAGCGATCGATTGTTTATGAAACCGCTATGGACATCGACTGGCTTCAGCTCCATCCGCAGTAATTTCGGCTCCATTCGTAACCGTGGCTTTGAAGTAGAGCTATCCGCTCAGCCCATCCGCAAGGATGCTTTTACCTGGGATATCGGATTTACTTTTGCCTTCAATCGGGCTACTGTGGTAAAAATGCCTGAAAACGGCGAGGATAAGAATAGGAGTGGGGGTAATTACGTGTGGGATATGGAAAAGCAGGACTATGTGAAGGTCGGCGGATTTGCCGAAGGGGAGCGTTTTGGTTCGCGCTATGCCTACCAGCTTATCGGTGTTTATGCAACCGACGCAGATGCAGCAAATGCTCCGGAAGACGTAGAAGCTAATGGCAGAAAGAAGGTGGGGGGCGATGCCATTTGGCTGGATAAGGATGAAAATGGGATGATTGACTACCGTGATATGGTATTCATGGGTTATATCCGTCCGGATAAGACCGGTGGTATGGTTAACACCGTCTCGTATAAAGGTTTCACCGCACGTTTTGTGGTGGATTATGCCATCGGGCATGTTATTGAGAATGCCAAACGCGCCTACGCAATAGGTAGTGCGCGCAACAATAACATGACCATTACCGATGTAATGAGTGATAAGATTTGGAATGAGCAGGGCGACATCGCCGAGATTCCACGTTATACCGTACAGAGCGATGCCGATTATAACTATCGTAACCACCTGCGCAGGCCCAATGGTTTGGGCAGTAGTTCGGGCTATGCCAGCAATAATTCGCTGTATTATTCTAAGGGTGATTTTCTGACATTCCGCGAAGTGTCGCTTTCCTACCAGTTTAAGGGAAATTGGCTGAAAAAGGTCAACTTGACCGGACTCAGCTTATCCGCAGGTGTATTCAATCTGGGATACCTGACGCATTATGATGGTCTCTCACCCGAAATTTATACGGGTAATGACCAAGGTGAATACCCAAGGCCAAGGCAATGGAATTTTAGTTTAACGGCAACTTTTTAACAGAATAATGAAGAATTTCATGAGCAAGAAGCTATTTTTAAGTGCACTCTTAAGCGTAATATTGCTAGGAGGATGCAACAGCATATTGGATGTCGAACAAGAGTCATCCATTATCGGTAATGGGTATTGGAATACCCCTGACGATGTGAAGGCCTACCTGACCGGTATTTACTTTGCCCTCCGCGATGGTTCAGGCACGGGTACCGGTGGCGTTATGAATACTACGTTTTGGCTGGAAGACCGGGGTGATTCTTTTGATATAGGACTGGAGTCGGGGGTTACCAATGCCTGGCAGCAAAACCTGAATGAAGCCAACGCACCTTCATGGTTGGATTTGTATAGTGTGATTCAGCAATGCAACATGCTATTAAAATATGCGCCAACCATTAACTACCCTGATGAATCGGAACGGAATAGAGCTATGGCGGAAACGCTGGTTATACGGGCCTATGTATACTTCACCTTGGTCCGTACATTTGGTGACGTGCCCTTGGAGCTGGAACCGACTGAGTCTGATAGTAAACCGGCTTTAGGCCGGAGCCCCGCAACGGAAGTGATGACACAGCTACTGGCTGATATCAACCAAGCAATCGATTGGTTTCCTGAAGATAATGTTGTAGATAAGTCGACGGTTTCTAAACCTGCGGCCTATGCGCTGAAAGCCGATGCTTTGCTCTGGAAAGCGAAAGTGTTGGAAGGTGGTAGTGCCGACTTGGAAGCGACGCTGATGGCGCTGGACAAGGCGACCGCAATGGTGTCGCCATTGGCTAATTATGCAGCTATTTTTGCTACCGATAATAAGCAAAATGCAGAAATTTTATGGTCTATGTACTTTGAACGGAATGAGAAATCAGACCACTATGGTAGTCGACTAAAACCCCGCAATATTTTTGTGGAATCTGCGGCAAATGCCAGTGAAATACCTTATGCAGTGAATGGCGCACGTAGTGTTTATGCGCCAAGTGCTAAGCTGCTCGCGGCATTCGACGCTTATCCGAATGATGTGCGTAAGGCGGCTTCCGTAATTACCGCGGTCTCTACCGCAGGAAATGTGATCGGTGTGTTTGACAATAAATTTCGCGGAACTGCCTATGATGATGACCGTCATTTTGATAATGATATTATCGTTTATCGTTGGGGAGGATTGATTTTAATGAAAGCGGAGGCATTGGCAGCATTGAATCGCGTACAGGAGGCTGTTGAAGCGCTTAATCTGGTGCGCGAACGCGCAGGTATCGGCAGTTATACCGGGGCAACGGATAAGACAACAGTGGAGAAAGCCATATTAGACGAGTCCTTTAAAGAATCGTATTTTGAGCTGAAACGGTGGCCGGATCTGATGCGCTTTCATGCCGGGGGTACGATAAATGTGTATGATGAGGTGCCGAATTTAAGCGGACAGACTTTACCCTTATATTTTCCAATCCCTCGGACCCAGATCGATTTGAATCCGGCATTGAAACAAACACCTGGATATAATTAAGCGGATAACATCATGATGAATAAGATATTAATGTGTATAGCATGGCTCTCTGTTTTTTTGATGGCAGGTTTATGCGGATGTGATAATAAATTGGGTGAAAAAATTCCCGACGATTATTTCGATGATCAAAATGGAGGTTTGGCGGCTTCCTATATTTTTAAAAAAGGCGATGATAACTACAGTTGTTTCCGGATTCCGGCATTGGTAAAGACCACCAATGGAGTCTTGCTGGCCTTCGCCGAAGCGCGTAAGAACAGCTGTAGCGATGCCGGTGATATAGACATGGTGCTCAAACGCTCGGAAGATGGAGGCAAGTCCTGGAGTGATATGGTGGTGCTTTGGGATGAGGGCGAGCATACTTGCGGTAATCCCGCTCCGGTGGTTGATGAGCAGACGGGCGATATTCATCTGTTGGCGTGCCTAGATAATGATCGCGTGTTTGTGCTATCTTCAACAGACAACGGTGTGAAATGGTCGGAACCACGGGAAATTACCTCCACCGTGAAAAAGGAAAACTGGACATGGTATGCAACGGGGCCTGTGCATGGTATTCAACTGAAGAAGGGTACTAATGCCGGTCGCCTGGTGGTTGCTTGCGATCATACGGGTGATGCCCATACGATTTATTCAGCTGACCATGGAGAAACGTGGAAATTGGGAGGCATTACCGAACATCCGGTGTTTCATCCAAATGAGTCTACCGTGGCAGAGCTTTCGGATGGTAGGCTGATGCTTAATATGCGCTGTTCCAATAGTAATAATCGCCGACTGACTTCGGTAAGTGATGACGGTGGAATGAGCTGGAGTACACCTCAGGTAAATGAAACACTGATCGATCCAGTGTGTCAGGGAAGTTCATATAGTGCTACCAGTGCCGATGGTGTGCATCGCTTGTTTTTTGCCAATCCCGCGCACGAATCGAGCCGCAGGAATATGACACTCCGCCTCAGCACGGATGATGGTAAGACCTTTTCCAAAAGTTATACTGTTTATACGGAATTTGCAGCATATTCGGACATGACATTGCTGGATGACGATCGCATGGCTATGCTCTATGAAAGAGGTGCCGCTGATGCAAATGAAGGGATTGTCTTCGAAATTATTCCGCTATCTAATTTGAATTAACGTACCATAACCATGAAAACCAGATTATTTTTATTTTTTATAGTATCCGGATTGCTTTTGCCTTGGGGCTGCAAAAAGAATGAACCGGATTTGGGTCCACTGAAGGCCGAATTTGCTGCGGACAAGCAGGAGATACAGGCTGGGCAAAAGGTGGTGTTTACCGACAAGTCGACGGGTGTGCCATCTCGTTTGTATTGGACCTTTGAGGGAGGATCGCCTGATACCTCGATACTATCTTCACCGGAAATCACCTATGCTATTCCCGGTCAGTACAAGGTGACATTACGGATCAATCGTGGCAGTGCTTCAGATGAAGTGGTAAAAGAATCATTCATTAATGTAGGTTATGGCCAGTTACAAGCAGATTTTGAAGTGGAAGATACCCTGGCATACGCGGGGGATGAAGTTACGTTTAGCAACCTCACCACGGGTGTAGCGGAGTCCTGGAAATGGACATTTACCAGTGGTAGTGTGGTATTGGAATCAGATGAAGAAAACCCGGTGATAAAATTTACCACTCCGGGACTATACGAAGTGAAATTGGTCGCTTCAAATCCGGAATACGCAGACACGGAAACGAAGACGGATTACCTGACGGTGATGGATCCAAAAGATTTGCGGGCAGCTTTTTCGGCTAACCATACCTTGATTGCCGCAGGAAGTTCTGTAACCTTCGCTAATACATCAATTGGCAGTGCAAAAACGGTAAAATGGGAGTTTGAAGGCGGCTCTCCAGCCATTTCTGAAGAGGAAAATCCTGTAGTGTCGTACGCTGAAAGCGACAGGTATAAGGTGAAGTTAACCGTATCCAATGCTTATGTGACTAAAGTGATCGAGAAAGAGCAATATGTAAAGGTACTGGATGCAGAACAGTTAGTGCTATTACTACCTTTTGATGGGGATATTAACGACATTTCCGAATCCTCGCTACAGTTGAGCGTAGAAGGCAGTGCTCTAAGCTATTCGCAGCAAGATCGCTTTGGTGTCAGCGGATCTACGGCTAATTTTGGCGGTGCAACGGGTATTGTGATAGCCGATGATGAAGCCTTGAACTTTGGGTCTGGCGACTACTCTGTTTCTGTCTGGGTGCGGACAACTTTGACTAGCAAGATGATGGTATGGCAGGAAAGTGGAAAAAACGGCTCTGGGGATAATCAAACATGGCTTCGGTTAGGTGATAATACCAGCGATCGTAAAATCCGCTACGCTACGGAGGATGCCTCCGGTGGTACGATAGTCAATTCGGATGCCTTGGTAAGCGATGGATCTTGGCATTTGGTGACGGCCGTGCGGCAAGGTGTTAAAACCTATCTGTATGTAGATGGCGAGCTTGCTAATGAGACTAGCGCATCTGCTGTAAAGGTAGTGTCCAATGCAAATGGATTTAAAATTGGGTTTCAGGAGGGAGCAACGGCGTTCAGTAATTACTTTACCGGCCAATTGGATGATATAGTGGCCTATAAGCGCGCATTGTCTGCTGCTGAAGTCCGTGATTTGTTAAACTATTGAGGCAATAGGCAATAAGCTTTAGGCAATAAGCTTTAAGCTTTAAATAATGATATCATATGCAGTATTTGATAGTATGGATAAGCTTTTTGTTCGTGTCAACGACAATACAAGGTGTAGCTAAAGAACCTGTTAGCATAGCAGAAAAACAATTTCAGGTACCGGTGCTTACAGGTAAGGCAAACAATCCTTTGTTACGTATAAAAGTATCAGTACCCCCCGGCCAAAAAGCAAAGTTGACGGCTTTTAAACTAGATGTAACAGGAACTACGGATTTATCCGATATCGCCGCTATTCGCGTATTTTATTTCGGACAGGATTCGCTTGCCGGAACGATGTACAACATCAAACGGCCGGTTTTCGGTACGGCAGAAAGTGCCGAATCGCAGACACTCATCCGGGGTAATCAGTCTCTTGCGGCAGGTGATCACTATTTCTGGATATCGGTACAATTGCGTCCGGAAGTCAACCTACAGCATATGCTTGGTTTGCATTGCTCTTCGCTTACATTTGATGGAGCGGACATCCAAAACCATCCAGAACAGGATATTCGTCAAAGGGTTGGTGTAGCTGTGCGGCAACATGGGCAAGATGGGGTACATACTTCGAGAATACCGGGATTAGCGACAACGAACAAAGGTACCCTGTTAGCCATATTCGATGCACGTTATGATAAAGGAGGCGATCTGCAAGGCAATATCGATATCGGTTTACATCGAAGTGAAGATGGCGGCAAAACTTGGCAACCGATACAAATCGTACTAGACATGGGGGAATGGGGTGGCTTACCTGAAAAATTCAATGGTGTATCAGACCCCTGTATTTTAGTAGATAAAACCTCGGGAGATATCTACATTGCCGGAACATGGATGTACGGGGTGCTTGACCAAGATGGGAAATGGATTCCGGATTTAGACGCCAATAGTAAAGCCTGGAACCATCAATGGCGGGATAAAGGTTCGCAACCGGGTTTCGATGTGAAACAGTCGGCCCAGTTTTTAATCACCAAGAGCACTGATGATGGAAAAACATGGACTAAGCCGATGAATATCACCCGCATGGGCAAAAAGGAAGCATGGTGGTTATGGGCACCGGCACCCGGGCAAGGCATTACGCTAAGCGATGGAACACTGGTGTTCCCGACACAGGGAAGGGATGAAAAGGGTGAAGCATTTTCCAATATCAGCTACAGTAAAGATGGTGGAAAAACATGGAAAGCCAGCGATCCGGCCTTAGCAGAATCAACAACGGAATGCATGGTGGTTGAACGGACCGATGGTTCACTGATGCTCAACATGCGCGCCAATTCCAATAAAGACAGAACAGGAGCCGGTAACGGTAGGGCTGTGGCTACCACCCGGGATTTGGGCCATCATTGGCAGGAACATCCTACTTCCCATGAGGCATTGCCAGAACCGGTTTGCATGGCCAGCGTCATTGGTATAGCTTATCAGCAAGGCCGGGAAGAAAAACACCTCTTGTTTTTCTCCAATCCACACTCCACCACAAAACGCCATCGGATGACCATCCAGATCAGTGATGATGAAGGTTTGAGCTGGAATAAATATAGACCTTTATTGTTGGATGAAGGGAGCAGCAGAGGCTATTCTTGTCTCACCGGCATAGATGATGAAACCATTGGGATCCTCTATGAAAGCAGTCAGGCCGATTTGGTATTTCAAGCAATTAAAATAAAAGATCTACTAGTACCTATAAAATAAAAATTAATGAAGAAAATTGAAGGGCTGATAGCAGCCACATTTGCTGCTTATGATGAGCGCGGAGCAGTCAATCTGGAAGTGATTCCGGCAATTGTAGAACAACTAATTATCGATGGTTTAACGGGTGTTTTTGTGTGTGGCACCAATGGGGAAGGCCCTAGTTTAACAACCGAAGAACGCATGCGTGTGGCAGAGGCTTATGTAAAAGCAGCGAATAAACGTATGCTGGTACTGGTTCATGTGGGGCATAGCTCAATAGTAGAAGCTAAAACATTAGCTGAACATGCGGCACGGATTGGCGCAGATGCCATTTCTTCTGTTTCGGCATTTTATTTTAAACCCAATTCCATCCAAAGCTTGGTGAGCTGTTTAGCCGAAATTGCAGCAGCAGCACCGTCTTTACCTTTTTATTATTACCACATCCCACACCTTACTGGTCTATCGATGGATATGGTGGCCTTTTTGGAACAGGCAGAAAAGCTTATCCCTAATCTTGCAGGCATTAAATACACCAGTGCTACCCTGCATGAGTATGAAGCCTGTCTAAACTATAAAAATGGAAAATTTGATATCCTTTTTGGTTTTGACGAAATGTTGCTTGGCGCTTTAGCCGTGGGTGCTAAAGGAGCTATTGGCAGTACCTATACCTTTGCAGCACCCTTATATCGGAAAATAATCGAAAAATTTGAACAAGGCGACCTGCAAGGTGCGAGAGACTTACAGTTGCATGCTGTTTATATGGTCAGGTGTTTGGTAAAACACGCACCTATACCGGCACAACGTGCTATCGTAGCGATGACCGGCATGACCATAGGCGATTGTAGGTTACCATTAATTCGTTTAAATGTGGAAGAAACGGCCATACTTCAGGATGATCTGGAAAAATGCGGTTTTTTTTCCATCCTTAAAAAATGTCGTGAGGAGCTGCTCATCAATGAATAAGAGCCTGTTTAAATTTGTATGGTTAATTTTTTTATCGGCTATTTTTGAGCGAACTAAGGCAAATGATTCACATGATTATTTGTTTCCTTTGGTGTTCATGAGCTCACTCCGTTCGGTTTTGCAGGGATAGCCGGTAGCCTAACCCGAAAAATTTAACGAAGGTGTAGCCGAAAAAAGGCATAAAAAAATAATTAGGTAAATTTTAAACAGGCTCTAAACATGTTTAAGAAAATAATAATAGGTTTAGGATTAGTTATGTTCATATCTTGTCGACATGCACCACAGCAGGATTTCTCTTTAAAATGGGAAACATTACCAGCTATCCCAGATACCATAGGCTTTGCAGGTTCGTATAGTGGTGTTGCCAACGACGCGCTGGTCGTTGCTGGTGGCGCGAATTTTCCCGATGGAGGTGCACCTTGGAAGGGTGCTAAGAAGGTTTGGCATGACGATATCTTTATATTAGAAAAAGGGGATAAGGCTTGGAAGCGCGTTGGCCATTTACCCCAAGCTGCCGGCTACGGTGTTTCCGTTACGTGGAAAGATGGTCTCATCATAGCAGGAGGGGGCAATGCCTCGACCAATCTGGCAGAAGTTTGGTATTTGCGGTATCAGGACAAAGAAATTACCTTTCAACGTATGCCCGATTTACCCCAACCCATCGCCAATGCTTGTGGTATTGTGGTGTCCGACGTGTTGTATATTATGGGAGGAACAACCTCCCCAAGGGCTTTATCTTCAGCACATAACTTTTGGACTTTAGATTTGAATCAACCCAATCAGGGGTGGCAGGTATTGGAAGCTTGGCCGGGTCCATCGCGTATGCTGGCGGTAGCTGCCGCGGTGGGCGAGGAGTTGTTTTTGTTCAGTGGTACGCAACTAAAAGAGGGTAAACGGACCTATCTAAAAGATGCCTATCGCTATCATTCAACCAGAGGTTGGGATCGTATAGCGCCTTTACCCCAGTCTGTTGTTGCGGCGCCAAGTCCTGCTTATGCATATCATCAGCAGCTATTGATTTTTGGGGGTGATGACGGAGCCTTGGCCAATGAGCAGGAACCGGACCTTGCTCAACATCCGGGATTTAGCAAAACGATTTGGGCTTATGATGTGGAAGGCGATACGTGGAAAGAAGCCGGCATATTGCCTGATTTTCCTGCTGTAACCACGCCCTTGGTTTATTGGAATCATCAATTGGTAATCCCCGGAGGAGAAATTAAACCCTCGGTGCGTACCCCACGTGTATTAGCAGGAACTATTGTTCAGAAAGAACAAGAATAAAAAACTGAAAGCGTAAAAATGAAGAATAGCAAATATTATCCCTGGGTGGTGGTAGGTTTATTGTGGGTGGTAGCACTATTAAATTATATGGACCGCCAGATGCTCGCTACGATGCGACCGAGTATGGAGGCGGATATTAAAGAGTTGAAGCTCGCTACCAATTTTGGATATCTCATGGCTATATTTTTATGGATATACGGTATCATGAGTCCGTTTGCAGGTGCTATTGCCGATCGACTGAGTAAAAAATGGCTGATTGTAGGAAGCTTACTGGTCTGGTCGGCCGTGACTTTTGCCATGGGTTTTGCTCAGTCGTTTACACAATTGCTCTTACTTCGGGCCATCATGGGTATTAGCGAAGCCTTATATATCCCCGCTGGTTTATCCTTAATTGCTGATTTTCATGAAGGAAAAACGCGCTCTCTGGCTGTTGGCATACACATGACCGGCTTATATATGGGGCAGGCATTAGGTGGCTTTGGTGCCACTTTGGCAGCCAGCTTTACGTGGCATACGGCCTTTCTTTCTTTTGGTCTGGTAGGAATGATTTATGCTTTGGTATTGGTTTGCTTTTTAAGGGATGCACCGCAGCTTAGCTCCTATGAACCGCTTTCATCAACGAAGCAAGCCTCAAGGCCTACTGTATTTCGTGGTATTGGTTTTTTGTTGTCGCACGTTTGGTTTTGGGTGATTTTGTTCTATTTTGCCGTGCCGAGTTTACCGGGATGGGCTACGAAGAACTGGTTACCAACCCTTTTTACAGAAAATTTAAACATTCCCATGGCACAGGCTGGACCGATGGCCACTATTGCTATTGCATTTTCTTCATTTGTTGGTGTCGTCGTAGGCGGCTTAACGTCCGATAGATGGGTGCAACGCAACGTGCGTGGGCGAATCTATACGAGTGCCATCGGATTGGCCCTAACCATTCCATCCTTATTGTTACTGGGATTTGGACATACCTTCTTTCACGTAGTGAGTGCAGCTGTATTATTCGGTTTGGGTTTCGGTATGTTTGACGCGAATAATATGCCTATTTTGTGCCAGTTTGTATCGTCCAGGTACCGCGCCACCGCCTACGGACTAATGAATATGGTTGGTGTATTTTCAGGAGCTTTCATTACAGATTACCTCGGCCAATCAACAGACGAAGGAAATTTAGGTAAAGATTTTGCGCTGCTGGCTGGGGTCGTATTGCTTGCTTTGCTTGCGCAATTATATTTTCTCCAGCCGAAGGTTAATGATTGTAAAGATTAGTTTAAATCAACACATTTAACCCCAGATAATAATTCCTGGGCATGGCCGCATTAAAGAAACGTCCGCCGAATGCGTTGATGTCATTTCCCAGACTATATTTTTTATTGAGAATATTGTCAATTCCGCCAGATAAACGGACTGTAGTATGGGAGATGTTCTTTTCCCACATGACTTTACCTTGAAATAAGTGATAACTACGCGCAAAAGTTGTATTGGCATCATTGAGCGGTATAGACGAGGTATAATTATGTTGAAGGTATACGCTCAATTTTTTAGGGAATAAGACATGTAACGCGCTAACGACCACTTCTCCCGGAACACCGGTTAATTTATTACCTGAATAATTGCTTTCCGCATCAGTATAATCATCAAATCTGAAATGACTCCAGGTGATGTTTGTCGACAGGCGAAGTCCCTTAATAAAGAGAGGTTCATTTGGTTGAATAATCCATGCACCGAGTGCTGCCTCCAATCCACGCTGTTTCACGCCTCCTGCATTTGTAAAAGATTCTGCTCCATCTTCAGCTATCCGCCGAACAATAGCATCTTGCATCCGATAAGAAAAGATAGAAGCGTCTGCCTGAAATCGGTTATTGGCATTTTGCCATCTGAAGCCTGTTTCATGATTCCATCCCGTCTCTGCATGCAGATTGGTATTAATCATTTGATCAGAAGGTCTTACTTCTTCCGAAGTAGGTGGCGAAAATCCTTTTCCCGTAGAAATGCGCCAGCTGAAATTCGGTGTAATGAGGTAGGAAAGTGCTGCCCGTGGCATCCAGGTGGGAGCGGGAGCAATCCGTTCAAAATGGTCACTAGCATTCGGAAAGAGATTTTGATAGGCATAATGATAATAATTTAAACTCAATGCAGTTTCAAGCATTAAGCGGTCTTCCAACTTCCCAGAAAAGCGCAGAAAGTAAAAATGCTGTTGATTTTTTAATCGATCGCCTGTTTGCTCTCCACCCTTATTCCCTTGATTGTTATCAAAATTTAAGATATCGGCCTTGCTGTTTTGCCATTCTATACCGGCGTTGATGTTCCATTTAAAGTTTTCATGATTATTTTGTGTGTACGTCAGATACGAGCGAAAACCAAGGTTATGTTCATAGCGTTTTTCATAATTGGTCAGAAATGGGTTCGTAAAGTCAGTATAGGTGCCAAATACCGATACTACATGTTTTACATGGGAACCGATTTTTGCTTCATGCACAAGTCCACCCCAAAGTGTATTGTTATAAATAGCCGCTTTTTGTTCTACGGCACCCGGATTTGGTCCTGCTGCTGGCCTGGCCTGTTTTGGATTTTCGGCATATTGACTTTCTGTAAGTCCGCCGGGTGTCTGATAACCCATCGTAGAATAAAATCCAACCAGTCGGATTTCATTATGTGCTGAATAGTTATAGCGTTGTACGGTTTGTATATAATGCCGGTGACTTGCGGTGTTTTCACGATAACCATCACTTTGCTGATGGGCATAATCTAAACTAAAGCGGTATGTATCGCTCGGCTGAAAATTCCCTGAAACATGTTGATTGAACAATCCGTAAGATCCAGCACTAAGGTCCAAGGCCAAGCCTGGAGTCTTTTGATCGCGTATACCCTTTGGACTCATTAAAACTACACCACCAGAATTTGCACCAAATAAACTTCCATCAGGCCCTTTTAGTATGGTGATTTGTTCGAATGCTAATGGATCGATCGAATTAAGGTAGGTGTTACCTGCGGCATCAGTAAGCGGAATATCATCGATATATATTTTTACATTCCGTACGCCGAAAGGTGAGCGTAGTAAACTCCCTCGGATAGAGAGTCTATAGCTTCCGGGCGATCGCTCCTCCATACGTACACCTGGAATGGTATTCAACGATGGGAGCAGGGTGTTGCCTTGTTGTAAAGTAAGTGAATTTTGGTCTAACAGACCGACCGAACTGGGTAGGGAAAGATACGGTTGAGTGCCCAGATAAGCCTGTACGTCTGCTGGAGATAGTTGATATAAGGTGTCAGTTTTTGGTTCTTGAGCTTTTAAAACGGTAATAGGCACGAAACTAGCTAAGGCAAAAAAGGATAAGAGATATAATTTCATTTTAATTTTAATCTACGGAATTACATTTTCAGAAGTAAATTCAGGATAAATGAATTGTTTTCAATCAACCATTTCTGTAAATTGTCATAATTCTTAAAAAACAGGTAGCATATCATTTTGCGAAAAAATGATTTATTAACTTGCACTGATTAAACTAAAGTAGTAAAAACACGTCAAATAAAAACACGCTAATCACATAAATTTACCGATATGAATAAAATTTTTACACTCTGCCTTTTAACCCTATTCCTTTCTTCCTGTTCAACCTATTACGTTAGTAAGGTAAACAGTCTGGATACAAAGAAAAACCCCGAAACAGGTGCTTTTTCGATTGAAAATGACTCACTAATGATTACATATAGTTTCTTCGGTGAAAATGCGCCGATTAATATTGATGTATATAACAAGTTAAATGAGCCGTTGTATATCGATTGGGAGCGATCAGCACTTATTGTGGATCAATACGCAACAAGTTATATGGGAGACAATATTGTGATCAATGGCAGTTCTTCCTTCGAAAGCTCTAGTTACCGCTCCTTTAGCGATTGGCGTAATTCATTTGGATCAAGTTCATTTAATGCCACGGCAACCTTACCCAGGGGTTTAACGTTTATACCTCCCCACGCCAAGATAGAAAAGAAGCAATTGAAGCTTTCAAGACCATTTTATAAAGAAGTAGTTCATTATAAACGAGTACCCCTAGCCCAAAAAGATGGCTCCTTTAAAAATGTTAGGCTCAGCAAATTCTCACCCGATACAAGTCCCTTATCTTTTAGAAGTTATCTCACGCTGTATATTTTGGATAAGGAGACTAATGAACCTCAGCAAATGACCATGGAGCAAAATTTTTATGTTGAAGAGCTCATGAAAACAAAAATGAATCCGAAGAAATTGTTAAGTTATCAGCAAAGGAATGGAGATACTTTTTTTATGGAGGAAGTGAAGGGGAATGGCCTCGCGATAATTGGTGGGGCTGTAGCGATAACCGCACTGGGTTATGCCGCACACGAAGAAGAGAAAGCGGAGACACGAAAAGGAAATTAAGTTCTTGAAAATAATTTTTTAACTAACAGTATTTCTCCATTTTTCAAGTAAAGAAAACCACAATCATAACAAAAATAATATCTGCTACCTTTAGCGGTATCCAATACATGTGTAAAATGATTGAAGTTAAACCCTAATTTAACCAAATCTTCCTTCAGCACTTTTGTTTTACCATTAGGGTTTAATTTTTTCATAACCGCTCGATTCTTCTTAAGAGTTGAGTTTATTTGACGGATGTAGTACTGTTCCTGATTGTTTTGCTGGTTATTATAATTGCTACGACAAGCATCATTACAGAATTTTTTATCAGCACGTCCAATAAGTAGCGTATTACAATCTAAACAAAAGCGGTCCATAAATCAATTTATTTATACCCTTGATTTTACAATAGTATAAAAAAATTAGTGTTGTAAGAGAGAACCAAAATATAATGAACAAAATGAACATGTGGTTTTTTTAGCTAACGTCAAGAATAACATATCTTTTTATGCCGACAGGCATTTTCCATTCTACTTCATCTCCTTCTTTAAATCCAATCAGGGCAGAACCGATAGGTGTTAATACAGAAATTTTTTGATGCTTCACATCAGCGTGGTCTGGAGATACAATCGTTAACGACGTAATAATTTGCGTATCAAGGTCTTTAATTTTTATGGATGAGTTTATTTTGACACGCTCTTTTTCAATCTCGTCTCTTTTTACCACCTTGGCCCGTCCCAATTCATAGGCCAAGGACATGGTGTTATCCGGTTTGTCAGATGGTCTAACGTACCTAGTAAGTAGATCATAATCTTCTTCTGTTAGGACTACTTTATTTTTTAAATGTGTCATATCTATAATTTTTTAGCTGTTTTCTGAATACCATAAATTTCTGGATACTATAAAAAGCCAATAATCTATTGGGAGATTCCGGTTAATTTTTGCTTTGAACGTTAAAGATGTGGTTCCCCCGAAGCTCTTTAGAATGTTTTTTTAAAGTCCGGGGTTTGATCATGAAATGCCTTATTGCCCAAAAAGCGATACGTGCAATGGAAAATATGGGGACATAACGACATCATCCGTTGAATTGAAGTATCAACAGCATGGAAATTTTGCCTGTTAGTTATTGTAAACTCCATCATATGATCTTTACAAACTTAGCGATAATATTCAGGATAAACAATAATCCTATCTACGTGGAAAAAACGGTACACACCGGTTGGTGATGTACAGGAAAGTTAACTGAGTTTGCGATAAAACAATATTGATTGGCTTTTTCGTGCAGTTTGGTGGCTATCGAAAGCATGGATTCATCCGCTACTTTTACCGTAGGGTTTAAGACTACTTCTTTGAAAAAGCCACTACCATCGGTGTTTTCGATCATTGTTGCCTGCGCATTATCCTGATAATCTAAGACAACGATAGCGGCTTCCGCGCAGAGATGAAGATACCATAACATATGACAGCTAGATAAAGCGGCTAAAAGCAACTCTTCGGGATTGTGCTTGGTAGCATCTCCTACAAAGGAAGGGTCTGAAGAACCGTAGATCGGGGGCTTGCCAGAAATATTAATTGTATAATTTCTGGCATAGCTGCGGTAATTTTTTGTTCCGCTACCCAGATTGCCTATCCATTTTGTCTGAAGGTGATAAAAATGTGTTTGACGTATCATGGGTTGATGCGATAACGTTTAAATATCCTTTTCGATAATACTTTTTAAGTCGGCCGGAGAATACTTAACAGACTTTAAAGTTTTACGGTCTTCTGTACGGTATACTAAATATAAACCGCCTTGTTGTTCATAAAAACAGTCAACCCCTTTGTTTTGATAATGCGCAATAGTGGCTTCCGCATCGGCTAAGCTTTTGCAGGCCTTACTCATATTGGACCGTTGCACTTCATCAAAAAGTGCTTTAAATTTATCCGCTAGCCCAAATTCTAGAATGGCGCCGGATAATACATATTGAATATCACATAAGGCATCAGCTACCTCAACGATATCCTTGTTTTGGATCGCTTCTTCCAACTCCTTTAGTTCTTCGGCAATGAGCGATACCCGTAATTGGCAACGCTGCTCGCTCGGAATAGTCGGCGTATCTACGATGGGGTGCTTAAATGTTTTATGAAATTCGGCTACGGAAGTAAGTGTAACGGGATCTTGCATTTTTGTTTTTTGTTCAAACTTAGTTAAAATGCCCGACACTTACGAGAGCTATCTCCTGAAAAATTTGCTTACTGTTTCCAGAGCTTAATCAAATGTTGTTTCAAGAGGTCCCACAACTTGTATGTGGTACGGATACGGAACCGTTTGTAACACTTTCCTTCCCTGCTATCTGCTTTACGCCAACACTCAAGTAGTATACCCAGACTCAGGTTGGAGTAAGAATAGACGAAGCATAATGAAGGGAGCGGCTAAAGGATGGTTAAGGATAGCTAAATAAAAGCTATAGGACGAACGGACTTAAACGAAGTTAAGCGGACGGACTTGGACAGACTTTTATAACTAAATACTAGGAAAAATAGAAAGGAAAACTTACTTTAGTTATATGGCATAACGCATGCCAAATCCAGGGCAAAGATAGTCAGTTTTTAGACTGCCGAAGGGAAATGGAGATCCTTCAATAAACTCCAACGATAATGGCTTCTCCGACTTGGCCTGTATTTGGAACATCAATTCAGTGGTGCACATATTGCATCATAAGAAAAGAGAATATACATTTTGGATAAGAAAAACGCTAAGCGCATATTTGCCATGGGAGATATACATGGCGCATATAAGGCAATGCAACAATGTCTTGAGCGATCAGATTTTGATTATGAAAACGATATCTTGATCCAATTGGGCGATGTTGTAGATGGTTATGACGAAGTGTTTGAATGCGTAGAAGAACTGCTGAAAATAAAACAAGTTATCGCTATCAAAGGTAACCATGATGTCTGGTTCAGTGAGTTTTTGGAAACGGATTTCCATCCGGGATTTTGGAATTTTGGGGGAGAAGGAACCATTATTTCCTATCTCAGGCATTCGGATAAAAAAGGGGTATACTTGCCCTCCAGAAGCAGTTATAAAACCACTCTTCATGCTGCGGATATTCCCGATACGCATCTGGATTTTTTCAGGAATCAGAAGCCCTATTATATTGATAAAGACCAGTGTTGTTTCGTTCATGGAGGTTTTGATCGCCATTTCTCATTTTGGGAACAACAAGAAAGCATTTATTATTGGGATCGGGATTTATGGCGAGACGCGATGCATCATAGTAACGCCGAAGCGGATCTTGAAGCGTTTGAAATAGTTACTAAATTCAAGAAAATTTATTTAGGACATACCCCAACAACAAACTGGGGTACAGACCAGCCATTAACTGCTTTTCATATTACAAATCTAGATACCGGTGCGGGTCATTCGGGAAGATTGACGATAATGAACATTGATAGCCAGGAATATTGGCAGTCAGATCCACTCAAAAACTTGTATAAAAAGAATTTTAGGAATTAAAATACCGAATTGAACTAGTGATCTAAAACCTAAACCGTACCTGCTTATGTTATGCCTGAGCGATTAAATCCTGCATATGTATTAAAAATTCGGATTAATTTACATTACCCCGCTGTTTTGCCTTATAGTCGATTATAATCGGTTATAAACGGGTATAATCGGATATATCCGGTTAACAACCGGCTATTTGTTGAGTTGTACCTGAACTTTGTTAAAGTAATGATAGAATTATACCCATTGGGATACCTTGTATTTATGCTATTGATGATTTTAAATACTAGGTATGAAGCGGGTATAAGGTACACAACGGATTTACTTTTTAATTTTTAATTTTTAATTTTTTATCATGAGTACATTAAAAAACAGCGTTCGCTTAACAGGTTTCTTAGGAAGCAAACCAGCTATCAAAAAATTTGGTGATAACAAAAGTCTAGCAAGAGTATCGATTGCCGTAAACGAACGGTATAAAACCCATAAAGGAGAATGGCTTACCGATACCCAATGGCACCATTTAGTTTTTTGGGGTAAACATGCTGCGTTTGCAGAAAAAACGTTGGACAAAGGAAGTGAGATTTCCATCGAAGGAAAACTGATCAATAGAAGCTTTCAAGACAAAGAGGGGAAAACCAGGTATGTGACAGAAATTGTAGTGAATGAGATACAGGCATTAAATGTAAACCGGAATGTCCAAGCGTCATAAATGCTATGAGGAGAAATCTCTAAAAATTCATAAATCAGGGTTTTTGAAAAAATAAAACTGGCGTTTACGTTAGTAAAATGAAAATTTTTATTTTTCAAGCAACGCGGGGTTGTGTATTTTTAGAGATTCCTATTAAAGATTTTTCGTATTAAAACTCTTTCTGGTGTATGGCCCCGGCACTGCGTGATCACCTTCTTTAAAAGAAAAGTTAACAACTTTTATCTGGGGTATCTCCGTGAAGGCATAAGTTGCTTCAGCCAAATAGGTTGTTGCTCCGGTAGTGCCGTATTGTTGGGTAAGATAAGTGGCTTCCGGAATGCTAACCTGTAACGTGTCGTGGCTCATACGGCCAACGACAAGATGAATTTCTGGATATTTTGTATTCAAAGCTTCCGCTAATTCATCCTTCGTTAAGGGAACTTTACTTTTCTGCGGGTTTTCTTTAATCTCAACCGCTGTTGATAAAGAATCTATTTCTACAATATAGGGTAACGTTAACGTCTTTGATTCATTCAATACTTGCTTATCCGCTGTATCCACGGCGGTTTCCTGCCCGTTATCTTGATAAGATTCCTGTTGGTTGTTTTGGCAAGAGCCAAGTAAAACAGCTCCTATCCATAACGCAAAAAACGCTTTTTTTTCTATTGTCTTCATCGGTCTTGTTTTTTAATAAGCTTTCCATTATCAGCTATCAGAGCTAACAGTTCTCCGTAAATAACCACAGCCATAATAGTCTTGATACGGATACCTTAGTACTGACAGCTGACAGCTCACAATGCACAACGGACAACATGCAACTATTATGGAGTTGTAACCGCAACGGGTAATATCTTACCATTAAAGAATTTGTGCCCAGTCAGTGCAAAATCAGCGATATACTTACCCATTTCAAAAGCCGCTATTGGCGACTCATAATTAGGAAACGCTTTTTCAAGCATTTCTGTTTGGGCAGATCCTATAGCCAAACAATTAATATGGATTTTTTTCTCAACAAACTCTACCGCTAAACACTCGGTTAATGCGTGTAATGCCGCTTTGCTGGCAGAATAGGCAGCCAAACCTGGAAATTTTACACTGCCTTGATATCCCCCCATACTGCCAATATTTACAATATGGCTCCCTTCAGGCATTAAAGGAAATAATTGCCTAATCATCTTAACATGTCCTAAAACATTAGTCTGCAGCATTTCTGCAAAATCTAACGCACTGGTTTCCACAAACGGTTTATTGATTAAAACACCAGCATTGTTAATCAAAATATCAACATGGCCAATTTTTTCTTTGACAAAAGGTAACAAACCCGACTCATAATCGTCGTGCACAATATCGAATCTGGCAGGGTATAAATGACAATCGGGATTCAATCCTTTTGCAATTTCGAAAAGCCGTTTAAGTTTCTCGTGCGATCGTGCTAAAGCAATTACCTGATGCTCTGCATGCAAAATCAATTCCAAAACGGCTTCAAAACCAACACCGTTACTAGCTCCTGTTATGACAATATTCATAGAAATTAAAAATTCAAAAGTAAAAAACCTGCCATCTGGCGGGTTCATTGATACCCTTAAAATTAAACAAGATATCAATAATTAAGAAAAGTTATAAGTTTTAAGTACCTATATAGTTTACAACTCACTCATCACTCATCGTTCATCACTCATATTCTACGTAATAACTATCACCACTTTATTTAGTATCAAGACATCAATTAAAGAACAATAGCACGGTCAATGTCACTAGCCTTCATTAGCTAATTATTCACACATGTTTAAGACGTTCATGAGCTCACTTCGTTCGGTTGGCTAACCATACAATTGGCTAATTCACTGCTCAATTACTGACTGCTAACAATCCGCCACTGGGCGGACAGGCTCATAATACGTAATCTACTCCTACTTTAACACAACTGTTAGGACTAAATGTTTTATTTAAAATTAATCGTCTAAGTTGATTTCATTGGTTTCGGGTAATCGCTCTTCCCCCAAAGCTCTCGGATGAAGGGTAAAATAAGAACCAGAAAGAGAGATAACAACCGAGATAAAATAAGAGATCAAGCTAATTAAAACGGCGCGATGCGCATCGAGTTGAAAATAATCAGAACCATAAATAAAAACAACTTCTCGGGCACCGAGACCTCCTATAGAAAGCGGAATGACGGCAACAATTTGAGATAAGAGAAACAGTAAAAGATACGGAGAAAATTTTCCCTCAAAATTAAGGCTATACAAAATGCAGATGGCACAAATAACTTGCAACGATTGTACCCCCAGTGCCTTAACATGTTTGAATAAAAAATTTTTTGCATAATCGTAAAAGAAACGCTGCATAACGACATAGTAAACCAATGTGCCCAATAGTACGCAGCTAATTGGCGCCCAGTGCGGAATGCCAAGCGTAGGTATAAAAATAACCAATGCTGCGGTGATTAAGCAAAGTGCCCATAAACCACTTAAACGATCAAAAAATACACAGGATAGTAGTTTTCTGCCTTTTATCTGGAATTTCTTTCGAAGGAAATATATTTTATAACCATCCCCGCCAATTCCACCCGGCAAAGAAACGTTATAGAACATACCCAGTAAATACAGTTTAAAATTATATTTTTCAGGTAAGTAAAGAGCAATTCCCTTAAAGAAGGTATTTAATCTCCATGCTGAAATAACAATGGATAGCAAAAAGCTTAGAAAACCTAACAAGAGAAAAAGTGGATCAGATTTTGTTACAACCTCTTTTAAATCCCTAAAACTTACTTTTGTAAATACCAAGTATAAAGCAAATGCAGTTACGGCTACTTTTATGAATAGTTTAAAACTACTCCAAAGCTTTTGTTTAGTCATCGACATTACTTGTATAGCACAGGATATAAGCGGGCAAAAAGCATGACCACGTAAATAATAAGCAGCAAGGTGTTCAAGGCAAGCATCCAGTTCAAATCGGTTTTTTCATGTTTTGCCCGTCCTGCCAGGATTAATAGCGTCAAGAAACTGAGGAAGAGTATGAGCGGAAATATGAAAATCCATTTGTTTTCTAGATAAACGTATGTGGTTTGCATTCTTGCCGCTACCTGATCATTTATAAATACGGGTGCAATAAAAGCTGCTAATAACAAGATAAATAGCCTAACCAATAGTTTAGCAACAAACTTACTTGTGGTATGATTTTTGGATACAAGCTTCATGAGTATGTGATGTTTATTTTACAGAGTATCTTAAAGAATAAATAACGGCAAATACTTTCAAATAGGCTATCAATCCTATATCTTTGCGCTAATTTTCTAAGCAAGTACTTTTCTGTAAAGGGAACAAACTTAGATAAACTTTCTTTTTTTCACAATGTTTAGTTGTCTTTTATGCTCATCACCGGATAAAAAATAAAATAAATATACAGATGAAAACACCTTTAAAATTTTCGATTTTAGTACCCATATTTTTGCTTTTTTTGGCTTGTTCGTCGAGTAAGCAAACAACATCGTCTTCAAGTGCATCGTCTCCAAGTGCGGGCCAATGGAAACGTGGCGTTAGAGGACAGTGGGTGCTTAATAGTGTAGAAAAACGTAATTTTCCAGCTGGAGCTAGTGTAAAGCGGATTTTTGATGAGGCTCCTATTGCTTGTTTTGTTGGTAGTACTTGGAATTTAATTGCTAATGGTAAAGGAAGCATTACATTTGCCACGGATGGAGAGCTTTGCGCCCCAGGTGCTACACGGGAAATCTTTTGGTCAATTTACAAACCTGAAGATGGGGGAGAACCGCAATTTCAATTCAAAAAGTTATTTCCTGGGGAAAAAGCAAAAGATATAACGGAGGGCTATCGTTTGGAGTTGGCCTATGCAGATGAGCAAAATTTAACCTTAAATATGCCTGTAAATACTGGGGGAAATAGTAATTCACTACTGGAATTTAAGTTTTCGAAAAAATAACGCCTATTTTCCCTACAAATATTTTACAAAGTCCTGTAACTTGGTAAGTTGCAGGACTTTTTTATTGGATTTTTATATCATAAGGGCCTGAAATTTTCAAGCCTGTAAGGTATTTTTTGTAGTTGTGCCTGAAAACCTTACTTTTACGACCCTAAACACATTTCACACATGCTAAAATTTAATAGAAAAGCCTGGACCTTGGCTGCCGCCTTATTTCTAGCGGGAAGTACAAATAGTTTTGCTCAGGACAATCTGGTCAGATCGCTGCAAAGCAACCAAAGCGATAGTAGTAAATTTGGTTTTAAATTTACTGATGTTATTAATTTACAGAATACAGCTGTAAAGAATCAAGGTTCTTCCGGAACTTGTTGGAGTTATTCCGGTAATTCTTTTTTGGAATCGGAAATGATACGGAACGGCAGAACACCTGTAGAAATTTCACAACTTTTTACTGCTCGGAACGTCTACGTAGAAAAAGGTAAAAACTATGTACGGTTACACGGAGGACTGAATTTAGGGGAAGGGGGCGAGCTTCATGACGTCATTAACATGTATCGGAAATATGGTGCAGTGCCACGCGAAGTGTATACAGGTTTGAATTATGGTACTGAAGGGAATAAGCTGGCCGAGATGAGTGCTATGACAGATGCGATTTTGGCTGCTGTGGTGAAAAATCCTAATGGAAAATTGACACCGAACTGGTTGACAGCTTATACCAATGCGATAGATACCTATTTAGGTAAGGTTCCTGAAACATTCGATTACAAAGGAAAAAACTACACCCCTAAATCTTTTGCTAAAGAAGTAATTGGGCTTAACGCAGACGACTATGTAGAGCTATCCTCATTTAAAGATCATCCTTATTACAGCAAATTTACGTTATTAATACCCGATAATTGGTCGTTCGATCAGGTATATAACGTGCCCATGTTGGACATGACAACAATTATCGATAATGCCTTAAAAAATGGTTATACGGTAGGTTGGGCTACTGATGTTAGTGAAAAAGGGTTCAGCTGGAAAAATGGTGTGGCATATGTGCCTGAAAAACCATTTGAAGAGATGACTATTGAAGAAAGGGCAACGATGTTTAACGGTCCTAAATCGGAAATGACGGTTACGGAAGATTTAAGACAGCAAGCGTTCGACGATTATTCTACTACTGACGATCACGGTATGCATATCGTTGGTCTAGCAAAAGATCAAAATGGTAAAGAGTACTATATTGTAAAAAACTCGTGGGGAGCTTCCAACGATTATCAAGGATATCTTTACGTCACGAAAGCGTTTGTCCAATATAAAACAACTGCTTTTCTATTACATAAAGGTGGAATTCCGAAAGAAATACGGAATAAGTTAGGACTTTAAGATAAGCCTATAAACAACCACAAAAAAGAGCATTTGCCCATAGGTAAATGCTCTTTTTTGTGGTTGTTAAATCAATCTCACTATTGTTGTATCCCGCCGAATAGCTTTTCTATTTCATTCAGGGATGCTTCCATTGCTTTTGCCTGTTTATCTTGCTTGTATTCCTTCGCTAGCTCTGCCGAACTGTAAATAACTTGCGTTCCTACTTGGATGTTTTGCATTTCCAGATTTGGTTTTGTTTGTGCAATAGCAATATAGTAGCGAAGCAATTGATCCACATATTTGCCATTTTGTTCTAGTAGCGCATTAGCTTTATCGGTCATACCAGCTTGATACAATTGTCGGCACAAGAAATAAAGTACCCGTGATTCTCCAAGCGTATAGATGCGTTTAGGAATAACTTCCAAACAACGGTTAAGTACTTTTTTTGCGTCATCTGTTCTGCCCTCCTCATAAAGCGTCTGACTCAGGGTACTAAAATTGTTAATGATGAGCGATAACATGCCATACGATTCGTGATCTAGGTAGCGTGCATGTGCCATATTTCCCCAAACGAACTTATTCATGGTATTATCGTAAAGCGCATCTACGTTAACGCTTTCACCCATACGCTGTTGCTCTTCTGTCCTATTAAAGTTTACCGGCATTAAACGCAAGGCGAAACCCTCGTTGATTAAATAGTTATCCAAACCAAGATAATTGCTGTTTGGTACCGTAGTGGCAAAATAAATCGGACGTTTCCAATGATTATGTACCAAAATATCAAACATGGCCAACTCGGCTTTCGAAACATAATCTTTATTGTACTTCCAGACCATGGTATCTACAATATTAGCATCCCATTTGGCAGGAACCACTTTGTTCGCTAACACTTCCGCCTTATTCACCGTAAGTTTGAAGTTCTTGGTAAATAGGTAGTTCGAGCGGCTGCCATCTTGGTATTCTACTTGATCGTTCGGGTTATCCGAAAGTAAAACATCAAGTATAGAACCCAATTCTATGGACTGTTTTAGTCCTGCATCCATATAGGATAAACCGTCACGAGTTCCTTGTTTATATTGGCTATCCTTCATGGTAATCGGTAATCCTTCGGCTTCATTTACCTTATCCTTCATTTGGCGCACATACCAGTCGGCACTCAGCAAGCTGAGGTTCACAATGCGTACATCAGGTCGGAAGTTCTCAACTTCCTGAACATACCATAATGGATAGGTATCATTATCACCGTACGTGAAGAGGATAGCATTGGGTGCACAAGACTCGAGGTAATCCTTAGCAAGATCCCGGGCTACGTATTTCGTTGAACGGTCATGGTCATCCCATCCATCTTTCGCCATAAGCACTGGAGCGGCAAGTAGGCTAATTAAGGTGGCGGCAATACCGGCGGTTTTAGGATTCATTTTCTTCTGTAGCATATCCGCTACACCAATGACTCCTAGACCTATCCAAATGGCGAAGGCATAAAACGAACCCGCATAAGCATAATCCCGTTCCCTAGGCTGTAAAGGCGATTGGTTAAGGTAAAGTACAATGGCCAAACCGGTAAAGAAAAACAGCAAAGCAACAATTCCGGCATCCTTTTGATGGCGTTTGAAATGCCACAGTGCACCTATGATACCCAGAATTAGGGGTAAGCCATAAAATTTATTGTTAGATGGATCTGATTTAAGTGAATCTGGTAGTGCGTCTTGACCACCTAAACGTGCTTGATCAATGGGCTTAACACCAGTGATCCAATTGCCTTCTGTAAAACTACCGTCTCCCTTTTCATCGTTCTGTCTGCCAACAAAATTCCAGAAGAAGTAACGTGCGTACATATGGCCTACTTGGTAAGTAAAGAAGAAACTCATGTTGTTGCCAAAAGTAGGCTGCTCATTTTCGCCTAAATTTAACCAACTGCGGTAAAATTGTGGATGCCCCCTGCCGGCATCGTTACTGTAAATTCTTGGAAAAACAGTTTCCCGATCATAAACATAGCTGTATTTCTTGCCTATATTTTCATATTTTTCATCTCCTTTAATGTAGGTGTTACCTCCCTCTGAACGATCAACTACCTTTGAGGTGAAGTAAGGCCCCTTGAATAACGGTTCTTCACCATATTGTTCCCGGTTAAGGTAACTTAAGAATGAAAAGGCATTGTCTGGATCACTATTATTCAAGCTTGGATCTGCTTTTGCACGAACTAAGATCATGGCAAAGGAACCATAGCCGAAAATAATAAAACAAATCGCTAACAGAATAAGATTCAGGCGTGGTTTAATTTTTTTAATGGAATAAAATAGACCGTATATAAGTCCGCCAACCAACAATAGAATAAAAAAGACTACCCCGGATCCAAAGCCCATTCCTAAGCTGTTAACAAAGAATAGATCAAAATAAGCTGCGAACTTGATTAGGTACTGTATGATTCCCCATAACACAAAAGCGACGATTATGCAGCCGATAATAACAGTTTTAAAGACGCCCCCATTGGTAGGTGTTTTCGTCCGTTTAAAATAAACAACTAAAGCGAGCGCCGGAATAGTAAGTAAGTTGAGTAAGTGAACACCGATGGAGAGGCCCATTACGTAAGCAATCAATAATAACCACTTATCTGCACGGGGCTCATCGGCATGCGCTTCCCACTTTAAGATGGCCCAGAAAACGATAGCCGTACAGAGCGATGACATGGCATATACTTCTGATTCGACTGCTGAAAACCAAAAGGTATCCGAAAAAGTATAAGCCAAAGCCCCTACAATGCCGGCTCCCATGATTTGTATTAGATTTCCCTGAGTTAGTTCACTGTTGTTTTTCCAAAGCACTTTACGGGCAAGTGCAGTTATGGTCCAAAATAAGAACATGATGGTTAAACCACTGGAAACGGCCGATCCGAAATTCATCCAATAAGCTAACGATTCTTTATGTCCAAAAGCCAGGTTGCTAAAGATATTTTGAAGCATCAAGAAGAGGGGAGCACCCGGTTGGTGCACAATCTGCATCTTATAGGCAGCGGCGATAAATTCACCACAGTCCCAATAACTGGCAGTTGGTTCCAGCGTAAGTACATAAACTAAGGTGGAAATTACAAAAGTAGCCCACCCAAGTACATTATTTGTTTTTTTATAATCCATCAGTTGCATATAATCATTTGCTTCGTATACAATTAAGTGCCGAAAATAAGTAATCCTATTGATATAAGTAAAAATTAAAAAGTAAAAAGTAAAAAAAGCAGGATGAAAGCCTAAAGCCTACAGCTTATCGCCTACAGGCTAAAGCATGCGAATTTCATTCAATTGATAGTCAATATGCTGCTTGTAAAACGTAAAAAAAAGGACAAAATATTTTGTGTATTTAGAATATCGCTTTATATTTGCACTCCGTTTACGGCAAATGGCTGGCAAACAGAAAGGATTGCCCGATAGTATAAAGGTAGTACAACTGATTTTGGTTCAGTTTGTCTAGGTTCGAATCCTGGTCGGGCAACAACAATAAAAAGATAGTCGGGTCGTTATTAAACGGCCCGAATTTTTTTAAACTCCAAACCCGCACTCATGCCTCTGCAATTTAACACGGTTAAATTATTTGCCGGATCAGGTAGTACAGAACTGGCAAAAAAAATCTCCCAATCTTATGGTAAGAAATTAGGTGAAATGACTTTGTCGCGCTTTAGCGATGGCGAGTTCCAACCTTTTTACAATGAATCTGTCCGTGGTAGTGACGTCTTTCTTATTCAATCGACTAATCAGCCGACAGACAATCTATTTGAATTGTTATTAATGATTGATGCAGCCAAACGAGCGTCGGCTCATTACATTACTGCCGTAGTACCTTATTTCGGTTTTGCGCGTCAAGATCGTAAAGATAAGCCACGTGTGGCTATTGGGGCTAAGATGATTGCCAATCTACTAACAGCTGCCGGGGCGCACCGCATCATGACGATGGATCTTCATGCCGCACAAATTCAAGGTTTTTTTGATATTCCAGTAGATCACCTAGACGCAGCCAGTATTTTTGTTCCGCACATCAAATCATTGAACCTGCCTAATTTGACTATTGCTTCACCGGATATGGGTGGATCGTACCGTGCTCGAACATTTGCCAAGTATTTTAATGCCGAAGTAGTGATTTGTGATAAGCAACGCAAACGGGCTAACGAGATTGAGTCGATGTCGATTATTGGCGATGTAAGCGGACAGGATATTGTTTTAATCGATGATATTTGTGATACCGCTGGAACGCTTTCGAAGGCGGCTTCCTTAATTATGGAAAACGGCGCTACAAGTGTACGCGCAGTCTGTACACATCCTGTACTTTCTGGAAAAGCGTATGAAACCATCGAAAATTCAGTGCTCAGCGAATTAATTGTTACCGATACTATTCCTTTGAAAGGGCATAGCAGTAAAATTAAAGTATTGTCTACGGCTGATTTATTTGCGCGGGCAATTACCAATATCAATGAACATGGTTCTATAAGTGACCTGTTTAAAATAATTGATCAAAACAAACAATAGGCTTACTAGCACGTGTAAAGAAAATAACGAAGACGCAACCAAAAAAAGATATAAAAAATTAATTAGGTGAATTTTAAACAGGCTCTTAAATTTTTTCCTATCTTTGCAGCCTCAAAATAAAAAAACAAATTAACAAACAAATGAATCCGACATGATAAAAATAATCATTAAACCACAGGGAAATGATTATTTTCATCATCAAAGGCTCCATTTGGCAAATAAAAACAAATTAACAAACAAATGAAATCAATTGCTATTAGCGGTTCTCTTAGAGAGAACGTAGGGAAAAGAGACGCAAAAGAATTGCGCTACGCAGGTAAGGTGCCAGCCGTTCTTTATGGGGGTGATCAACAAGTTCACTTCGCTGTGTCCGCAGCTGATTTGAAACCTTTGGTGTATACACCAGAAGTTCAATTCGTTGACTTGGAAGTTGGTGGAGCAAAGCACCAAGCTATTGTTCAGGATGCTCAATACCATCCCTTAACCGATCAGATTATTCATATCGACTTTTTGGCCTTAAACGACAAAAAGGAAGTGACAATGAACATTCCGATCGAATTAACAGGTACTTCCCCTGGGGTAAAGATGGGGGGTAAATTAATCCAGAAGTTGCGTAAGTTGCGTATTAAAGCATTACCTAAAAATATGCCACAAACCATTGAGGTGAGCTTGGAGTCTTTAGAAGTGGGCAAATCGGTTCGCGTTCGTGCTATTCAGTTGGCCGATGCTAAAGTAACTAATAACGCTGATGATACCATTGTTTCTGTTGTGATGTCCCGTGCATTGAAACAAGCAGAACAAGAAGCAGCCAAAACAGGTAAGAAATAAAAATCATTATCTCTTCGATAAAAAAACCTATAAGGGTTCAAAAGCCTTATAGGTTTTTTTATGCTATCTTAGCTCCTATAATTGCATTAGGCTATAGGCTTTACGCTTTTTACTTTTGAATTTATATCATCAATGAAATACTTAATCGTTGGCTTGGGTAATATTGGTCAAGAATATGCAGATACTCGCCATAACATTGGCTTTATGATCGCTGATCAGCTGGTAAAAGATTTTGATGCAACCTATTCAACCTTGAAATATGCTTTTTATGCAGAGTTTAAGCATAAGGGAAGGACGATTTATACCATTAAACCCACAACCTATATGAATTTAAGTGGCAAAGCGGTGAACTATTGGATGAATGCCTTGAAAATACCGCTGTCAAATGTATTGGTATTGGTAGATGATCTAGCTCTACCTTTTGGTAGTATCCGGGTCAAACCTAAAGGGAGTTCGGCAGGTCACAATGGCCTAAAAAGCATTGAAGCCCTATGTGGAGGGCAACAATATCCAAGGTTACGTTTTGGAATTGGCGATCATTATCCTAAAGGTCGGCAAATAGACTATGTTTTAGGCGCCTTTGATCCGGAAGAGCAATTGGCATTGCCAGCCTTAATAGACCATTCAGTAGAAGCGGTAAAGAGCTTCACTACAGTTGGGCTGGAATTAACGATGACAAATTTTAATAAGTGAGTAGGGAACAGTTAGTAGTTAAATAGGGAGTAGTTAAGCAGTTAAATAGGGAATAGTTAAGTAGTGATAGTAGTTGAGTGGTGAATTAGCCGATTAGCCAATGTGGTGGACAGGCTCGCAACACGCAACTGACAACTCATAACTTATAGAAGGTGATAGTGGTTGAGTAGTGAAGTGATGAGTGATTTTATAGCATATGGCTTATTGCCTATTACCTATTCACATTTTTTACTTTTTATTTTTGAAATAACCATGAAAGTTTACGGAATTAAAAATTGCAACACAGTGAAAAAAGCGCTAGATTGGCTAAGTACCCATGGCATCGCGTATGAATTTCAAGATTTCAAGAAAGTAGGGGTAAGTGAATCTACATTGAAAAGCTGGGAGAAGGAAGTAAGTTGGGAAACCTTAGTGAATAAAAAAGGGACAACTTGGAAAAGTTTGAGCAATGAGGAAAAGGAGGCGGTTGTTGACGAAAAAACAGCCAATAAGCTAATGCAGGCTAAAACCAGTGTCATTAAAAGACCCGTAATCGAATCTCCAAAGGGCTTAATTGTGGGTTTTGATGAGCATGCCTATGAAACTAAATTAAAATAGTTGTTACAAAGGCCTGATAACTAGTTTCAGGCCTTTGTTTTTTAGCGCTCCAACGGAAATTATACTATATTAGCGGCTGGTAGTTCAAACGGTCTCTACTTTGTCATTAGAGAATTTATTTTATAGCGGAACCGTCTATGTTTAAAAATTTCATTTTAGTCGCACGAGGAAATGTAAATTTTAAAGCATGATAGCTCCATCCGCCAATAGAAAAATTATTTACGGATGAAATATTTGCTGTATATGTTTAAAAAAATCTCCATTCTGATTTCAGTAACGCTGTTTAGTGTTCACGTATTTGCCCAAGAATCTGCAACAAGTAAGTATAGTTATGAAGAAGCCTTTGCTCCAGTATTCTACACACAAAGCAGCAATGGGTATCGTTCTGCAAGCGGTAAGCCAGGACCTAATTATTGGCAAAACACCGTCGATTACCATATTCAGGTACGACTCGACGAGCAGCAGAAACATCTTTCGGGCGAAGTAATATTGGATTATACCAACAATAGTCCGGATTCCTTGGCATTTATGTGGTTGCAACTGGATCAAAACCTATTCGCAAAAGAGAGCAGGGGCATGCGTAGCATTCCGGTTGGAAAAAGTCGCTATGGTTCGCACGAAACGCCCTTTGATGGCGGATATACCATTAAGTCTGTCAAATCCAGTAATGGTGAAGAGCTGAAGTATACCGTTACCGATACGCGTATGCAAGTTTTTTTACCTCATACCTTAGCTCCTAAAGGTGATCAAGTTAAACTGCAGATTGAATATGCGTATACCATTCCTGACTATGGATCAGATCGTACTGGGATTTTGACCACCGCCAATGGACCTATCTTCAGCGTTGCACAGTGGTATCCACGGGTATGTGTATACGATGATCTATTGGGATGGAATGTACAACCGTATACCGGACCAGGAGAGTTCTATCTGGAGTATGGAAATTTTGACATCGCTATTACCGCTCCAGCCAAGCAAATAGTGGTTTGTGGTGGCGAATTGCTTAATCCGGAAGAAGTCTATACGAAAGAGCAATTAAAACGGTGGGAGCAAGCGAAGAATAGTGATCAAACGGTTCTTATTCGGTCAGCAGCAGAAGTATTGCAGCATAATTCACGACCTACAGGAAAAAAGGAATTAACCTGGAAGTTTAACCTTAAAAACAGTCGGGATGTCGCTTGGGCAGCTTCCAGTGCCTTCATCATTGATGCTGCCCGGATAAATTTACCTACCCATAAACAAGCTTTGGCTATATCAGCTTATCCAGTAGAATCCAATGGCAATAACGCCTGGGAGCGCTCAACGGAGTACACAAAAGCAAGTATAGAATTTAATTCCAATAAATGGTATCCCTATCCTTATCCTGTTGCCGTGAACGTTGCATCGGCTGTGGCAGGTATGGAATATCCAGCCATCGTTTTCTGTGGCAACAAAGCAAAGGGGCCAGAATTATGGGGTGTAACCGATCATGAATTTGGCCACACCTGGTTCCCCATGATTGTAGGAAGTAATGAACGTTTGTATGCATGGATGGATGAAGGTTTCAATACCTTTATTAACACGCTCGCTACTGACGCATTTAATCATGGCGAATATAAAAAACCGAAATATGATGGCTATGTATTTGCCGCTAAAACATTTAAAGAGGGAGTGGAGCCCATCATGACAACACCCCAAGGCATGAAAGAAAGTAATATTGGAACCTTAGCGTATTATAAGCCTCAAATGGGCTTAACCTTACTGCGTGAACAAATTTTAGGTAAAGAGCGTTTTGATCAGGCATTTCGTACGTACATTCGTTACTGGGCATATAAACATCCAACCCCTTATGATTTTTTTCATACGATTGAAAATGTGGCAGGCGAGAACTTGAGCTGGTTCTGGCGCTCATGGTTCCTTCATAACTGGAAATTAGATCAGGCGGTTGAGGAGGTCAGCTATGTGGATCAGGACGCGAAACAAGGGGCCCTTATTACGATAGCTAATTTAGAGCAAATGCCTATGCCAGTTATTGCAGAAGTAACAACAACTAGCGGTAAACGATCTAGAATCAATTTACCCGTTGAAATTTGGGAACGTAATCAGGTATTTACATTTAAAACAACAACTACAGAGCCCATTGTGTCTGTTGTGCTGGATCCGGATCATGTTTTTCCAGATATTAATCCATCAAATAATACGTGGAAGGCCAAATAGTTTGATGCTTAATTGGCGAATAGACCTAACACTTTAGGCTTAACTTTGTTGTAAAAATAGCCCTTAAAATAAATATATCGTATGAAAACCGTTTTATTTTTCTTTGTTGTAGCACTTAGTGTGCTTACCACACACGCGCAAGAACAGTTTAAGGGAATTGTGCTAGAGCATAAAAGCAATGAAGCTATGCAACAGGTATCGGTGAAGAATCTGAATACGGGCGACAGCGTGTTGACCAATAAATCAGGTGAATTTTCATTGGGCGCTCATCAAGACGATATATTGACCTTTTCGGCATTTGGCTATCGGGTGGATAGTCTCGTAGTGACCGATTTTGCCGTCAAACGGGTGTACTTAAGTGGTATTGCTGATCCACGTGTGTTAGAAACTGTCCATATTATGACCAACAGTCGGCTAAAAGAAGAAATGGAGCAACTTAAAAAAGAAGCGAAATATGCGAATACGGTTTCCGGTGGGGGCATTGGTCTTTCCCCATCCCGTATCTTTGGTAATGGTGCTAGAAATGCTCGAAGACAATACAAAATATTGGCTCAAGAAAGTGATAATCGCTTAGTGGATACCCGCTTTTCGGCCAAGTTGATCCAAAGCTTAACTCCTTTGGAGGGAGAGGATCTTAATATATTCATGGCTGCTTATCGTCCAAAAGTTTCTTTTATCAAAGAAGCAAATGATGAACGTTTACGTTTATACATTATGGATTCGTATAATGCCTATAAAAAACTAGATGCTTCTGAAAAGGAAAAATTGCGGTTAAAAAATTAATTTGTGTCACTTTTATTCGTATTTGGTTTGTTTTAAAGGCACTCATGCTACTTCGTGGTTTCCGAAAAAAGTGACCAAAAACTCATCGCTTGGAACTTTGCTACAATGGTAATGCGTCAACCTGCAAACCGCAAATTTCCTAGACGATATTTTTAAGCAGAACGGAGGGATTGTGTCAGCAGGTAAGCGGAAAAGCAAGTTACAAACAAATAGGATAACACGCTAAATCTGCTATTCTAAAACCTCAATATCCCATAGAATCACCGTTTTATCGTCACTAACCGTTGCTAACGTATGAGCGTTAATCCAAAGCATATTATTAATGGATAAACGGTGGATTTCATAACCTTTTTCGAAACTAATATTTTTGATCAGCGAGTAATCATCGGCACGCCACAGTTTGACACTTTTATCTTGACTGGCAGTGGCGAATAGTGGTAAGGTGGGATGATAGGCAATACGATAAATGGTAAACATATGCGCTGTTATGTTTTTAAACAAGCTATAATTTGCGGTTTCAAAAATGTTTAACTGCGCATCCCGTCCGCCGGTCAGTAAACGGCTATCATCCGGTGAAAAACATAGGGAAGTAATCGCTGCACTGTGTTCGTCAATTTCATGTATTAACGAATACTCTTGTGCATCAAAGATACTGATCTTACTATCCTTGGCACCTAAGGCAAAGTGATTTTCCTGGTGATTAAGCGCAATGCAACGTACTGTCTCTTGCGATACGCGGAAATTATACAGCATCGTAAACGTTTGGGTATCCCATACCGATACCGTCCCATCTTCTGAAGAAATCAATAATTCATTTTTGGTATGAAATGCCTGTAAACCAAATACCGGTTTTTGATGATGCTGTAAGCGAGCTAGAATTTTATGATTTACGTAATCAACAATAGTGACCAATCCGCTGCGTTCACCAACAGCAAGGTAAGACGTGTGGGGAAGCCGATGCAAACAGTAGACCGAGCTTTTAACCGGAAGGACGATCTTCTGAAATATTCCTGAGGCTAAATTCCAAGCTACAACACCCTTATCATTGCCAGCAGTAAAAAGCAAAGCAGCACCTTCATCCACTTCCAATGCAAAAATGGGATTTTGATGACCGGTTAGGCTTAGCTTTTTGAGTACCTCTATTTTGTTCATAGCAAATAGCTTCTGTCTATCATGCAATGTCTTGACGAAAATAGTGTTTAGTAAGGCGCACGAATGGATAAAGACACCATTTACTGATGCCTAGCCTCTAGGTTTTTAGCCAAGCGCGCTAATGGAATATTTTTTTCCCGCAATAATACCAATAGATGAAACAGCAGATCAGAAGATTCATTAATGAAATCTGTTTCCGTTTCCGCCAAGGCTGCAATGACGGTTTCTACCGCTTCTTCGCCCACCTTTTGAGCAATTTTATTGAGTCCCTTGGTATGTAAGCGGTTGACATAAGATCCTTCTACCGGATGTGTATACCGGTCTGCAACGATTTGTTCCAATTGGAAGATAAAGTTTTGGTTATAGTCTGTTTTGAAGCAACTTCTAGCACCAGTATGACAAGTCGGTCCTTTCGGATTGGCCTTTATTAAAAGGGTGTCTTGATCACAATCAACAGCCGTACTCACCACTTCTAGGTAGTGACCGCTTTCTTCCCCTTTGGTCCAAAGCCGATTTTTGCTACGGGAAAAAAAGGTAACGCGTTTTTCCGCCTGTGTTTTTTCCCAAGCCTCTTCGTTCATATAACCCAGCATGAGTACTTCTAACGTTTGGTTATCCTGAACGATCACGGGGATAAGTCCTGCTCCTTTATTAAAATCTAACATATTCTTCGTTTAACGGTTATCGCACTTCAATGCTATTTTTCCTAAGTTCCTCTTTAAGCTCTGGAATCCGTATTTCTCCGTAATGAAAAACCGAGGCGGCCAACGCCGCATCCACATTTGCCTGTAAAAAAACGTCCACAAAATGTTGTGTATTGCCTGCACCGCCAGAAGCGATAATCGGAATACCAAGCATTTGATTGATCTCGGCCAAGAGCCGACAGTCAAATCCTCCTTTGGTTCCATCATGATCCATGGAAGTCAATAAAATTTCACCTGCACCACGGCTTTGCGCTTCACGTATCCACTCCTTAGTTAACATATCGGTTTTGATCCGCCCACCATTTAAATGCACGTAATGATTGCCGTCTACAAATTTGGTGTCAACGGCTACCACAACAAACTGAATCCCAAAAGCATTGGCCAATGTGTCGATTAGGTCGGGATTGCGTACCGCTGCCGAGTTGATGGATATTTTGTCTGCTCCCGAATTCAGTAGGATTTCCGCATCTTGTATTTCGTTGATGCCACCTCCAATGGTAAAGGGAATATTTACCTGACGGGCAACCGCTTTTACCATATCGACAGTCGTCTTACGCTTTTCGTGAGTCGCTGTAATGTCTAAAAACACCAACTCGTCAGCTCCCTGTGCAGAATATTGCCACGCTAATTCCACAGGATCTCCGGCGTCCCGTAGATCGACAAAGTTTACACCTTTAACGGTTCGACCATCTTTTACATCTAGACAGGGAATAATGCGTTTTGCAACGCTTGAGTTTAGAAGTTGATCAGCGAGCGCAGGTTCCATTCTTTAATTTCGTCAATACTTATTCTATCTTCGTAGATCGCTTTACCCACAACACAGGCTTCTATACGAAGCTCATCTAAAGCTTTAATATCTTCCATGGAGCTTATTCCACCAGAAGCAATCAACTTAATAATAGGTGAATGATCAAGCAATTTCTTGTACAATTCAATTCCGGCTCCACCTAATTTACCATCTTTATTGATGTCAGTACAAAGAAAACGGAAGAAACCTAAGCTTAGACAACGGTCAATATAATCGATCAATTTTACGGGAGAGCTCTCCATCCAGCCAGAATATTTGATTACTTCATCCAGTACATCAATAGCTACTACAATGTGGTCTGAACATTTTACGCCATTGCAATATAAGTGGCTTAATTCATCTAAAAATTCTGGATTGGTAATGGCCTGCGTACCTACGATAACCCGATGTATTCCCGCATCGATAAGCTCTTTAACTTTGTCAATACTCCTGACACCGCCTCCGTATTGGACTTTCATGTCGGTTTTTTGGATGATATCAAAAAGATATTCCCGATTGCTAAAATCACCTTTAGCCCCATTTAGGTCTATGATGTGGACAAATTCGGTACCATTCGACTGGTATTTTTCGATCATTTCCTCCAAACTGATATCATAAGTAGTAACCGCGTCGTATTTCCCTTCACGTAAACGGACGATCTTCTTATCTAAAATATCTATTGCTGGAATAATGTACATGACGTTATATGTTGATTAAATTTTACAAAAATTACGTAATAATTGTTCTCCTGCTGGGCCTGATTTTTCTGGATGAAATTGCACACCGTAAAAGTTTTTATACTGTATAGCAGAAGAATAGGGAATACCGTATGTGGTACTTGCCAGTGTAAAAGTAGGATTATATTCGATAAAATAGGAATGTACGAAGTAAAAATATGTTTCCGGTGCTATTTCTTGAAATAAATCGTTAGGTCGTAAAGGGTTTACTTTGTTCCAACCCATATGAGGGACTTTAAGTTTTACCCGATCGGTAAAATGTAACGTTTGCAAATCCATTATACCGAGTAGGTCTGCATTTCCTTCTTCCGAATGGCTCGTCAGCAATTGCATACCAACACAGATTCCCAAAACTGGCTGTTTTAAATTTTTTATGGCTTCTGTTAACCCCGTTGCTTGTAATTTTTCCATAGCAGCTTCCGCATGGCCTACACCAGGTATAATAATGTGGCTGTAGTTATCTAAATGATCACCCGCATTAACCATACCATATTTTACATGCAAGCGGTCTAATGCTGCTGTTAATGAAAAAATATTTCCTGCTCCGTAGTTGATAATTCCAATCATTTTTTTTAAGTATAAAGCTTTTGAGCGTAAAGCAAAAAGCTAATCGTTATTGAGTATATCTTTTAGCTTTCTGCCTTAATGCTTTCCGCTTAAAGTACTCCCTTCGTGCTAGGCAACTGCATTTTATCAGTATCGCGTTTTACGGCCATTTTAATGGCTTTAGCAAAGGCTTTAAAGATCGCTTCAATTTTGTGATGCTCGTTTTGCCCCTCGGCCTTAATGTTTAGATTACACTTCGCTGCATCAGAAAACGACTTAAAAAAGTGTAGAAACATCTCAGTAGGCATTTTACCAATTTTTTCGCGATTAAATTCCGCATCCCATACCAACCAATTTCTTCCTCCGAAATCAAGTGCTACTTGCGCTAAGCAATCATCCATAGGCAAGCAGAAACCATAGCGTTCAATTCCTCGTTTATCTCCCAAAGCCTTCAAAAACGTTTCGCCCAAAGCGAGGGCGGTATCTTCAATGGTATGGTGCTCATCAATGTGTAAATCACCCTTCGCATGGATGGTTAGATCCATACTGCCATGGCGAGCCAACTGATCCAGCATGTGGTCGAAAAAAGCCAAACCTGTTTGGATATCCGCCTTTCCTGTGCCGTCCAGGTTGATGGCAACAAAGATGTCCGTTTCATTGGTCTTTCTATGATGTTCTGCTTTTCGATCACCTACTTTTAAGAATTCATAAACATGCTTAAAATCGGTCGTCTCTAAGGCGATAACGGCAGGGTTAATGGCCAGTTCCTCCGCAGCACCCAATAGCTCATTATTGCGAAGCCAAATCGCTTTGGCTCCGAGGTTTTCTGCTAGGCGTACATCGTTTACCCGATCGCCAATAACATAGGAGTTAGCTAGATCGTACTTGTCTTCATCAAAATACTCACCGAGCATGCCGATCCCCGGTTTACGGGTGTGGGCCTTTTCATGTGGAAAAGTACGGTCGATATATTCTTTAGCAAAGTGCACTCCTTCACCGGCAAAGGTGTCCATGATGAATTGATGCACTGGCCAAAAATTCGCTTCTGGATGGGCATCAGTGCCTAAACCATCCTGATTACTCACCAAAATCAGTTCATAATCCAGTTCCTGTGCTATTCTGGGTAGATATTGCAAAGCTCCTGGATAGAATTTTAATTTAGCGAAAGAATCGATTTGTTCATCTTCCGTCTCTAGAATCAAGGTGCCATCGCGATCAATGAAGAGTAGTCGTTTTCTAGCGTTATAAGTTGACATAAAAATTTATTTCAAAGTTACCAATTAATTGGGGTTTTACCCAAAGCTAAACCCAATAATCCGTTAAGGCCTCTAATAATTGCCGATTTTCTTCCGGTGTACCAATGGTAATCCGTAAGCACCCCTCACATCGGATTACCGATGAACGATCGCGCACAATGATTCCTCGATCCACTAAGTATTGGTAAATAACCTTAGGTTCCGTCACCCGTACTAAAATAAAGTTAGCGTCTGATGGATAAACCAATTGCACAAAAGAAAGCGCCAACAGTTTGTCTGCTAATTGATCGCGTTCCGCAACGGTTTCTTTAATCCAAGCGTTAACCTGATCAACCTTTTCCAGCGCTTCCAAGGCTAATTGTTGGGAGGCCTCATTAATGTTATAGGGAGGTTTAATTTTATTGAATACCTGAATGATTTCTGCTGAAGAAAAGGCCATTCCAATGCGTAAGGCAGCAAGACCCCAAGCCTTGGATAAGGTCTGCAACACAACAAGATTATTGTACTCTGTCAGTTCCTGAATAAAAGATTTTTGCTTGGCAAAATTAATATATGCCTCGTCAATCACCACCAAACCGTTAAAATGAGCAATAACCGTTTCGATATCTTTTCGGTGGATGGAATTGCCTGTTGGGTTATTAGGTGAACAGATAAAGATCAGTTTAGTATATTCGTCTATTGCCTCGGCCATAGCATCCAGGTTCAATTGGAAATCGGTGGTGAGGTTTACTTTTTTTATCGCTACATCGTTGATGTTGGCCGATACTTCATACATGCCGTATGTGGGCGGAACCAAAAGTACATTGTCTATTCCCGGTCGGCAGAATGCGCGGAATAGCAGATCTATCGCTTCATCGCTACCGTTGCCTAAAAAGATATGGTTGGTGGGAACACCCTTAATTGCACTGATCTTGCTTTTCAATTGTTGCTGTAAGGGGTCCGGATAGCGATTATACGGATGGGGGAGCGGTGAACCAAAGGCATTTTCATTGGCATCCAATAGTACGGAAGCTTCTCCCTTAAATTCATCTCTGGCAGACGAATAAGGTGTTAATTTTTTAATGTTATCCCGAAGGAGATTGTTTATATCGATGATCATTTAAAAATTCAAAATTTAAAAGTAAAAACTCCGCTAGCTGGCGGACTCATTGATTCATTAAAAAAAACAAATAATATATCAATAATTCAAAAGCTGTAAGCTATAGGCTCTAAGCTTTGAGCAGCATAGCGCTTTATATAAATTCCTGCTACTTGCCACTGTCAGTGTTACTAAACGCCTCCAGGCGTATCGTTACTGCATTTTTATGGGCTTGTAATCCTTCCAGTTCTGCTAATATTTCTATGGTATTTCCTATATTTTCTATTCCTTCAGGCGTAATGTGTTGAAAGGTAATCTTTTTGATAAACGAGTCGACCGACACACCCGAATATGAACGGGCAAAAGCGCTGGTTGGTAGCGTATGGTTTGTGCCCGAGGCATAGTCGCCCGCACTTTCCGGGGTTAGGTGTCCAAGAAAAACCGATCCAGCATTAACAATTTTACGGGTTATTTCCTGCCATTCGTCTACCGCAATAATCAAATGTTCAGGTGCATAGCGATTACTAAAGTCCATTGCTTCCAACAAATTGCCACACAGCATGGCATAAGAGTTGCTAATCGCCACTTCCGCTATTGCTGCCCGGGGTAGTACCGCCAGTTGTTCTCGCAAGGCTTCGTTAACCCGCTCAATAAGTTGCACGCTATTGGTAACCAATACAGCCTGACTGTCCTTGCCATGTTCTGCCTGCGCCAGTAAATCGGCCGCTACAAAGTCTGGGTTGCTGGTATCATTGGCAATCACCAATACTTCAGAAGGGCCTGCGGGCATATCAATTGCGGTTGATGTAGTGGCCTGAATAATGGTTTTCGCTTTGGTTACAAATTGATTACCCGGACCAAAAATTTTGTCGACTTTCGGTATACTTGCTGTACCATAAGCCATTGCCGCAACCGCTTGTGCTCCGCCAACCAGGTAGATCCGTTTAATTTTCAATAGATAGGCGCAATAAGCTAAGTAGCCGTTTACTTTTCCGTCGGCTTGTGGTGGTGAGCAAACCACAATTTCCCGGCAACCTGCGATCCTTGCCGGGATACCCAACATCAGAAACGTACTAGGTAGTACGGCGGTTCCACCCGGGATGTATAGTCCAACCCGTTCAATAGGGCGTGGTTCACGCCAGCAGGTGACCCCAGGCATGGTATCAACCTTCTTTTCTTTACGCAGTTGCAGTTGATGAAATTTGTGGATATTGTTAAAGGCAATTTCTAATGCCCGTTGCTGTTCCCTGCCGATGCTGAAGGCTAGTGTTTGTATGGCTTCCTCATCCAAAAAGAGTTGATTGAGTTTTACATGATCAAAGCGTTCGGCATAGTCCAACAAGGCATCATCACCCTTAGTTCTAACCGCTTGGATGATATTTTCCACCGTTTCCTGAATAGCATTAGCTGGGTCGGTATTACGTAGCACCAGCTGATTTAAATCTGCTGTAGAAAGCTCGCTATAGGTATATGTTTTTAACATTTTTTGTATGAAGTATCGAGTAGCAAAAGGTAAGTATCAAGTCTTTTTAAAGTTGTGAGTTGCCAGTTGTGAGTGCCTGTATAGTTTACAATGAACGCATCACTTGTAATTGCCTTTCGCCTTTAAATCTTGTGTCTTACATCTTGTGTCTATTACATAATAATCTTCTCTACAGGCATGACCACAATGCCTTGGGCGCCGGCCGCTTTGAGCTTGTTTATTTTTTCCCAAAAATCGCGTTCCTGGATTACGGTATGTACCGCCACCCAATTTTCTTCCGCTAAAGGTACTACAGTCGGACTTTTCACTCCCGGAAGTAAGGAAAGGATCGTATCCAGGTTATCACGGACGACATTCAGTACCACATACTTGGTTTCTTTCGCTTTAAGAACCGATTGGATACGCTGTAATAATTCCTTAACGATCGCATGGTTTCCGATACCATTTTTACCAATCAAAATCGCTTCTGAAGAAAGCACATCGGCAAAAGGTTTTAACCCGTTGCTGCGTAAAGTACCGCCGGTAGAGACGATATCGCAAATCGCATCGCTTAGACCAAGGCCGGGAGAAATTTCCACCGATCCGGAGATTGTACGAATCGTTGCGTTGACCTGATTGTCATCTAAAAACTTTTTCAGGATAACCGGATAGGAAGTCGCAATAGCCTTGCCTTCCAAGTCTTTTACATGTGCAAACACGCTATCGTTCGGCACCGCAATTTTCAAGGTGCATTTACCAAAACCCAGGCGCTGGAGATAATGCACATCAACCCCTGTTTCGTTGATCACATTTTCGCCTACAATACCCAAGTCGGCAATGCCGTCTTGTACATACTCTGGGATATCATCGTCTCTTAAGAAAAGAATTTCCAAAGGAAAGTTAGCAACCGATGAAATGAGGGAGCTTTTATAATTTTCAAAGGATAAACCACAATTCTTTAATAATTCGACAGATTTTTCATTTAACCTGCCTGATTTTTGGATGGCAATTTTTAAAGAAGGCATCGAGTTTTTGTATAAGTTTTGAAATAGCATCTACTCAATATAGCTGCTGCTTCGATAAATAAAATATATTAAATAATGATGGAGGTTATGTGCTTCACGTAGAAACATACTAATTACATATCGCCGCAAGGGCGATGATGGAAATGTACGTGATGTGTGAAGACGCTGATCATGTTCTTATGTTCTTTTTTCCGTTTTTGAAATAGAACGTTGCAAACTTAGCTAAAGTTGGTCTTATATGCAAGAAAAATGTGAGATATCTGTGTTAGTTGTAAATAAAACTTGATTTTATTGAAAAATTTATTTTGTGGTGTCTTTTTTCAGTCCCTTTTATTTGCTGCTTTTCAGGAAACTTTTGGTATTATCCTGCTTTTTCTGGGGCCAATGTCCATACTTGCTTATCACCTGCTTATCCCTGAATAGCTACCAAAATTAAACCTAATTTCTATTAAATTCTTAATTTCTTTTACTATTGATCGTCTTTTCATCGTCTTTTTGCCGTCTTTTTATCGTCTTTAAGACGTCAAATAGACCTCTAAAAGACTAATAATATACTAATAATACTAGTGTTATATAAAAACTATTATATAATGTGATGAGAATTTGGTAATACGTTATATCTGGTAGGGTAGAGGGCAAGGGCGATGCTTTAAGAGCGTTAACAGGAGAGTTGATTGGGTATAACAGTTAATGAATCCTTTTTTTTCGCGTATCCATATTTAGTTGGGTTCGAAAGAAAGAGGTCTGAATGATATACTTGGTCAGAAATCTAAGTTGCTTCATTTTGTTTTTGCTGAACATGGCTAGCATATCCTTCAATGCGTTTGGCTGATGCATCCATTTGGTATTGAATAAGGTATCCTTGCCTATTTTAGCGAATCGGGTAAACATTTGCTTTTCATAGCAAGCTATTGCTTGTTTGGTATCGCTAAACACAGGATTAGTAAGGGCTTCACTAAGTTGTAACGCATCCAGCATGGCCATATTTACACCTTCACCTGCAAAAGGTGGCATCCAGTGAGCAGCATCGCCCAGCAGTGTAATATCGGCCTTAGCCTTCCATTTCTGATCCAGTGGCATGCAATATTGCGGGCGTGGGATGAAAATGGTGTCCGGGCTGTTAAAGAGCTCCCACCAAGCCGGATTCCATGCTGAAAATTCCTTTTTGTACCAGGCAAGAACTTGTTTATGATCGTTGAAATCAATATTGTTTTCTTTAGCCCAGTGCTCATTGGATTTAAAACTAGCAGCAAATCCAAAACTACCATTGCCTTTCGAACTGACGATCAGTGTTTTTTCTTTCCCATAAGCAAATAACTTTCCTCCTTTCAATAATTTGTGGATTACTGGAGCCGTTTTAGCGCCGTCTTTTAGCGATCCTTCTAGCATGGTAATACCCGTCCAGTAAGGTTTTATTGCTGTCACGAACGGTCTGATCTTAGAATTTGCCCCATCTGCACCGATAATCAGATCAGCACGAGCGGTATTCCCATTTTGAAAAACTAATTGCCATGTATCCTGTATTTTTTCAATTGATTGTACGTGACTATCCCAAACAACAGTACCTTCATCCAGGGCATTCAGCAGAATTTGCCTTAATGGTCCTCGGTCGATTTCTGGCCTATGGTTACTGTCACCAAAATCTTCCTTTTTACCTTTCTGATGTTCATCGAAATGAATTTGTAACTGATGATCCACTACCCGCATCCATCCCGCTTCCGGTCGGTAATATGTTTTAAACTCTTCCATCAATCCGGCTTTAGCCAGAGCCGCCAAACCTGAGTCGGTATGTAAGTCCAATGTGCCTCCCTGTATACGGGCATCTTTATTAATATCCCGCTCATATACATGTACATTCGCACCTTTTAACTGTAAAAGTCTTGCTAACGTTAGTCCTCCCGGTCCACCACCAACAATTGCGATCTTTTTGTTCTGAATCTCCATGAGTACAAAATTACTCCTGAGACACGTCTGATAATAGTATAAATCGGCCGTTTTTATTTTTAGCTAATTCCTTTGGAACCACTCCCGAAAATCTTTTTACTTCTTTAATAAAGTGAGTTTGGTCTGCAAAATTCAATTCAGGAAAGAACCTTCCTTCCTTAATCTGTAACAAAGACGACTTGAACCGGAAGATATTGCAATAGGTTTTCAAAGAAAGTCCAAACCGCTCGTTAAAATATCGGTTAATCTGTCTTCTGCTCCAGGCTACACGGTCAGACAACGCTTGCACTGTCATCGATCCATTGGACGTATAAATCAGATCAAATAATTCCCGTTTGCGCTTATCTATGTCAAATTTGATCAGATCAAGCATGATTCGGGAAACTTTTGTGCAAAAACCTTCAAAATCTTCTAGGTCATGTGGTTCGATATTCCAAAAATGCTTCGGTAGCAACTGTCCTTCATTTAATAGCGGTGCCATTTTAATGTCGAGTAAATATTCGATTGCCAGTAATTTAAAACTAACAGCAAACATCACCACGTTTCCGGGAATGATTGCCTGCCCAGGGTGTGTATCTAAGCCACGAAGTGTCGTATGAAAAGACTCTTTGGCCGAATAGAAGATGATATCGAACCGACCATCGGGCAGCAGAATAACTTCTTTTTCTTCTGCTGAATCATTTCGGATCATCCAAAAGCTTTCAACAAAATCGCTAAGACTTTTAGTTGGTTGTGTGATTTTCAATTCCATAACGCTGGTCAATCTTAAATGAACTATTCGGAATTCACAGCTGCCAAAATAAGTTTTTTAAACAAAAAAATTATTTAAAAATATTTCTGATAGACTGAGGGCTTAATGATACAGAAGGATTAAATTGAGGCCCACTCATGTAAGCTTTTAAGCTATATAGCAACTGTTTGGCTTCGAGTCGGTTTTCGTTATCTGTCAATAAGTCTATACCGGAAATCAGCAACGACCCTTTTCCCACGCTGCACTCAACAATTAAACCTAAGGGACGTGCCGTATACCAATCATCTATGATGCGAACGATGGGTTTGAGATCCTTAGAAAGATGATCGAGCCTTATGGCATTACAGTGAAGCAATCCGTCCTGCCATTGCCAATTGCTATAATAATCTGTAGGGAACTCGGAGAATGCCGGATGCTTAGGGTCACATAGTATACCTAACGTATGCGGAGGCTGGTTATTAGACCAGTACAAGTTCCAGAATATAGGCGAAAATCCTACCATCACATTACCGCCATCATTTTCTTTAATAATCCCTTTCTTGGTCGTTAGTAAAACTTTGCCGCCAGCATCTAAGGTATGAAGAGCCTTTTCGTCAAGCGTCTGCGTTACTAAAATATCATTTCCAATATTTTGATGCTGTGATGGATATACGAATATATCCCATGAATTTTGATAGTCACCAACGTTTATTTGTAGCGATAACTTCTCTGGTCTACTAAACGTGGATAATGGATGCTTGAGATGCCCAAGCACAAGGTTATTGCCAATCGCAATGTCAGTGGTTTTTAGATGACCTTGAAATAAAATCTTCCCTGCTTGGTTTTTTAGTTGCCATTTTGGTGTAACCTGTTTTAGAGGTGAGCGACCAAAATTGGCGATTTCGATAATTCCATCTAGGAATTCGTCATTTTTATAAATGAGCTTTTTGGTTCTGAATAATGGAACCACCGCATTACAAAAACTACTGTACGCTGCGGCAGAAACATAGCCTTTACTATTCCAGAAAGGATCCAAAACACCGACTAGCGCTGTTCCCTGTCCGGGAAAATCGTGAAGGTCAAGTAACTGAAAACCTCCAAAATTAGGTGTTCTCAACGCCGCTTCGATTTCATTTTTGTAACAGAGTACCTGAAGCTTTCCGGAGGCATAAAAAAAGCTATCGGCTAGTGTTTCGAGGTGATTTTCCTTTAAGCGATCGTAGAAAATATCGAAATTCTTCGGCTTTAGTACGCCATCATATTTTTTTATCTCCTTAAAGTCGGGATATACACACCATTGTCCGATCTCATGGCTAACAGTAGGCTGGGGCCATTTATTCACAATAGATGACCAGTCATAATCTGTTCTTGGCGTACCGTTATTGAGCACGCTGTTAAAACCTGTACCCCAAAAGCCGATCCGCGGATCACCGGTACTGTTGTAATCGCTTTCGGGAATAATTGGCCAGCCAGAACCCGATGTATATAATCTGCGGGCATCTTTTTCTTTCCAATATTTTATAAAGCTGGTCAGAAATTCTTTCGAGTGGGTGCCCGCCGGCTCATTGCCATAAGCCAACATACAAAAAGATGGGTGATTGCCGAAAGCATTAACGATGCGTTTACTTTCCTCATAGATAAATTTATCGATCGGTTTACCATCGCCGATGGCCGCCCAGGCCGAACATTCAACAGATAAATAAATGCCCGCTTCGTCAGCGGCGGCAAAGGCCGCCTCCGGTGGACACCAGGAATGAAAGCGAACATGATTGAGACCGTAAGACTGACATATTTTATAGATTCTAGCCCAAGCAGTCTTATCGGTCGGTGGAAAACCTGTTTTAGGAAAGATGGCACATTCTAGCGTCCCCCGTAAAAAAGTTGGTCGCTTATTAACCAGAAATTGTTGGCCCTTCGTCACAAATTGCCGCATCCCGAAAGTCACATCCTTCGTGTCGAGTGTTTTTTTGCCTTTCAAGGATATCTTCATCGTATAGAGGTTAGGCGTAAACTCGTCCCATAAGGCCGGATCAGGCCCCATGTTGTACGTAAAGGTTAACTGCGTAGTATCTTTGCCCAGCCTGACCATCTTTGTTAAAATGGGCAAAGATTTTTTTTTCGCACTCTTACTTTGGACAGCCATGTTTACTTCGAAGGGATCACTGTTGGCCGCAATATTATTTATGGTAACTTTGACCAGCACAACCTTTTTGTCGATGTCTGGGTAGAGTTGGATAGATGAGAGGTAGGCTGTTGGCCTAGCGATGAGCTCCAATTTTCCAATGATACCATTCCAATTGGTTTGCGTATGGTCACTTATGCTGTGGGCATCTCTTCCTGGATCGATATCCTTGATCCGGTTGTCAATCCTCAGCACAAGGGTATGCTTGCCTGGTGTCAATAGCTGGTCCAAGGTATAACGGTGTGGTGCCCCTAGTGCATTTTGCATTCCAGCTTGTTTTCCGTCTATCCATAACATTGTTTCCCAATGACATCTTTCTAAAAATAACGCGATATGTTGCCCTGACCAGCTTTTAGGAATTGTTACTTCCTTTTGGTACCATGCGGGCCCCACGTAAACTTTGTTTGGCTGTAGCCAAAACGGCACCTTGATATTTTCAGGTTGTCTGTATTTGGCATAACTGGAATCTTTCCAATAAGCACCATCTGGCCTGGTATCACCAGTCCAGTGAATTTTTAGTGTGATCTCATCCCCTTTGCCGTTCGTCGTCATGGAACCGGGTAAACGAACCTTGTCACCAAACTTCTTATTAAACCATTTCTCTTTCACGCCCTGATCCAACGAGTCTATTGCAAATGCCCAGGATCCAGAGAGGTCTATTTTTTTGGATTGAACCTGCTGTCCTTTACTAAGCGTACTGGATAAGACCAGTACCCATGTTATAACTATGGTTAAAATTGTTTTAGTCATCTGATTTTCTATTGTGTTTTGCTGAATGTTTCTAAACGTTCATATCGTTTCTGACGCCATTCTTTGAAACATTATTGATTTACGCGAACTAGTGAAGGTAAAATTCGCCTATTTATAACAATTGTTAAATAGTTGATTTTATGATTGTGATGGATTTTATTACGTATCGGAAATGCTTAATTTTTTTCAGTGTTGTCCGGTTAAATTTCGAAGCGGCAAAAAAAGGTTATTTGTTTTCTATTGCACGATGTTTTTCTGTTTAATGCCGATAGCATGGTCATGTCTGAAA